>DATAXI010000256.1:0-26032 GCA_036266845.1 Chthoniobacteraceae bacterium | reverse complement strand
CCGAGCCAGGGCGAATCGATCGCCGGAAAGTGCCCCCGAAACACAATGGTTGTCTCTGTCCATAACTCGACCTTTGCAGGAAAAGTGATGCGTCAGTGAGTTCATTTATTTCCATTGACTTTTTGAGGCGTCTTGCAGGTGGCGCGCGCAACCTTAGTGTCAATCGTTTTGTAAAGAAAAGTTTCCTCGCAGGGAAACCTTGAATCCTTCGGAAGCCCCCTCTGCGCGGTCGATTCTCCTCAAAAAAATGGTCGGGCTGGCGGGATTGTCGCTCAAGCGACCTGCAAAAAGGGGCTCGCTTTGCTCGCGTTGATTTCTTTGCCTTGCCGCGCCGCGGCGGGGCAGTCTGAACCCAAGGGTTCGAATCGTTGAACATGGTCGGGCTGCAGGGATTCGAACCCTGGACCTCCTCGACCCGAACGAGGCGCTCTACCAAGCTGAGCCACAGCCCGACATTTCAACGAGGAACGTCAAGACTAGCAGCGGATTACGCGAGGTCAACCAGTCTTTCAGGACGCCCGCTCGTCGATTTGGAAGAGGCTCGGGCTGTTGGACTCCCATCTTCCAGCGGCGATCCCGGGTTCTTCCAGGTGGGTGGAGCTTTCGGGTGGGGCGCGCCGCCCGTTAAGGTTGCGGGAACCCGCAGGGACGGGATGATTTTCAGCGCGGGGCGGGCTCCGTGCAGGCGACTGAAGGGCAAATCGAAACAAGGAAAACAAAGGGCCTCACCTCTCTGCCGCCATCTCGCGATTTTTCGATTCGACGCAGGTGGACATGCATGGCATGAAACTCGCCGAATCCGAAGGCGGGGGCCGGAGGGCTGCCGTCACTGCTTCACCATTGGGGGTTGGAAGCGCGGGCTCGCGGGTGGGGAGGGGGGGGAAGGCGCGCTCTTTACATTTCCTTTACAATTTTTGGCGGTAGTTCACATAGCAGCTTTACACTTCCGCGCCATGGTCGATTGGCAAACCCCTCCAGATCATCCCTCTTATGAAGTCAGGATTCATCCTCTCGCTCCTTTTCATATTCACCGCGGGCATTGCGCGGGCGGATCCGCAATTGACCTCGTGGTACACGACGTTTGCCACGCGTTACGCTCGCATTTATACCACCACGGCGGCGATGGATACGGGCAGCAACGCCACCACGTGGAGCAATGGCTCCCAGACGCAATCGCTGCCGGCATACAGCGGGATTCAGGGTGTCGCCTATTCCGGCAGTTGGGTTTATGTCTATAGCACCGGCCTGGCCAGTTACATCATGGGGCCGTGGTACCTTGATTCCGCAAAGACCACGATTTTCCCGAATTGGCCGGTGAATCAGCACATTCTTTTCCGGTTTCCCCGCTCCTCCACGCTGGGAAGCGCGCCCACCAGCAAGACGCTCAATGGCACCGGCGCCATCGGGCTGATGGTGGATGGCGTTTCGATGTTCAATAGCTGGGATGCGTATTACTGGAATGGCACGGAGGATGTCACCTCCACGGGAAGCGGCTCCGGGTATTGGAACCGCGACGCTTTTGTCAATGAAGGGGTGACGTTTGATCCCGCCTACGCTCACCAGCAGAATACCGGGGTCTATCATTACCACGCGGATCCCATCGGCCTGCGCTATCTGCTGGGAGATCACGTCACTTACAACGCGGCGACCAATACTTACGCGGAGTCCACGGCGGCGGTCACGCAGCACTCGCCGATCCTGGGGTGGGTGGGCGATGGATACCCGCTCTATGGGCCGTATGGTTACAGCAGCGCGATGGACTCCACCAGCGGCATCCGGCGCATGGTGAGCGGTTACACCGTGCGCAATGGCGCGAATGGCGCGGATAACCTGACCTCTACCGGGCGCACCACCATTCCCGCATGGGCGCAGCGGCTGTATAATGCGAGCGCGAACCAGAGCGGCCCCTCGGTGAGCACATCGTATCCGCTGGGCCGTTATATGGAGGACAATGCCTTTCTGGGTGATCTGGTCAACCCGGGCACGGGCCAGACATGGACTACTGGCTCCGGCGGGTACGATCTGGATGAATTCAACGGACGCTATTGCGTGACGCCGGAGTTTCCCAATGGCACTTATGCTTATTTTGTCGCGATTAACTCCAGCGGCACGCCGGTGTTCCCGTACGATATCGGGCGGGCCTATTATGGCAATCCCACCGGCGGCGCGGTAACTTCCGCGACGGAAGCCGTAACCACCATCTTTAACGGCGTAAGTGGTTTTCAAGAGACGGCGGAGACGCCCGCAGTCAGCGCCTCCACGGGCAATGTGACCATTACCTGGAGCAGCGTGGAGGGTGGCACTTATGAGGTACAGGCCGCGCCGGATATGGCCACGTGGGCCACGCTTACCGGCTCCCAGGCCGCGGCCACGGATGCCATCGAGACAAGTTACACAGACAACGGGGCGGCATCGAGCAATCAGAAGCGCTTTTACGAGATCACCCGCACGGCGCTGGCCAGTTATGATCCGGTGATTTCGCAAGGGATATCCAGCGTGAGCCCCGCTTCCGGCACCCGTCCCGGCGATGTCGCGCTCACCATCACCCTCAATAGCAGCCACAGCCCCGCGCCTCCGCCCGACGATGTCTCGCCCAATTCGGTAACCCTTACGGATGGAGGCTCCACGATTACCGCCGCCAGCTTCTCCCGCAATAGTTCCACCGGCGTGGTAAGCGCCACCTTTGACCTACTATCGGGTGACCCGGCCGGAGATTATACCGTCAACGTGACTTTCCTCGGACCAGCCGGGACGCTTTCTGAAACCGACGGCTTTCAGGTGAAGTAAGCCATTTTAAAATCCGCGTGCTATCGCCTCTGCGGTTCTTGCAGTTCCATGCGATCCCGCGGCGGACGTGACGCCGCGTGCGGGATTTCTCCGCGCGTATTTTTCGCGAGGCGAATTCCGCCGGGAGCGGGGCGGTGGCATCCATTTGTTTTGCCAAAAGGGCCGGGACCGCGTTGCACTGCACGGGAATGGCTGACGAGACCGCTCCGGCACCCGTATCGCGAATGGACCGCGCGCGGACGCTTGCGCTGCTCCTCTGCGCTGCCGGGACGGCGTGGCTGTATCATGCGCTTGCGCGGGTATCGGCGCGGCTGGATCAGGCGGAGCCGACCATGGCGGGAGAGGTGCTGCCCTGGACGCGGTTGATGACGCGGCACGCGATTCGCGCGCTTGGCCGCGGGCGGCACGGGTTTGGGCCGCTGGAGCGCTTCCTTGGGTGCTGCGCGGGATTATTCGCGCTTTACGCGGCGATGCTGTGGATGGCGCGCGGCATCCGGGATGCCCGGTGGACGGCGATTGCGGGCTGCGCCGCGGCCCTGTTTATGGGCATCCTGCTTTGCTCGCCGGTCATGTTGTCGAGCGATACTTACTTTTACTCGCACTACGGCTGGTTGCTGGCGGCGCATGGGGCGGATGCGCACGCGGCATCGTCGATTCCGGACCCCGCTTTCTCCCTGGGCGGGCAGTTTGAGTTTCGGCCCTCGGTGTACGGACCGCTCTGGACGGTCATCTCCGCGGGCATCGTCCGGGCCGGCGGCGGGCATGTGGGGCTTACGCTGCTGCTCTTCCGCGCGCTGGCGGCGGTCTGCGCATTGGGAATTGGCGGCTTCATCTGGCTGATCCTGATGCGGCTCGACCCGGCATCGGCGCCCATGGGGACCGTGCTCTTTCTCTGGAATCCGCTCGTCGTCATCGAGAGCGCGCTCTCCGGTCATAATGACGCCTGCATGATGCTGCTGGCGATGCTGGCCGTGTGGCTGCACCTGCGTGGGGCGAGGATGGGCGCCATCCTGGCGCTGGCGGCTTCCGCGCTGGTAAAGGTCATCACATGGCCGCTCGTGCTCCTTTACATCCTGGCACACCTGCGGAGCGGCGGGGCGCGCAGCGGTTTTCTGTTGCGCGCGGGGGCCGTTGTCGCCGCAGCCATCATTCTCTCGCTTCTCGCGGCAAGGGCTCGCCCGGGTGATCTCATGACGCACAATGGCGATTCGGCACAATTCTACTTTAATGGTTACCAGGAACTGATTTTCAAGGCGCTGCGCCGCGCCCAGGGAGAAACCGCCGGCTCCCTGGATGCCCCGATGGATTTCAAAATCGCCTGGGATGCCGCCAACACCACCGCCGCGCTGCATGCGGATATCACCAAGAAATCCGCGCGACTCTCGCTTCTAAAGCCGGGCCAGCCGCTCCTGGTGCTCTCCACGCGCGATGAGAACTGGGTGCGCGTCTTCGATCCGTTTTCCCGGCGCGTCGGCTTTGTGGGCAAGCGTCATGTCCACCCAATCCCCCCTCCGCCAAATGCCGCGAGCGATCCCGTCGAGCGGCGTCTCTCCATCCTGCCGCGGGATTGGCCCACGGTGAAACGGGCGGACCTTTGGATCCATATCGCGACGTGGGCCTGCTTCCTTGCTTTCTTTCTGGTGGCAGCCTGGAAGACGGTTGATTTCGACCGCTTTCTCTTTTGGGCGGCCGCATTTTTCCTGGCTTCGATTCTCCTCATCTTATCCAGAGTATGGCCGTGGTATCTCATCTGGCCGCTGGCCTATGGCGCGCTGCGTCCCTGGAGCGCGGCGACGCGGCTCGCCCTCCTGCTTTCTGCGGGGATGATTCCGCTGTACGGCTATCTCGATTGCATCAATACCCCGCTGGAGTGGCTTTACGATTACCGCTCGCTTGCGGCGGTGATCCTGCCGGTGGCGATTTTTGCGGCCATTGAAATCGCGATGCGCCTGCGGAGAGATTGCAGGCCCGCAGAGGCGTGCGGAAAGTAGCCGCGGCCCGGTTCGCGGGCAGACTTTACTCGCGTTTCTTCGCCACCAGCACCAGCAATTCCCCGGCCTCCGTGGTCACGCCGGGTTCCCGCTTCGGGAAATGTTTTTCTTCAAGGTCAAAGCCGATCCCTTCGAGGAAACCGAAAAGGAGGCAATTGTCCCTGAGTCCCTTCCCGGAAAAGAGCGATTGGTTGCCGCGCATCGGCAGGTTGCAAACGACGAAACGTCCGCCCGGTTTCACAAAATTCGAAAAACCGCGCAGCACCTTCTCGAAATCGACGTAATTGAGCACGTCAGAGACTACAATCGTGTCGGCGCGCGCGACCTCCGCGGACCGCGGATCGATCCGCAGGAAGTGCGCCGCGCGCCGCAGCGCCTTGCGGCAACTGTATGCGCCGGGCTCGCCGATCTTTTCCACGTCCAGCCGGACCTTGAGTTGATTGGCGAAGTTCGAAGCGGTATCGGCGGCGATATCGATGAAAATCCAGCGCCGTCCCTGGCGCGGATCGAGCAGCGTGGTTACCGGCAGCGCGCCGCTGCCGGCATCGACAATAAGATCGCCCATCCGCCCGGTTTTCTCGAGGCCGTCGAAAACGGGCTTCAGTATCCAGCGCTTCAACTCCGCGCCATAGGTATTGCCCCAATAGCGCTGCCATGGATTCTCAAACACCGGATCGTCCCACCCATTCCAGCGCGGTCGCGACCATCCGCGGAAGACCTCGCGGAAACGCGCCCAGAAGCTCTCGCCGCCTCGGGCTCTGGAAATGGCTGCACTACTGCTCATGGTAGGGTTTGAAAGAACGCCCCTGCGAGGAGTTGGCGTTGGAGCCCGCCCGGGTCTGCCCAAAAAACGACGGACATCACCCTGTGCGGACCTTTCGGCCCCCCTTTGGAACGTATCGTCTGACACAGGGATATACCTCATACCACCCCATTCAGTCCAGAGAACTGCTGACCGAAATTGGCGGAATTTTCCCCCGCTCAAGCGTGCGGATTATGGGGTTCCGGCGGTTCCCTGGTCCTTCAGTCCAATGCGCGCATCGATGGATTTTTAACCCCGCTAGAAATACGTATCCTCGTGCGAGTAAGGCGGGGCACAGCAGCAGAGGAAGCGGAGCGGCTCCCGGGCCGCGATGGTATGCCACGCGCCTGCGGGAATCAGGATCGCATCGCCGGGGGCCACATCGCGGGCCTCGCCGTCGATCTCCATCCGGCCCCGCCCTTCCAGGATGAAGTAGAACTCCTCACTGAGCCGGTGATAGTGCCGTTGAGTCGCGCCGCCGGCCGGCACGCTCGCCTCGGCCAGGCTCTGTTTTTCCACCGGGGCGTTGGCGCGGTCCAGGATGCTGCGGATCTGCGAGCCGTCTTTCGTCGTAAACGGTGTTTGCGCTGATAGATTGAGCACGGTCATAATGGGCGGGTAAAATACCGAGCTTATGAAATTTTTCCACGGCTGCACAGCCCTCATCACCGGCGCCTCCTCAGGGTTGGGCGTGGAGTTTGCCCGGCAGCTTGCGCCCCATGCGCGCGCGCTGGTCCTCATCGCGCGCCGGCAGGATCGGCTCAACCACGTCAAGGCGGAGCTGGTCCGCGCAAACCCCAACCTCAGCGTTTACTGCTACGGGCTCGATCTCACGGACCTCGATGCCGTGGACCGCTTCACCCGCTGGCTCTCGGACGAAGGCGTCCGCATCAATTTTCTCGTCAATAACGCCGGCCTTGGCGATCACGGTCTCTTCGAGGGCGCCGATTGGGCCAAGGTGAATGCCATGCTGGATGTGAACATTGTCGCCCTCACGCGGCTGACCCACACCCTGCTGCCCGTGCTGCGCACCTTCGAGTCTTCCGCCATCCTGAATGTCTCCTCCTCCGCCAGCTTCCTCCCGGTGCCGCAGCTTGCCGTTTACGCCGCCACCAAGGCCTACGTCACCAGTTTTTCCGAGGCGCTGCGCGCGGAGCTGCGCGGTACCGGCGTCTCCGTGACCGCCCTCTGCCCGGGCCCCGTGGATACGGAGTTCAGCGAGGTCGCCAATACCGGCCGGCTGGGTCCCGGCTTCAACTCGCCGGAATTCCTGAAAGTGCCCGCCGAGCAGGTGGTCCACGAGGCGCTGATGGGCGTCGAGCGCGACCGGCCCCGGGTGGTTCCCGGCTGGGCGATTTTTCTGGGCATGAGCCTGCTCTGCCTGGTCCCGATGGCCCTGCTGCGCTTCGGCCTCAATGCCAGCGTGGCCGGCCAGCATGAGGATGAAGAATCGAGAGAGGAGATTGCCAGCGCCCGCGCCGTCCGCTAAGTAACCAAGCCCACATGGCTTCCATCATCGAGTATCTCCCCGTCGGGGCGCTGATCATCAAGTCGGTGACGAAGACCTATTACCTGGTCTTTGCCGTGCTCACCATCCTTGGCGGCATCATGGGCTACGTGAAGGCAAAGAGCATCGCCTCCGTCATCTCCGGCACCCTTTCCGGCGCCATCCTCATCGTGGCCAGCGTCCTGTTGCCGGAGCGGCCCATCATTGCCGGGGTCATCGCCCTGTGTGTCTCCGTGCTGCTGGCAGGGAAATTCGTCCCGGATTTCATCCACAAGAAAGCTTTCGTCCCCGGCGGTCTCATGGCGCTCCTCAGCGTCGCAAGCATCGTGCTGACCATCCTTGCGCTGCTGCCTAAATAACAAAGCGCGGATTGCCGCCGCCGCGATGCTCCTGGCGCTGGCCGGCTGCCGCCCGCCGGTGCACGTAACGGAGGAGGTGGCGCCCACTCCCACCCCGCTGCCTGCGCCGGAGCCATCGCCCACCCCGCTTTACGTCCCCTACAAGCGGCTCGATGCCGGGCGCCTCTTCAATGGCATCACGCTGGAAACTTCCTTCGCCACGGAGCCGGGAGGCCCCGCCGCCGCGGAGGTCAGTTCCTCCTCCAGCTATACCCTGCAGCTCGCGCTCCGGGTCCGCATTCCGCGCGCTGTCAGCAGCCAGGACGCCCTCACCGCGCTCAATCCCGCGCTCCCCGTCGTTTTTCCCGAGCTGCCGCAATGGATCAAGGCAGCAAGGGTTTCCCCATTCTACGAGCGGCTTTACCGGCACAAGGTCAACTCCCTTCAGCGGGACCTCCTGCACCTGGATCAGCTCCTCACGCGCCACGATTTCTACGATTGCGAAACCATCCTCGAGATTCAACCCCCGGTCACCGGCACCGCTCCGGCGCCAAAGATCCTCTGGATCCAGTCCGATATGGATGTGGACAGCGACGGCTCGGATAGCGACCGCGTTCCGAACGTTGACGCCAATTCCCAGACCTTCCAGCCGTTGACCAGCTACAAGTGGACCAAGCGCGGCAAGAACCCGAACCCCTTCGCCGCCGAGAAAGAGGCGCGCCTCCTCCAGTTGCAGGGGAACCTCGCCCTCGCCACCAGCACCGCCCAGCGCCAGTCAATCAAGAGCGCCATCGAGGAGGCCAGGTACGAGATCAACCAGCTCCGCATCAATTCCTTCCTCGTCGGCGCCGCCGATCCCTATATCGTGGTCCCCGGCTGCGTCTTTCGCCAGGCCGATGACGCATTCTCCCCCGGCCTCGGCGATTACTGCGCCGTTGTTTACGGCAATACCATCTACCCGGCCATCGTCGGAGATGTGGGTCCTCTCAATAAAATCGGCGAAGCCTCCCTCCGCATCGCCCAGCAGTTGAACCCGCTGGCCACTTCGGAGAATCGTCCCGTCAGCGCCCTAAAAATCGCTTACCTCGTCTTTCCCGGCACCGCCGAGAAGCCCTGGAGCCCGCCCGATCTCAACCACTGGCATGACCGCGTCGATACGCTCCTCAAGAACGCCGGCGGCTACACCGGCCAGCTCTTCGCATGGAAAGACATCACCGTGCCCCCGCCAACTCCCACTCCGTCGCCAACCCCTGCTCCCACGGCGAAACCTTCGCCCTCCGGAACCGCTGCCGCGAGCCCATCCCAGCCCGCCAAATCAGGAAGTTGAAGCCGCGGAGCCAGGCCGTCCGGCGTGGGAGCCAAACTAAGGCACAATACTTACCGCTCCGGTCTCTCCCGTCCCGAGGAACAAGCCGTTCCCGTTCGGCGTGGGCAGTTGATAGATCACTCCGCCGAATGGGATCTTCCTGCCGGCCGGCGGATAGAGAAACTTCCCGCTAAATGCCCCCGTGGATGGAGTCAGCGTCAAGCTCGCCTCATTGGTCCCACTGACACCGACCTTATACTTTGACGAGATAGTCAGATCATCCACAATCGCGCTGGCAAGGCCGCCCCCGCTCAGGGTCAGCGTGGCCGAGCCCGAAGCCAGCGGCGGCGGCGTGTATTTCGCGGCCAGCAGACTTACATCCGTCGTAAATTGTCCCGGCTTGATCCATTGAAGCACGCCACTGCCGTCACTGCCGGAATTTGGCCCGAACGTCATTGTTCCCGCAATACTGCCGCGGTCGTCCTTTCCGTAATTGATGGGCACAAAAAGAATCCAGGTCGTCCCATCGCTTTGCAAACGGCTGCCGGCGGTAAACGCCGTCCCATCGCCCAGCTTTCCGGTGAGATGGATTGCGCCCGTGTTCGCAACCGTCATGGTCGCATAGCCCGGCGCCTGCGGCAGATTGCTCCCGCTGAGCGCCGGAAAAACCGCCGTGTATCTTCCCGCAATGCCCGCCGGGATCGTCCTGGAACTATAAGGAGGCGTCGAGTTAGTGCTCACTTCGAAACTATTGCTGCCACTCGCCGTTACCACCGACACCGTCCCGCTGACACCCGCCGGCGCGGGATCGATCGCGAGATTCAGATCCACCTTCGCATTGCCAATCCTCAACGTGTGATCAAATTCGCCGTAGAGATCAAACGTCCCCGCCACCGGGTATCGTCCGCCCGCCAGCACCAGATATCCGGTGAAACTCCCATTCGGCATGACTGTCACCAGCAACTGCCCCGCATCCGTCCCGTCCAGCGTGGCAAATCCGCGGTAAGCCCCCTTCACGGCGGCAAAGTCGAATCTGATGGTAAGCGCAAGCGTGGCATTGCGCGAGCCGGCCAGATTCGTCGCACTGATCTGCACCGGAAATTTTCCCATCTCCGCGGGAGTGCCGTTGATGACCCCATTGGAGGTATTCACCGTCAAACCCGGAGGCAACCCGGTCGCGTTGAAACCGGTCGGGAAATAGGTGGCCGTAATCCGATATTTGAACGGCACGCCGAGCGTGCCCGCCGCGCTTGGCGGACTGGTGATGGAAGTATGCGGCGGCGGCGCGATGTTGATCTTGAGGGTTCCGTAAGTCGTGCCGGCCAGATTGGTCGCGCCAATGGAGACATAGTATTGCCCCGTCTCCGTCGGCGCGCCGGAGATGCGGCCGGTTTGCGTATTGAAGTTGAGCCCCGGCGGCAGCCCGATGGCGCTGTAACTTGCGGGATAATTGCGCGCCGTGATGGTAAAGGTGAAAGGGTAATCCGCCGTGCAGGACGCGTTCGATGCGCTCGTGAAGACCGGCGGCACCGGCGGATGGAGAACGATCGAAATATCCGCGGACCCCGTCCCGCCCAGATTGCTCGCGGAGATCGTTTCCGCAAAAGTCCCCGATTCCGTTGCCGTGCCGGAAATCAACCCGGTGGAAACGTTCAGCGCCAGGCCGGGCGGCAGCTTGCTGGAGGAATAAGAGGCCGGATTATTGCTTGCCAAAATCTGATACAGAAACCCGAAGCCGGCCGTGCCAACCGCTCTGGTCTTGCTCGTGATGACCGGCGCCGGTGGCGTGACGGCCATGCCGGAGACGTTCGGCACGCCGGAGATGAACGTGGAATCGATCAACGCCCCGGTTGTTGAGATGTAAGTGGAAACCATGCCCGCCGTGCCCCCGCTGGCCACATAAAGCGACAAGCTCCGCACGGCCAGCGCGGATGGGGAGGATAACCCGGTAATCAGCGAGGCGTTGAACGGCGCGCCGGTGAGAGCCAGGTATTCCCCAATCGTGCCGTTGCTCCCGCTTGCCACATAGAGGTATTGGCCCCCCACCGCCAGCGCTGTCGGCCCGCTCAGCCCGGTGATGAAGGCCGCATTCAGCGGTGCCCCGGTCGATTCGCCGTATTGGCCCACGATGCCCGTGCCTTCGTCAGCCACCAGGAGCGCATTCCCGCTGACTGCCAGCGCGGAGGGATTGCTCAAGCCCGAGACAAATTCCGGATTGATCAGCACGCCGGTGCCCGCAGCGTACTTTGCCACGGCCCCGGTATCCGTGCTGGAGATGAAGAGATCGCTGCCGGAGATCACCATGGCCGATGCGCCGGAGAGCCCGCTGATCAATTGCGGCTTCACCACGGCGCCCGTCACCGCGTTGTAAACGCCCACCGTGCCGTTGCCGCTATTGAGGACGAAAAGGTTATCGCCGGACAGCGCCAGGCTGGCGGGATCGCTGAGGCCCGAGATCAGGCCGGCCTTCACCAGGCCGCCCGTCGCCGCGTTGTAACTGTTGACCTCGCTGCTCTGGAACTGAACGTACAGGTTCTGCGCGCGGCCGGTGGCGGGATACAGGAGCGCCACCGCCGCGATGAAAAGGACGGCCAGGCAGCAGGGGCTGCGGATACGGCCCGTTCTCGCTGTCGCGTTCATGGAGGCGTCAGCTTAGCGTATTTATGGTATTTATGGTAGCGCTTTTTCGACGCCTTCTCACCCCAGGTACTGCTCGTCGCTCACTTTCTCCATCCAGTCCACCGGATTCCCGTCCAGATGCTCGTGCACCGCGATGTGCGTCATCCCCTCCGCCGGCGCCGCGCCATGCCAATGCTTCTCGCCAGCCGGAAACCAGACCACGTCGCCCGGCAGGATTTCCTCCACCGGTCCGCCCCAGCTTTGCACCAGCCCGCGGCCCGCCGTGACGATCAGCGTTTGGCCAAACGGGTGCGTGTGCCAGGCCGTACGCGACCCGGGCTCGAAGGTGCCAATGACGCCCATCGTACGCCCGGGCGCATCCGCCTGGAAGAGCGACTCCACGCGCACGGATCCCGTAAAATATTCGGCGCGTCCATCGTTGGTCGGCCGCGTTCCATTTTTCTTGATGTTCATAAACTTTACTTCAGTTGCTCTGGAAATGGTTTCTCCCGCGCGTTCGTTTCCGATACCGGCGGTTTCGATCTTTCAGGTATCCCGGATCAACCCGCCCGTCATCCTGGAGATCACGGCCTCCAGCTTGAGTAAAAAACGGCTCGTTGCAAGGGATAATGCCGTTCCCTGGGCTCGTTGCGCCTGAACGGACCGCTCTTGCTTTTTCCGGCTTAACGGGAACATTCTCCTGTGTAGCCGTATGGAACTCACCCTTCTTAAATCCAAAATTCACCGCGCCGCGGTCACCGGAGCCAGCCTTCACTACGAGGGCAGCATGACCATCTCCGAGGATCTTGCCCAGATGGCCGGCCTCCTCCCGTACGAGAAAATTCTCGTCGGCAACATGGGCAACGGCGAGCGGTTCGAGACCTACGTTATTTATGGCGAGCCCGGCACCGGCCAGATCCAGCTCAATGGCGCCACTGCTCATCTGGGCAAAATCGGCGACCGGCTCACCATCATGAATTTCGCCTCCTACCCGGCCGCGGAAGCCGCCGCGCACAAGCCGCGCATTATCGTCCTCGACGAAAAGAACAACGTCCTCCGCTGCGAGCCCGGCAACGCCCATGCCACGCCGGAGCTCAAGGTCGTAGGCTAGAACCGCAATCACCCCGTGAATCCCACCGTCCACGCCCTGTTGATCAGCCACTTCGTCTGGGGGCTCGTGCTTGGCCTCATCTTCCTGGCGCTCGCGCTATACCGCATCGTCCGGCTCAAGGGGGAGATTCGCCGCTACAAACGCCACCTTAGCGACCGCATGGAGATCGAGGCCGACGCCGTGCAGAAAAAGACCTCCGAGCTCGAGCGCCTCAAAAAGGATAACGAGAACCTCCGGGTCAAGGTCGCCAGCCTCAACGAGTTTCCCGAGCGCCGCCTCGAGCGCGACCTCGAAATTTACGCCCGCGCCGAGAAGCGCATGCTCGTCGGCGTTCCCGGCTTTGCCGCTCCCTGGGAGTCGGCCAAGCACGACGCCCTGCTCGAAATCCAGGGCGAGGAATCCGGCCAGAGCCTGCCAAAACGCGTCTTCGCCCGCCTCTTTACCGGAGCGCCCACGGAGAAAACCGCGCTGCCCGACGCTCCCGCTTCGCAATCCTGAGCCGGTGCGAATCCTGTTTACCAGAAATCCAACCTCTGTTTAGCCTCGCTGGAAAATGAGCAAATCCGTTGTGGAAGTTCAGGTTAAGGCGGTTCTGCCTACCAGCGCGGGCCGCGCCGTATTCATCGGCAACGAGGAGAAGATTTTCGTCATTTACGTGGATGAGAGCGTGGGAGCGGCCATCGGCATGTTCATGAGCAACACCCCCAAGGAGCGTCCGCTCACGCATGACCTCATGGGGCATCTCATGACCGCGCTCGGCGCCCACGTGGAGCGGGTCATCATCAACGATCTCAAGAGCTCCACCTACTTTGCCCGCCTCATCATCATTGCGGAGAATGAGCTTCAGCAGCGCAAGATCATCGAGCTCGACGCCCGCCCCAGCGATTGCATCGCCCTCGCCACCGCCCAGCACTCCCCCCTTTACGTGAGCCACGAGGTATGGGACGAGGTCGAGGACATGTCCGATATCCTTCGCAAAATGGCCGAAGGCGGCGGCGAAGAGCCGGAAGCGTAAGCCGCCGGCGCCAGCGGAGCGTCCGGGGGGAAGCCATCGCCCCGCAGCCATTCGGGCTTATCCCATCTTCAGCCGCACCTTTCGCGGTTTTGGCGTCTTGAAATCGATGAATGATGCGCCCGGAGGCCACGCTTCTTTGAGTTGGAAAAACTGGGCCAGCGTCGCGCCGATATCCGCCAGAGTCTCGCGCGTGCCCAGCGGCCCGCTCAGTCCGTCGTAGTGCGCCAGCAGCGGCAATTCCTCCCGCGTATGGTCGCGGTCGCGGAACACCGGATCATTTCCATGGTCTGCCGTGATGATCAGCAAATCCTCCGGCGTCACCCGGGCCAGAAAGCCGCCCAGCCATTGGTCGAAATCCATCAGGGCCTTCGCAAAACCCGCCACGTCCCGCGCGTGCCCCAGCGGATCGAAATCCCCCACATTCGCAAAAATCAGCCCATCCTGCGCGTGCTCCCACAGCCGCTCGACCGCCGCCAGGGTCTCCGCATTGCCGCGCGTGGAATGCGCGTGAGTGATCCCGCTGCGGCCGAATAACTCCGGCGCCTTCCCCACGCCCTCCACCACCAGTCCCGCCTCGGCGATCGCATTCAGCACCGTGCGCGGCGGCACCATCGGGTACTCATGCCGGCCTTTTGCCTCCAGGTACGCGCCGGGCTTGCCCGCCAGGGGTTGCGCGACGATGCGGGCAATGCGGTGGGCGTTTGCGAGGCGGCGCACCACGCGGCCGATTTCATAGAGGCGCGCTCGCGGCATCGCTCCTTCGTGAGCGGAGATTTCGATCACCGATTCCCCCTTCGGCAGCGCGAGCATCGGGTTTCCCGTTGCCGCATGCTCCCTCCACAGCTTCCGCGGCTCCTCCGCATCCCGGCCCAGAAAAGTCACCTTCGCCTCCACCTCCATCGCTTCCACCAGTTGCGGCGGCAGCTTCTCGTACACCGTAAAGGGCAGCTTCGGGATCACTCCCATCATCTCCCAATGCGCGGAGGTGGAATCCTTGCCCGGCGAGATCGTCCGGATCCGCCCATGGCCCGCGCGGATGCCGTGGCCGCGCCGGCTTCCCGCCAGCACCTCGCCCAATCCCAGCGAGAAAAGCGCCGGCAGCGCCAGCTCCGGCGTGTGCGCAAAGAGATGGCCCAGCGTATCCGCGCCCCAATCGCCGTAGCGGTCGGCGTCCGGCGCGGCCCCAATGCCCAGTGAGTCGAGAACGATGAGAATGGATCGCATGAGTTCTGCGAACAGCCCGCACGTCTCTACGCGGTTCCGTCCCGTTTGGGAACCATTGTTTTTCGCGGGCGGCTCGCTCTTTCAGAATGTCAGCGGATCGCTGAAATTGTAAGTCCCGTCGCCGCCCGCCTCGTCTCGCCTGCAAAAGCCGATACGGAGATGGCAATGCGGCAAATGAGCGGATAGATTCTTCTCATGGAGGACAGGGTTGGCCGCGGATGCGGTCAAACCTGGCTGGACGTGTCAAAGCCTCCAGAGGCATTTCACCTATGACAGAAAAAAGCTTATTCATTGCCGGCCATCGCGGCCTCGCGGGCGGCGCCGTGCTGCGGGAGTTTCAGGCGGCGGGCTACGCAAGGCTGCTCACTCGCAGCCGGGCGGAGCTGGACCTGGCGGATTCCCCGGCGGTGCGCGCATTTTTTGAGAAAGAGCGCCCCGCGCTCGTCATCGTCGCCGCGGCAAAGGTGGGCGGCATCAAGGCAAACAACGATTTCCCCGTCGAGTTCCTCCTGGAGAACCTCAAAATCCAGAACAACGTCATCGAGGCCGCGCATCATACCGGGGTTGAAAAGCTCCTCTTCCTCGGCAGCTCCTGCATTTACCCGAAATTCGCGCCGCAGCCCATCACCGAGTCCGCCCTGCTGACGGGCGCGCTCGAGCCCACCAATGAGGCCTACGCCCTGGCCAAGATTGCCGGCATCAAGCTCTGCCAGGCCTTTGCCCGCGAGTATGGCGACCGCTTTATCTCCGCCATGCCTACCAATCTCTACGGTCCCGGCGATAACTTTGACCTCCAAAGCTCCCACGTTCTTCCTGCGCTTATGCGCAAGGTCCACGAGGCAAAGGTCTCCGGCGCCCCGGAAGTCGTCGTCTGGGGCACTGGCGCCCCGCGGCGGGAGTTTCTCCACGTGCACGATCTCGCCCGCGCCTGCCGGTTTCTGCTGGAGCATTACGATTCCCCGGAGATCGTGAACATTGGCGTCGGCGAGGACGTGACCATCCGCGAGCTGGCGGAGATGATCTGCGAAGCCGCCGGTTACCAGGGCAAGCTCGCCTTCGATACCACCAAGCCCGATGGAACGCCGCGAAAGCTCCTCGACGTCAGCCGCATCCACGCCCTCGGGTGGAACGCCGCGATCCCCCTGCGCGAAGGCATCCGCAGCACGTATGAGTGGTATCTCGGGCACTCGCGGTGATATGCGCCCGTGGCGGGCAAGAGGTCGCTCCGGCAGCCCGTGATTTTTTCGAATTGCGCCGCCGCTGAAGGCCGCCTCCGCCGGGTCCAAAGCAGCGCAGTTGACGCTCCGGGCCTAGCCGCCTAGTTTCAAGGGCTTACCTTTTTAAATCGCCGCATGCAAAAAATTGGCTTTGCCGAGGCCGTTGACAGAATCCTCAAAGAAGACCCCCGATTCCACCGGGACGTCTATCCTTTCGTCCGGGATGCGCTCGACTTCACCGTCAAGCAGCAGAAAAAAGTCAATAAAGCCGGGGTTTCCAGCCATGTCACCCCCTTGCAATTGCTCGACGGCATCCGCCTGTTCGCCCTCAAGGAATTCGGCCCCATGGTGCCCACCGTTTTCGGCTACTGGAATGTCCATTCCTGCGAGGATCTGGGGCACATCGTTTTCAACATGATCCGGAAGGAAATCCTCGGCAAAAACGACACCGATACCCTGGACCAATTCCGCGAGGGATACGATTTTCACGAGGCATTCGCCGCCCCGTTTCTGCCCCCGCATCCAGCCGCATCCGCGGCGCCCGCGCCGTCCGCGGAATCGCTTCCCACTGAGACGGAGAAGCCATGTTGAGCACCCCCGCCAAGCCCGCGCACCATCGCCCGGCGGAAGATGTGGACCCTCTCGCCGTGCAGACTGCGAAGGAAATCCCCGTGCCCCCCGTCAGCGCCCGGGTCTGGACGTTTAAGAATGGTCTCACCCTCATTGTGGATGAGGATCACTCCGCCCCCGTCGCCAGCCTCCAGGCATGGTGTCAGACCGGCAGCATCCATGAGGATAAGCACCTCGGCGCCGGCCTCTCCCACATCCTGGAGCATATGCTCTTCAAGGGCACCGAGCATCGCAGCACCAGCGAGTTTGCGCTCAAGGTCCAGGATCAAGGCGGCTACATCAACGCCTACACCTCTTACGACCGCACCGTCTATTGGATCGATATCCCCAGCAAAGGCGTCGCCACCGCGCTCGATCTCCTCTCGGACGCGATGGTGAACTCCACCCTCCCGCCGCTGGAGTATCGCAAGGAGCAGGAGGTCATCCGGCGCGAGTTCGCCATGGGCTACGACGATCCCGACCGCATGGCCATGCTCCAGCTCATGGACACCGCCTTCCAGGCGCATCCCTACCGGCACCCGGTCATCGGCCACATCGACATCTTCAATCAACTGAAGCGGGACGATGTGATGGAGTACTACAAGCTCCGCTACGTCCCCAATAATCTGTTCTTCGTCGTGGTCGGCGATGTCGATGCGCAGGCCGTTCACGATCAGCTTGAGAAATACTTCGCCGATTATCCGCGCAAGAGCCTCCCGCCGGTTTATATCCCCGGGGAGCCGCAGCAGCTCGGCAAGCGCCGCATCGATACCGAGTTTCCCACGGAACTGACCCGCCTTGGCTTTGCCTGGCACATCCCGAGCGTCACCAGCCCGGACATCCCGGCGCTCGATGTCCTCTCCACCATCATGGGCGATGGTGCCAGCTCACGCCTGAACCAGCGGCTCCGCGAGCAGTTGCGCCTCGTCCATTCCATCTCCGCCTATTGCTACACCCCGGGCGAGTCCGGGCTCTTTGGCATCGATGCGAATCTCGACGCCGCCAATCGCGAAGCCGCGGAGCAGGCCATCGCCGGGGTCCTTGCCGATCTCAGGCAGAACGGCGTTTCGTCCGCGGAAATCGAGAAGGCCAAGCGCCGCGCGCTCGGCGGCCATCTCAGCTCGCTCACCACCATGCGCGGCAAGGCCGCCGACCTCGGGTCCAACTGGCTCATCACGCGCAACCTGAATTTTTCCAACGAGTACCTGGCCGCTCTTCAGCGCGTGACCGGCGCGGATATCCTCCGCGTCCTGCGCGTTTATTTCGAGGACAGCAACCTCACCGTCTCCTCGCTCAACCCCATCGGCTCCCTTGGCCATGCCGGGGACGCCATCGCCGCCGCCGAGGCCGGGGAAATCCAGAAATTCACCCTCTCCAACGGGCTGCGCCTGCTCGTCCGCGAAGATCCGCGCCTGCCGCTGGTATCCATGCTCGCCGCATTCAAGGCCGGCATCCTCGCGGAGACGCCGGCAAATAACGGCATCACCAAGCTCTGCTCGCGCGTCCTCCTCAAAGGCACCGAATCCCGCACCGCGGAGGAAATCTTCACCCGGATCGAATCGCTCGGCGGCAGCATCGGCGCGGATTCCGGGAATAATTCCATCAGTGCCGCGGTCCGGGTCATGAAACCGGATATCGATACCGGCCTCGAATTGCTCTCCGACGTTTTGCTGCGCCCCGCATTTCCGGAGGATGAGATCGAAATCGAGAGACAGTTCCAGCTCGCCTCCCTCAAGGCCGAGGATGAGGAGGTCACCGTCACCGCGCGCAACCTCATGCGGGCCACCCTTTATCCCGGGCATCCTTACAGCCTGCGGCTCAACGGCAGCCCGGAGACCGTCTCCCGGCTCACGCGCGATCAGTTGGTCGCGTTCCATCGCCAGTTTCTTGTCGGGAAGAACGGCGTCATCGCCGTCTTTGGCGATGTCAAGGCCGAGGAAATCCGCGCCGGGGCGGAGCGTCTGTTTGCTTCCATGCCCGCCGGTGAGGAAGCGCTCACCCAGCCGCCGCTTCCCGCGCCGCTGGACGGCTCCCAGACCGTCCGCGACCAGCGCAACAAGGCCCAGGCCATCCTCATGGTCGCTTATCGCGGCGCCGATCTGTTCAGCCCGGACCGCACCGCGCTCGAGTTAATCGACGAGGCATGCAGCGACCTCGGCTCCCGCTTCTTCGTCCGCATCCGGGAGAAGATGGGCCTCGCCTACTTTGTCGGCACCAGCCAGTTGCTCGGGCTCGTGCCCGGCCCGTTCACGTTCTATCTCGGCACCGACCCGGAGAAGCTCGAAGCCGTCCAGGCCGAGTTGCTGGACGAAATCGGCATCCTCGCAAAAGAAGGGCTCACTGAAACCGAGCTAAACCGTGCCCGGGAAAAAGCCATCGGCCAGCAAGCCATCCGCAACCAGAGCACCGACGCCCTGGCCTACTCCTGCGCGCTCGACGAGCTCTACGGCGTGGGCTGCGACTATTACAAGAGCGAGCGAGCCCTCATCGAGGCCGTCACGCTCGACCGTGCCCGGGAGGTCGCCCACAAGTACTTTCTCGACAAGCCGCGAGTCATTGCCATCGTCGCCCCCTGAAGGCGCAAAAAGCGCAAACCAATCCATCCACCAAACTTATGGCAGAAGTACAGACATCCACCGAAGCGGGCGAAATGGCCCAGCGATTCGTCGAAATGGTCATGATGCAGGCGCAGAATGCCGCCTTCGCACTCGGCCAGATTCCGCATCCGGAGACGGGCGAAGCGCCCGTAAACCTGGATCTCGCCAAGCTCTTTATTGATCAACTCGTCATGCTGCGCTCGAAAACCCGCGGCAATCTCACCGGCGAGGAGCTCGGCGTCCTCAATAACGCGATCTCCAACCTCCAGATGGTCTTCGTGGAGGTCAGCCAGCACGGCGCTTCCTCCGGCGGCGATGGGTTTGAGGAAGAGCCGGAGTCCATCGAGCCACCGGCAGCCGCCGCGCCCGGGGAGGCTCAGGAAACTGCTCCCGCGCCAGATAATGCCGAGCCCGCCCCGCCCGCCGCCGAGGAGACGCGCAAGAAGTTCAGCAAGAGCTACGGCTCCTGAGCGGGAGAAAAATTCGAGAAAAACGAATTTTGTCCCGCGTGAAGCGCAAGCCGCTGAGAATCCAGTCGTGCACCCTTGGAGGGCCGGAGCCGTTATTCATCCTCGGCCCATGCGTCATTGAGTCGGAGAAATTCGTCCGGCGCATCGCCCGCAAGATTGCCGATATCGCGGGCGATGCCGGCGTCCAATTCGTCTTTAAGGCCTCCTACGACAAGGCCAACCGCACCTCCGGCAAATCCTTCCGCGGTCCCGGCGTAAAGGCCGGCTGCGAGCTGCTGGCCGCCATCGGCAGTGAGCTGGGCGTCCCTGTCACCACCGATGTTCACTCGCCCGGCGACGCGGAGATCGCCGGACAATTCATCGATATCCTCCAGATCCCCGCTTTCCTCTGCCGCCAGACCGATCTCATCCTCGCCGCCGCCGCCACCGGCCGCGTCGTGAATGTCAAGAAGGGCCAGTTCCTCGCCCCGTGGGATGTCGGCAACATCGCGGATAAAATCCGCTCCGCCGGCAATTCCCGCTACTTCTTTACCGAGCGCGGCGTCTCCTTCGGCTACAATAACCTCGTCGCCGACATGCGCTCCCTCTATTGGATTCGTGAAGCGGGCCACCATGTCGTTTTCGATGCCACCCACTCCGTCCAGCGTCCCGGCGGCGCTGGAACCAGCACCTCCGGCGATGGCGTCCTCGCCCCCGTTCTTGCCCGGGCTGCCGTCGCGGCGGGGTGCGACGGCGTTTTCATCGAGACGCACGAGAGCCCCGCTCGCGCGCTTTCCGATGGACCCAACCAGATCCCTTTGGCAAAACTCTCTGCCCTTCTAAGTACATTGCGCAAACTGCATGAAGCCGTCCGTTAATCGACTCCTGATAAAACGGGCGCTCCCCGCTCTGATCCTGCCCATGCTTCTCGCCTTGGGCTCTCAGTCGTGGGCGGGCAAAAAAGATACCCCCACGGCTACGCCCGCGCCCTCCGGTTCTCCAAAGCCCAAGTTCGATGTCCCAATTCCTCCCGATCATGGTGCGGACTTCGTCAAGCTGCCTTACTTTGACGAGCGGGGCCGCCTCCAGATGTATTTCACTATCGAGCACGCCTTTCGCGTGGACGAAGGCCATCTGCGGCTCACCGGCGCCTACATGCAGACTTACGACGAGCACCAGTCCCCGGATGCCAACGTCACCATTACCCAGGGGATACTGGACCTGAATACCCGCATCATCACCAGCGACGTTCCCGTCACGGTCCGCCGCTCCGACTTTCAGATCGTGGGCCAAAAAATGGTTTTCAACACTCAAACCAAGGTTGGACACTTCAGCGGTCACGTCCGCATGATCATCTTCAACCGTTCGGAAATGGCCAAAGCCTCCCCCACCCCAGGCGCGAGCGCCCATCCTGCCGAGAGCCCCGCAAAGAAAGACGCGGCGACCCCGTCCGGCCCCACCATTATCGACTCGAACGACATGGATTATGACGGAAAGAAACACGTTTCCGTCTTCACGGGCGATTACTACGGCGTGTTCGTCAATGATCCGTCGTTCACCGTCAATTGCGACAAACTGACCACTTACATGCGCAGGAGCGGCGCAGCCGGCCCCAAGGGCAAGGGTTCTCCCGCCCGATCTCCCGCCGCCTCGCCCGATGGGAAAGCGAACGCGGCCGCCAACCGCGGCAGCGGCCTCCAGCGCGCCGTGGCGGAGGGTCCCGCCGCTCGCCCGGTGGTCATCGTGCAGGACAAACCGGCAGCCGCCGGCCAGGAAGCGCAGCACGATGTTGGCATCGCGCAGAAAGCCGATTACAATGCGGACACAGGCGATATCATCCTGACCGGCTGGCCCCGTGTATCCCAGGGGCTGGATACCCAGACCGCCACCTCGGGAACGACGTTCATGATCATGAACAAAGATGGCCGCACCTTGAAGACCAGAGGCTCCACACGGACCGTCATCCAGGCCCAGGAGGGGCCGGAGAAGGCCGGCGATTCCTCACCCGCCCAAACTCCCGGCTCCTCGCCACAGTGACTTTTTGACAATGCAGGCCAACTCCAGATGTGTTTCAACAAATCGTCTTCAATCATGAAGTCTTTCCTTATCGGCCTCCTGTTCGCCCTGCTTCTCGGCTCCGGCCTGATGGCGCAGACCGTCACCACCGGCTACCGCGCTCCGTCCGCGGAGCCCGCCGCAAGCCCGGCAAAGAAGAACGCGGCGGACAAAGCACCGTCCGGCCCCACCGTTATCGACTCGAAGGATACCATGGATTACGACGGCAACACCCGCGTCGCGGTCTTCACAGGCGATAACTATGGTGTGTTGGTGAAGGACCCGTCGTTCGTCGTCTATTGCGACAAACTCACTGCCTATATGCGCAAGGGTGGCGCGGCCCAGGCTCCCGGCGCCAAGGGCTCCCCCGGTGCAAAGCGGAGTCCCGCCGCATCCCCGGCGCCCCAAGGCAAAGCCGCCGCCGCCCAGCCCCGGGGCAATGGCCTCCAGCGCGCCGTGGCCGAAGGGCCGCCGGATCGTCCCGTCGTTATCGTCCAGGATAAGCCGGCAACAAACGGTCAGGAAGCGCAGCACGATGTTGGCATTGCGGAAAAAGCTGATTACAATACCGACACAGGCGATATCAAATTGACGGGATGGCCCCGAGTATCCCAGGGGATCAACACTCAGGTGGCCACTTCGCCCAAGACGATCATGATCATGAACAGAGACGGGCGTACGATGCGGACCATCGGTCCGAGTCACTCCGTCATCGAGGAGCAGCAGCCCGCAAAGAAAGATTCCGATTCGTCTCCTTCTGAAACCCCAACCCATTCGGCAAAGTGACCCTGGAAACACCCAACCCCAAACCCTCCGCCGGCGACACCTCGGGCCGCATCCTCCAGACCGATAAACTGGTCAAAATCTACGGCGGCCGCGCGGTCGTCAACGGCGTCGATATCGGCCTCAAGCGCGGCGAAATCGTCGGCCTCCTCGGCCCCAATGGCGCCGGCAAGACCACCAGCTTTTACATGATTGTCGGCCTCGTCCGGCCCAATGGCGGACGCGTCATTTTCGAGGGCAACGACGTTACCGACTATCCCATGTTCAAGCGCGCCCGCATGGGCATGGGCTACCTGCCGCAGGAGGAATCCATCTTCCGCAAGCTCACCGTCGAGCAGAACCTGATGGCCATCCTGGAGACCACGGATCTCAAGAAAAAGGAGCGCAAAGACCGGTGCGAGGAGCTGCTCACCCAGTTCGGCATCGAGCACGTGGCCCGCCAGCAGGCCCTCACTCTCTCCGGCGGAGAGAAGCGCCGCCTCACCATTGCCCGCTCCCTCGTCACCAAGCCGAGCATGCTGATGCTCGACGAGCCCTTCAGCGGCGTCGATCCCATTGCCGTTTACGACGTGCAGCAGATCATCGCCAATCTGCGCGCCTCGGGCCTCGCCATCCTGATCACCGACCACAACGTGCGCGAAACACTTTCCATCGTGGACCGCGCCTACCTCATCTTTGAAGGGCGGGTGGAAAGCCAGGGCACCAAGGACTTCCTGATCAACGATCCCATCAGCCGCCAGCTCTACCTGGGCGAACGCTTTCAAATGTAAACCGGAGGAATCATGCAAGTCGCAAACGCAAATCCCGAAATCAAAGTCACCGGCCGCCATGTGGCCGTCACCGATGCCATCGTCGATTATGCGAGGAAAAAGGTGGAGAGTCTCCACCTCGATTACCCGCGGATTATCGATGCCCAGGTCATCCTGGACGTTGAAAAGTACCGGCATATTGCCGAGGTCGTGCTCCACTGCAACAATCACATCACCATCGATGCGAGCGCGGAGACGCCCGATCTCTACGCCTCCATCGACGAGGCGGTGGGCAAGATCGCCCAGCAGATGCGCAAGCATAAGACCAAGATCATGCGCCAGCACCGGCCCCGGCGCGCGCAGGTCCGGCACATCGAGGAACAAGTCCTGGCCGACGACGTCGATGGGGATATCGAGAGCGGCGCCGAGCCGATGGTCATCCGCACCGAGAAATACCCGGTCAAGCCGATGTTCGTTGACGAAGCAGTCCTGCAATTGCAGATGAACACCTCCCAGCAGTTTGTCGTTTTCCTCAACGCCAAGACCGAGAAGGTGAACGTCCTCTACCGCAGGAAGCACGGGAACTTTGGCGTGATCGAGCCGGTGTTCAATTGAACAATCCCAAGGGCATCTCCTCCCCGCTTACCGTGGGCGAGTGGTACACCCGCCATTCGGAGGCGTTGCAGTTGCGGCTCGTCGGGCCGGCGGTCGGTTTTGACCGCATCATCCGCGAGCCCACCATCAACCGCCCGGGGCTGGCCCTTTCCGGCTTCTTTGCCTATTTTGCCGTAAAACGCATTCAGGTCCTCGGCAGCGCGGAGCTCTCCTACCTCAAGAGCCTCCCCGCCTCCGAGGTCCGGCAGCGGGCTCAGGACCTCTTCTCCCGGCCCATCCCCTGCCTGGTCATCTCCCGGGCGGCAAAACCGCCTCCCGCCGTGCTGGAAGAGGCCGCCAATGCCGGCGTCGCTGTCTTCCGGACTCCGATGATCACCATGCGGTTCATCAACTCGGCCACCATCCTGCTGGAGGCGGATTTTTCCCCCGTCATCAGCGAGTACGGCAGCATGGTGGATATCCTTGGCATCGGCGTCATGATCCGGGGGGCCAGCGGCATCGGCAAGAGCGAGTGCGTCCTCGGGCTGATTGAGCGCGGCTACAGCCTCGTCAGCGACGATATGACCCGGCTCCGCGCCATCGAGGGGAGGGACCTCATCGGCACCGCGCCGGAGCTTACCCGCCATCACATGGAGGTCCGGGGTCTGGGAATTATCAATATCACCTCCATCTTCGGAATCTCCGCCACGCGCCTCGAGAAGCGTCTTGACCTTGTAGTGACATTAAAGGATTGGCAGGAGCTCGAAGAGGTGGATAGGATAGGGTTGGAACAGGAGTTCTATGAGATACTCGGAATTCTGGTTCCCCATGTGACCATCCCCGTGCGCACAGGCCGTGACCTGGCCCGCCTCATCGAAGTGGCGGCGCTGGATCAAAAGCTGAAAAGCATGGGGCAGAACAGCGCCCTCGAATTTAACGAGCGCCTTCTGAGAAAAATGCAGAAACAAAGTACCGATTGATGAAATGAGCATTCTGAGCCGAAAAACCTCGTCCGCCTCCCCCCAGAAGGTGACTAGGGAGATTACGATCCTTAACCGGCTCGGTCTGCATGCTCGCCCCTCGGCAATGTTCGTCAAAGTCTGCAACCGTCACAAGTGCGACATTTGGGTGGAACGGGATGGCGAACAGGTCAATGGCAAGAGCATCATGGGCCTCATGATGCTGGCCGCTGGCCAGGGCTCAAAGTTGCGGATTACCTGCGAGGGCGCCGACGCCGAGACCGCTCTCCAGGAGATCGAGGAACTCATCCAGCGGCGCTTCGATGAGGAATGAGCGGCACCCCTGCCCCTTTCATAAATCCCCTTATGGCTGCCCGGCTCCCGGGTAGCACTCCCCTGCCGTCCCCCGGCCCGGGCATCGCCCCATGAGCGAGACTACCGGCGCCGAGAAACGCTTCCATGGGGTTGGTGTCTCCCCCGGCATCGCGCGCGGCACCGTTTTCGTCCATCGCACCGACGAGGATGAGGAGCCGCCCGTGCGGCGCATCCCGGAGTCGGATATCCCCGCGGAGATCGCCCGGTTCGAGGCCGCCCTCATCCAGACCCGCGCCCAAATCCTCGAGATGCAGGAGCGCATCGCGGAAGCCATCGGCGCCAAAGACGCCGGCATCTTCGACGCCCACCTCCTCGTGGTCGAGGACCGCACCCTCATCGACGAGGTGCTGCGCACTCTCACCAAGGAGCGCAGCAACATCGAGCACGTCTTCCAGCAGGTCGCCAACAAGTACTCGAAGACCCTGAGCGAGATCGACGACCCTTATCTCCGCGAGCGCGCCCTGGATATTCACGATGTCGCCCGGCGCGTCCTGCACAATTTGATGGGGAAACAGACCCGCCCGCTCTCCTCCATCAATACGCCGCACCTCCTGGTCGCGCACAATCTTACTCCATCCGATACCGCGCAGCTCAACCGCCAGCTCGTGCTCGGCTTCGCCACGGATGTGGGCAGCCGCACCTCCCACACCGCCATCATGGCCCGGTCCATGAACATCCCGGCGGTCGTCGGCCTGCACAATGTCAGCGAGATACTCGAGAGCGGCGAGCACGTCCTCCTGGATGGCTACAACGGCCTCCTCATCGTCAATCCCAACGATCAGACCCTCTGGGAGTATGGCGAGCTCGAGATCAAGAAAACGCAGGTCGAGGAAAAGCTCACCCAGCTTCGCGAAACGACCTCCACCACCATCGATGGCCGCCACGTCGTGCTCTCCGCGAACATCGAGCTGCCGGACGAAGTCGCCGTCGTCAACAAAAACGGCG
>DATAXI010000216.1:0-4998 GCA_036266845.1 Chthoniobacteraceae bacterium | reverse complement strand
CCCAATGTGACCAGCGATGCGGCGGTCCTGTGCACGAAGACGGGCAATGCCACCATTCTGCGCGGCGGCTCGGAGTCGATCCGCTCGAACGTTGCAATCGCCGAAGCCCTCCAGGCCGGCGCCGCCGAGGCCGGACTGCCCGGCGACAGCGTGCTGCTGATCCCGCGCACGGACCGCGAAGCCGTGAAGCACATGGCGGAAATGGATAAATACATCGACTTGATCGTGCCCCGCGGCGGCCATGCGTTGATCGAGGCCGTGGTGAGCCACGCGCGCATGCCGGTCATCAAGCATTACCACGGCGTCTGCATTGCCTACGTGGACAAGGAGGCGGATCTCGATATGGCCGTGCAACTGGTCGTCAACGCGAAGACGCAGCGCCCCGGGGTCTGCAATGCGCTGGAAACCGTGCTGGTCCACCGCGCCGTTGCCGGTCAGTTTTACGCGAAGGCCGCGCCGCGCCTCGCGGAGAAAAATGTGGAGATGCGGGGCGATGATGCCACGCGCGAGATTCTCGCCCGCGTGGAATATCCACACATCAAGGCGGCGACCCAGGAAGATTGGACGACGGAATATCTCGATTACATCATGGCCGCCAAGGTGGTCGATTCCCCCGAGGAAGCAGTCGAGCACATCGAGCGCTACGGCTCGCACCATTCCGATTGCATTATCACCGCGAATGAGGCGACCGCGGAGGAATTTCTGCGCGCGGTCGATTCCGCAACGGTCTATTGGAACGCTTCCACGCGATTCACCGATGGCGCCGAGTTTGGCTTTGGCGCGGAGATCGGCATTTCCACCGATAAGCTGCACGCCCGCGGCCCCATGGCCCTGGAGGAATTGACGACTTACAAATATCTGATTCGGGGCACCGGCCAGATCAAAACGTGATGCGAAAGCTCGCTTGCATCCTGCTTCCCGTCTTGACGCTGCTTTCCGGCTGCGTCTCGATGGAATCGGTTAATCCGCTTTCATCGCCGCGGGCTGCGAAGGCCGACTACCGCCTGGAGGGGATGTGGCGAAGCAAGGATGATAAATCCACGTCTTACTTGATGTTATCCTATCGGAAGAAAGGGCTCGGCTCGCTCATCTATGTGAGCGCGGATGACAGCGGGGCAATCGATACCCTGCGGGAGGACTTCTTTGTTACGCACACCGCGGCGGGCGATTACCTGAACCTGACCAATGGCGTGTACGCCGTGGATGGAAAGGCGCACCGCGATCATCCCGGGCCTTACACTTTCGCGAAGTACCGTTTCTCATGGCTGGGCCGGTTGATGACTGCCGGGATCAACTCCGATTCCTTCGTCACCGCGGTCCAGCATGGGACGCTGAAGGGAAAGCTGACTCGCGACAACAAGGGAAATGTTACCAACCTGTTGCTGACGGATTCCTCCGCCCGCATCCTCCATTTTATCGAATCCTCAAAGCCCGGCGAGATTTTCGCCAAGGAAACCCGCTTCGAGAAAGTCGGCGGTAAATAATGCGGAGGGCGCCGGTCCGCGCTATTGCTCCTCGTAATTCCACAGCAGGCCGCCATCCACGAAGAGCGTGGTGCCGGTGACATAGCTGGCATCCTCCGAGGCGAGATACACCACCGCTCCCGCAACATCCGCGGGCTTGCCGAGACGCTTGAGCGGAATGTTCGAAAGGAGCGCGGCCAGCTTATCCTTATCGTTCAACAGCTTCGTATTGATGGGCGTTTCGATTGCGCCCGGCGCGACGTTATTGACGGTGATGTTGAACGGCGCCAGCTCGATGGCCAGATTCCGGCACAGCATCTTCAGCCCTCCCTTGCTCGCGCAATACGATGCGAAATGCGGGAACGGCAGCTCCTCGTGAACGCTGCTCATGTTGATGATGCGCCCCGGGGCCTTGCGCGCCATCAAATCCTTTACAAACGCCTGCGTCGTGAAGAACACCCCTCTCAGATTCACGTTCTGCACCAGGTCGTAATCGCTCTCCGTCACCTCCCAGAAAGGCGCCCGCTTCTCCAGCCCGGCGTTATTTACCAAAATGTCGATCCGCCCGAACTTGTCGGCGCCCGCCTTGATGAGCCGGTCGATCTCCGCCGTCTGCCCCAGGTCCGCCTGCACCGCGATGGCATCGCTGCCCGCGGCCTGGATGGCCTTGACGGTTTCTTCGCCCCCTTCCGGGTTGCTGTGATAATTGACGATGATCTTTGCGCCTTCCTGCGCGAGGCGAATGGCAACCCCCTGGCCAATGCCCTGGCTGCTGCCGGTAACGAGTGCGATTTTATCCTGGAGTCGTGGCATAATCGGGCAAGTGTTGAATTGGGCGGGGAGTCTGTTCGGGCTGCCGCCGATTAGCAACTCATTCGATTGTAACCGTCATCCCGGGCGTCACCATTTTCGAGAACCGGATCGCATCCCAATTCGCCAGCCGGATGCACCCATGGCTGCCGGCGCGCCCGATTGTCTGCGGCGAGTCCGTGCCGTGGATTCCGATGCCGGTCTTGTCCAATGCGCACCAGAGCACACCCACCGGATTTCTCGGCCCGGACGGGATTTGGTAAAAATTCGAGGAGCGATGTCCATGCTCGAGCATTGCCTTGTCCCAGCGGAACTCCGGCAGCGCGACGAGGCCCACGATCTCCCACACGCCCACCGGGGCCGGCAGCGTCTTGGAGCCCGGAGTGATGGGGAAGGAGGCGATGAGACCTTTTTTGCCGTCGTACAGGTCCAGCATTTTCTCCTTCGTATTGACGTAGATGGTGCGGTTTTTAAATTCCGGATGCCGCGGCAATTTTTCCTCCGGCTTGATGTCCTCGATCTTGAACGGCTCCACATTTGGCACGCGGACGGTGTCGCCGACCTTGAGATTGTCGAGTTTGAGATGCGGGTTCAGCTTTTGGATGAAATCGGGCGAGCAATGGTAGCGTTCCTCCAGAAACTCGGTCAGCGAGGGGTAAGGCATCCGCTTCATCTTTGCCGCCTCCGCCGGGCTGCCGGGGCATTCGCCCACCGTTTTCCCATCCGCGGGGGTGATGGTATAGGTCGTGTAGATGGGGAAGACGGTATCGAGCGGGAGCTGGTCGTAAATGGCGGGCGTCACTTTCAAATTGTGCGCCCGGGCATAATGGACGAGCGCCTTGCCGGTGAACTCGCCCCAGCGGCCATCAATGATCCCGGGACCGAAGTCCTGCTGATCCAGAAATATCTGAAGCCGCGTCACCAGGTCTGTTGCCTCGACCGGCTGCGCTTGGGCCGCGGTGGCGCTCGGCTCGGCGGATGGCGTTACGGCCTGCGCCGGCAGCGCGATGGGTGCGGGCGTCCCCGGCATGGCGGGGACCACGGGATAAGGGGTGGTGACCGCCGAAGGGTAGGGGGATGTTGCCGGAGTGGCAGATTCCACAGGGATGGGAGTGGCGGGAATCGGAGAGGAGGTCTGTGCGTGGAGGAGCGTCCCGCAAAGGAGCAGGAGTACCGGGATGTGCTTCAAGGGCATGGAAATATCGTATTGAGACGGACGGCCCAACCTTCGCATTCGAGGGGCCGCGGCAGAATTTTTTTTGTCGCCGCGCGCAGAATCCGGACTGACGGCCAGCCGAAGGGCATTTAATATCGGGTTATGGCGGACTTCAACTCTCCCTTGCAAAAACCCGGAGGTTCCCGTTGAGCCGGGCGTGCGGCCCGCTCCGGATTGGCATCGCGCCGCCGCTCTGGGCGCCGATTCCCCCCAAGACCTATGGCGGGGTGGAATTGATGGTGCACCTGCTCACCGGGGAGCTGGTGCGCCAGGGGCACCAGGTGACGCTCTTCGGCACCGGAGATTCCCGCACGCCTGCCCGCCTGGAGGCGGTCTGCGAGCAAAACATTCTGGATTTCATGGCGGGAACCGAGGCGTGTGTGTACGAGGCTTTTGCCAATGCGGCTGTTGCCCGCACCCTGGCCCGCGCGGAGGAGCTGGATGTGATCCACTTCCACAGCGGCATGCATTGGCTCCCCTTCGCGACGCTGGTGAAGACGCCATGCCTTTTCACGATCCACACGTTCGCCTCGTTCGATGATCGCTGGATTGCGCGGAATTTTCCCACGGTGCCGCTGAATGGCATCAGCCAGTGCCAGGCGGCGCAGATCGCCGGGGAGAGCGGGCGGGAAATTCCGGTGGTCTATAATGGGTGCGATTTCTCGGCGTTCCAGCCGCGGTATGAGCCGGGGCGGTACCTGGCCTTTCTGGGCCGGATGTCCTATGATAAGAATCCACTGGATGCGATCCGCCTCGCGCAGGCGGCGGGGATGCCAATCGTCCTGGCCGGCCAGGCGCAACAGGCGAAGGAGGAGGCGTATTTCGAGAAGGAAATCCGCCCGCTGATCGATGGCGAGCGGGTCCGGTATATCGGACCGGTCAATCACGCGCAGAAGCAGGAGCTCTTGCGCAACGCGGCGGCGCTTATTTTCCCCATTCAATGGGAGGAACCGTTCGGCCTGGTGATGATCGAGGCGATGGCCTGTGGAACCCCGGTGCTGGGGCACGCCCTCGGCAGCGTTGCGGAGGTGGTGGACGCCGGCATCACCGGGTTTTACGCGCCGGAGATCGCGCAAATGGGGGCGCTGGTTCCAGAGGTTCTTGCGCTTGACCGCCGCCGTGTTCGCCAGCAGGCGGAGTCCCGTTTTTCGTGCCAGCGCATGGTCTCGGAGTATGTGGACTTATACCGGCGGATTTAATGAAGCGGGCTGTTGCCGACGCGGCGTTGCCTGGCGCGGAGTTTGTACGCTTGGGGGTTATGCTATGCGATCCCTCCGGGATCGTTCCGGTTTTGGGATCGATCCCGGGGGTATCGGCTTCGCTACGCTTCGCCTCGACCCCCGGCTACCGATATTCGAATCCTCCGGATTCGCACGAAGAAGCCGCGTCGAGGCGGGTGAACGAGGCGGGTCCACGAGGCGGGTCCACGAGGCGGGTCCACGAGGCGGGTCCACGAGGCGGGTCCACGAGGCGGGTCCACGAGGCGGGTCCACGAGGCGGGTCCACGAG
>DATAXI010000215.1:0-4543 GCA_036266845.1 Chthoniobacteraceae bacterium | reverse complement strand
GGCGCGCTCCCAAACCAGGCGCCGTGGCATCTCCATCGAGGAATTGCTCCGATCCCTGCGAAACATCATTCGCCAGCAGGTCCTTAATTCGATTCCCGGGGACGCCTCTCCCGCGGAAAAGAAACCCTGAGTGATTTCCTCCGGCGAAGGCGTCCGGAAATGGAGGATGACCTTCGGCTTCCTGCTTTCGCCTGCCCGGTCGCTCCCAGGTTTCGCGGAAGGCCCCCCTAAAAAACAGAACACCCGGACCACTCAGTCCGGGTGTCTGCGAGTCAGCCCAGAGACTCCAGTGAAAAATCAGCGGTTTGCAGCGATCGCGCCCTGCGTGCTCACCACACTCGTCGAGGCCATCATGATCTCAGTGGCGCGGTGGCGATACTCACCCGTTTTGGCAAACGAGTAGTAGGGGATGTATTCCCAGGAGGCGACGTGATCGGCGGGGATCGGGTCCCAGTTGTTGGTGCAATCCAGAATGTACCAGCGGTTTTGATGCTGCCACATCAGCCATGCGTGGGACATGTGGGAGCTGCTGCGGGCCTTGCCGATGACGAAACGCACGTTGTTATCGTTGAGCTGGTCCGCCAGCCATAGCGCCTTCGCCTTGCAATCCCCGGAGCGGCTTGCGGCCGTTTCTTCCGGCGTGGCGGCCACGTAGGGGCTGGTGAAAGAGTAGCGGAACTCGCGGCCCTCATGCATCAGGTGGCGGACCTGATCGATGGAGGGGTCCTGGTTGCCCAGGTGGGTAAGCACCTGCTTGACCGGGGACATATAGGGATCGTAAGGAGTGCCGGAGGCCGGGAGGCCGAGGTCGAGATTGGCGTGGCAAAAGCCGGGGGCCTGAGAGGCGAGAAGCAAGAGAGCAGCGAGGAGGAGTTTCATAGTTATTGGGCTGATTAGAATTTCTATAAATCCTAAAGCTAAATCCGTGCCACAAATCCAAGCCTCCATGTTTTTGATAATTACTGGAATACGAAGCCCTACTCGGCTCCGCCCAGTTCCGTCCTGAAATTCCCCCCCTTTCAATCCCGGGCGCGCGTCCCCGCAGCGGGCGATAAAGGGCGTTTGGAATCGGCTTTGTCCGAGGAATTTCCGCTGGATTACCGATAACCGCCCCTTCCCGCCGCCACCCGATGGCCGCACCGCCTGAGACTTTTACCCCGGCGGGGATGCCCAAACCTGTTGGGAACCCATCCCAATGCAAAGAATCGCGATGAAAATCAGATGAGAACCCGGAATGGGGTTCGGGAGTCCAATCGCATCCCGCCGGGACTGATTCCGTGCCGGCCTTCCATTTTTGAGACTTGGAGGGAGCGCGCGCCAGTCTGCGCCTTCGATTCCGCTCCCCGGCTTCCGAGTGGCAGACCTTTCGGCGCGTTCAGCCCGCGGCGGCACCGCCTGGTTTCAGCCCGGGAAAGCGGCGACCCCGCCGAAAGCCCCTCAGCGCAGGAAGCGCGCAAGATTATCCGCCTCCCAGCGCTGGGCGCGGGCATAATGCGGGAAACGCTGCTCGCGCTTCAAAAAATCTTCCGTGTGCACGATCCGGCGCCGGCGCTTCCGGTCATAAATATCCGGCACCACCGAGTGCAGCATCTCGTGATAAATCACAAACTCCAAAAACCAGCGCGGCACCCAGCTTGCGTCCAGCAGGGGATGGATCCGGATGATCCGGTCCTGCTCCTGAATCGTGCCGAAGATGAAGTACGCCTTAGGGCGCAGCCTCCGCTTCCGTCCCCAGGTGATTGTGTAATCCCGCAGCCCATTCCTGAAGTATTTCGCGTTCAGCTTGTCAAAAATGGCCCTGAGGTCGTGATGTTTCCCCTCGCCGGGGAAACTGAACTGCCGCTGCATGGGCAGGAAAGGGGAGCAAGCTTTGCGCTTCGGCTCCTGTTTCTTCCGGCGGGCTTTGGGCCGGGCATTGGTCTGTCGTTTCCGGGGCATTAAAAAGTGGACCCCAAACTAGGTGCCAGTTCCCTGCGGGCAAATCTTAAGTTTCCCCGGAAGAAGAAATGCCCTTTTCGCCCAGAACTTGCTCTAATTTGCGTACACGAGCATATAATTTTTGCAGCCGGTTGATATATGCCAGCCGCTCCTTGGACTCGCGCATCGGGCCGGCCGGATAACCAAACCATATCTCCCCGGCGGGGATGTCCTTACTGACGCCGGACTTGGCTCCCACTATCACGCGATCTCCGACTTCGATATGCCCGACCAGACCGACCTGCCCCGCAAGTGTGACATGTTGTCCCAGCTTCGAGCTTCCCGAGATTCCCGTCTGGGAGACAATGATCGAGTGCTTCCCGATGACCACGTTGTGCGCGATCTGCACCAGGTTATCGATCTTCGTTCCCTCCTGGATCCACGTCCGGCCAAATCGCGCCCGGTCAATGGTCACGTTTGCCCCGATCTCCACATCGTCGTCGATCTGCACGCATCCCATCTGGGGTATCTTGACGTGGCGGCCCTGGGAAAACTCGTACCCAAACCCGTCACTCCCGACGACAGTTCCAGAATGGATAATCACCCGCGCGCCGATGACCGACCGCTCCCGGATGGTCACATGCGGGTGAAAATGGCATCCCGCGCCCACAGCCGTCTCCTGACCGATGAATCCATGGGCCCCCACGATGGCGCCCGCGCCGATGAAGGCTCCTTTCTCGATCACCGCGTAAGGCTGGATTGAAACGCCATCCCCCAGCGTGGCATCCGGCGCGACCACCGCCGTGGGATGCACTCCCGGCTCATAAACAACAGGCGGCGGCGCGAATCGTTCCAATGCCAGCGCAAATGCCAGCGAGGGATTGCCCACCTTGATGAGCGCCGGTGCGATCTCCTCTGCAAAGTCCACCGGCACGAACGCCGCGGCCGCCATGCTCCGCTTGAGAGCCGGCAGGTATTTTGCATTGCCAAAAAAGGTGACCTCGCTGCCGCTGGCCTCCGTCACGGCGGCTGCGCCGGTGATGGCCTGGTCCGGGTCGCCCTTCTCAAGGTTTCCGCCTGTCAGGGCGGCCAATTCTGCGAGCGTAATGTTCACGACAATAAAAAAAGCGCGCCGGGAGAATGTCCCGGCGCGCTTTTGTGATCAATCGAATAAAGGATTATTGCCCCGCGGCGGGGCTGGCAGCCGGCGAGGAGGCGGGGGCGCTGGTGCCATCGTCCTTAGGCTTGTTCTTATTCAGTTGGGTGACGATTTCGTCGGAGAAATCGAGCCCTTCCTTGGCGAAGATGAGGATCGGCACGCCATTCAGGCTGAGGCCGGAGCGATCCATGACGATGTCGTAATTTTCGGATTTCACCTTGTCGAGGACCAGTTTAGTGATCTCATCGACAATCCCGTTGCGCATGCGGACGGCCTGATCCTGGAGTTGCTTCTCCCGGGTTTGGCGGAATTCATTGATCTCCCGCTCCTGATCCTTGGCCTGCTGGATCTTGTCGTCGCGATCCTTGGACTTCGTGGCCTTGGCATCGGCGCTCAGGGCGGGGTTACGAATGTCGTCATTCAGCTTGTTGATGTCGTCGAGCAGCTTTTTGTAGGTGTCCATCCGCTCGTCCAGTTCACCCTTTGCCTCATTGCGGGCTTCGTTGATCCGCGCCTCGGCATCCTTGGTCTTGTAATAGGCGCTGAAGATCTTGTTCATGTCCACGGTGCCTACTTTTACCTGGGCATGGCTGGTGGACGCCAGGCCCACAAGGCTCAGGCAGAGGAGGGTGCAAAGGAGCAATTTTTTCATAAAGTGGAACGGAATTGAGCGGGAGAGTGTTAAGGGTAGCACTGACCGCGTAAAGCCCTTTTCGTTCAATAATCTTTTGAGTTGCCAATTCCTGGCCGCGGATCGCGCCGGAGGGGGCGCCACGGCGGCCTGCCGGAGGCTTTTAGAACTGGTAACCCATGCTGAAGTTGAACTGGCCGGTCGAGCTTGTGTGGACGGGGTTCTGGATCGGCACGCCATAATCAAGCCGCACCGGCCCAATGGGCAGGTCCAGCCGCAAGCCGATGCCCACGTCGGAGGCAATATGGCTTACGCTCATATCGAAAGCGCCGGGGTTCACAAAACCGGTGTCATAGAAGGTGGCGCCGCGGACGCGGTCCATGATCGGGAAGGTATATTCCGCCGTTACGCGCGCCAGGCTGTCGCCGCCGATCGGCTGGCCCTTGTTGTCATAGGGCGACATTGCGCGAAACCGGAAGCCGCGCAGGCTGTTCGGGCCGCCCAGGTAGAGGGCATCGAAGATCGGCACGTGATCCGTGGAGCCGTAGTTCTCGATTTCCGACCATTCCGCGTTGATCATGAACACGCCATCGCCGGGCAGGTGGAAGTACTTTGCGCCATTGGCGTCGAATCCCCACTCCGAGAGCGAGGCTCCCAGCGGACCGCCGGCCAGGAAGGTGCTCAAGTCAAGACGCTGGCCGGTGCGGGAGAGCTGGACGCTGTCGCGGCTGTCATAAGTATAGCCCAGGGTCATGCTGCTCTTGGTATGGTTGCCCTGATCCCGGAGGATGGCCTGGGAGACGCCGCTGCTGATGTCGTAAATCTTGATGTCCTCG
>DATAXI010000187.1:0-15568 GCA_036266845.1 Chthoniobacteraceae bacterium | reverse complement strand
CGCTCTGGATTTCCATCCTGGAAGAAGTGGCCTGCCAGCCCCTCTGGGTCATCGTCGTCAGGCATCCGGCGGAGAACATCCGCTCGCTCGAGAAGCGCAATGAATTCTCGGTCGAGAAATCCGAACTGCTCTGGCTCCAGTACGCCCGCGAGGCCGAGCGCGCCACCCGCGGCCGGGACCGCATCCTGATTACATTCGACCAGTTGATGGAAGATCATCAGGCCACCCTGGGCCGCATCGAGCGCGCCGCAGGCATGCCATGGCCCATCCCGCTCGAGCAGGCGCAGGATCAAATCCGCCGGTTTATCGATCCCGGGAAGCGCCATCACAGGGCGCCGGACACTGCCGGTCTCTCCTGGTGGACTCGCGACGCCTACCGTGGACTGGCCGCCGCCGCTTCCGGAGACGAGGCGGCGCTGCCCGCGCTCATGGACCCGGTGGACCATGCCATGGACGCCGCCGTTTCCCTCTTCGGCCCCGTTATCCGGAATCGCGGCTCGGAGGTGGAAAAACAAATGGCCGAAGTCTCGACCAATTACGGCAATCTCTTCGATTCCTTCCGCGATCTTCAGGCCCGGTACCGGGAGACGAAGGACAAGCTCACCACAAAATCCGCCGAGCTGAAGACGAAGAAGGAGAAACTCCGCCGCCTTGAAGACTCCTCATTCGGGCGGCTCGCCCGCTTCTTCTCCCGCTTCCGTCACGAGCCCAAGGCCGCCGAGCCGGACGCTGTCGCGTTTCCGCACCCTGGCGAGCCCATCGAGGTTTCGATTATCGTCTCCGCTTCCAGCGATCTTGCAAAAACAGCCGCGTGCCTCCGCGCGATCCGCGGGCAGGCGGGCGCTCATTCCTTCGAGGTCCTCGTGGTGGCCGGCGATGCCGTGGCGTCTTCGCTGCGCCGCTGGCAAAATGTCGGAGTCCAGGCGATCGGCGATGCGCGCACTTTTGGCGAATCCCACAACCGCGCGGCCCAGCGGGCGCGAGGGCAATACCTGGTTTTCCTTCAGGATGACATGATTGCCCAGCCGGGTTGGATCGATGCCTTGATCGAGCCGCTCCGCTCACAGCCCGAGATCGGCATCGTGGGCACGGAGCCCGGTGTCATCACCGCCGACGGAGCCTTTGAACCCCTTGCCGAGTCCGACTCGCCGCGCGAGGCCGATTACTGCACCGCCGCATGCCTCGCCATTGCGCGCAACCTGTTCTTCCAGGTCGGCGGTTTTGACGGCTTTTATCTCCCGGTGGAAGAAGCCAGCTTTGGCCTTAAAGTCCGCCAGACGGGACGCAGGATCGTTCGCCAATCGCAAGGCCAGCCCGCCCGGCGGACCCCCAGGCGCCCAGCGGACCCCGCGCGTCTGGAATCCAACCGGCGCCGATTCATGCGCCGCTGGGCCGAAACCCTGGCAAATCGCAAATCATGACTCCCGATCCGGCTGAACTGGAACGCCGGCTTGCAACCCGCACGGCCGAGCTGAACGCGGCGCACCGGCGGATCGACGAGCTGCTGGACAAAGCGCGATCCCTCAGGGAGACCAAGGAAAAACTGGCTGCGATCCGCACCGAGCGCGATACCCTCCGCGCTTCTCCCGAGTACCGGCTGGGCCGCAAGCTGATCGGCCCCTTCCGGAAGCTCGCGAGGGCCATCGGCGGCAAGCCGAAGGCTGCCGAACTGCCTGCATCCCCCGATTATCACGCATGGCTGCTCTCCCAGCGCCCATCCCCGGAAGAGCTCCAGGCGATGCGCGATGCGGCATCCCAGCTTGCCGCGCCAGTCCTCATCAGCATCGTGATGCCGGTGTTCAACACCCCGCTGTCCATGCTTGAGGAAGCCGTCGCCTCCGTTCGCGCCCAGTCGTACCCCCATTGGGAATTGCTGGTGGCGGACGATGCTTCCGATGATGCCCGCGTTTCCGCGAGGCTCCTCGAGTTGGCTGCCGGGGACTCGCGCATCCGGGTGACGACGCTGGACCGCAACCAGGGCATCGCTCTAGCCACCAATGCCGCGATCGCAACGGCCACCGGAGAATTTGTCGGTTTCCTCGATCACGATGACTGGCTGGAGCCCCACGCTCTCTCCGCGGTGGCCCGCCGAATCGAAGAGTTTCCGGACGCCGATCTTCTCTATTCCGACGAGGATAAGGTGGACCCGGCCGGGCGCTTTCATCAGCCCTTTTTCAAGCCCGATTGGTCCCCGGATGCGTTGCTCTCGAATAATTACCTTTGCCACTTCACGCTCATTCGCCGTGGTCTGCTCTCGGCGCTCGGCGGGTTCCGCGCGGGTTTCGACGGCGCGCAGGATTACGATCTCTTTTTGCGCGCCGCCGAGGGAGCGCGCCGCATCGTCCATATTCCGGCGGTGCTCTACCACTGGCGGGTCAGCAGCCACTCGACCGCCGGCGCAGCCAGCCAGAAACCGGCGGCAATCGAAAGCGGCGCGCGGGCATTGCGCGACGCGCTGAGCCGCCGCGGCATCCGGGGCTCGGTTGAAACCGTGGGCAACGGGGCGCGTTACCGGGTCCGCCGCGCAATCCTCCGCACGGAGAAAATCGCGATCATCATTCCCACGCGCGACCGGCTGGAATTGGTGAAGCGCTGTATCGAGAGCATCACCGCGCGCACCGATTATCCCAACTACGAGATCGTTATTGCCGACAACGACAGCCGCTCCGCGGAGACGCTCGACTATTACAAGACGATCCCCCATCGCATCGTCCCGTTTCCCGGGCCGTTCAATTACTCCGCGATCAACAACTATGCCGTCCGCCAGGTGGACGCGCCGTGGATATTGTTCCTCAATAACGACATCGAGGTTATCAATGCCGATTGGCTCACCAGCATGGCCGAGCATATCCAGCGCCCGGAGATCGGCGCCGTGGGCGCGAAGCTTCTCTTTCCCGACCATACCGTCCAGCACGCCGGCGTTTTGCTCGCGGAAAAAGGCACCGCCAGCCACGCTTACTGCCATGCGGCGGCCGCATCCTCTGAGAACGGCGGCCATCTTCAATTGATTCGCAATTACAGCGCGGTCACCGCCGCGTGCATGCTCACCCGGCGCTCTCTCTTCGAGCAGGCCGGCGGCTTTGACGAGATGGAACTCGCCGTGACTTACAATGACGTGGACTATTGCCTCAAGCTCATCCACGCGGGATTCCAGATCGTGTACACCCCGTTTGCCCAGCTCTTTCACTACGAGTCCGCCTCCCGCGGACGCGGACGGAGCGATCCCGCCGAGGGCCGCATCCTCAAGCAGCGCTGGCCCGCTTTTTTCTCCCACGATCCTTACTCGAACCCGAACCTCGGCTGGGATGCCACTCCCCGGCCCGGTGAGGCAGGCGCGAAGCCGGCCCCTGGGTAGTTAAGCAGTCTCGTAATCAGCCCGCTTATTTTCCCGCCTGCCACTGGGCGATTGTTTCCGCAAGGCCCTCGCGCACCGGGCGGGAACGCCAGCCCGGCGCCAGCTCCCGCAGCCGCGCGATATCCGCCACGGTGTGCGGCGGCTCTCCCGGGCGGGGAATGCCGCGGCACATCAGCATCTTGTCGATGCCCGTCACGCGCTTGATCTCCTCCACGAGTTGCGCGACCGAAATCTCCGTCCCGCTCGCCACATTGACGGTTGTGCAGCCGCGCCGGACGTGTTCCATCAGCGCCAGCAGCGCCGGGCAAAGGTCGTCGCTGTGCAGGTAATCGCGCGTCTCGCTCCCCGTCCCGTGCAGGTCGATGACTCCCACCTCGCCTATCAATTGCCGGTACACGTCCCAAATCAGCCGGCGGCGCTGCCGCGGGCCGTACACGGAGAAGAGCCGGCAGATCACGACTCGCATGCCCATGATCTCCGCCGCCTCCCGCGCCAGCAACTCGCAAGCGGCCTTGTGAAAACCGAACGGTGATACCGGCGCGATGAGCGCGCCCTCCGCCACGGGAGGCTTCGCCGGTTGTCCGTAAACCGCGCCGCTTGAGAGATACACCAGCGCCGGCCCAATGCCCGCGCGCCGGATTCCCTCCATTGTATTGGCCAGGGTCAATACGGCGCCGCGCAGGTCTTCCATGGGATGCTCCATCGATTCCGGGACCGATGCGCCGCCGGCCGCGTGCAGCACCACGTCCGGCTGAAAGCCGCGCAGGAATGGCGAGAGATCCCCAAAAGCGCCGTCGGCGTGCGCATGTTGCCCCGGCCAATCCGCCTCCGCTTGCGAGGAGCGGCTGATGCCCAGCACCTCATGCCCCGCCGCCGCCGCGTAACGGCCAAAACAGCCGCCAATGAATCCCCGGCTGCCCGTAATCGCGATCCGCATCCGCCCATCTTAGCAGAGGTCCGCCGCCCCGCTTCAAGACTCCCTTTCGGGAGATTTTCGTCAGACCGCTTCGTCCGGGGCCGCGCTCCGGTTCACGGCAGAATTGGCCAGACGCACAAAACCAACCAGATCCATCAGGAACGCCACCGGTGTGAGCACAATGCTGCCGTACCGGACAAAAATCAGGTCCCAGTGCTGCATCCCGGCAGGCGGGAAAAACCAGAGCGCCACCGCAAAACAGGCGCAGGCCGCCGCGTTCCAGAGCACGTGCAGCGCGTATCGAGGCAGCGCCTTACGGCGGAATTCGCCGAGCCGCGCGGGAAACTCCTGGGTGAGGACGCGCAGGTGATCCTGCATCACGTTCCTGGGAAGCAGCCGCGCAAGACGTTGCGTGTAAGCAGCTTTGGAATCTGACGAAAGCAGCCGAAACAGGCCTGCCGCAGCCAGTAGTAACAGAAATGGGGGAGTCATCATCGGGTGGAAGGTGAGATTATTATCACAGTTCCCGATCCATTTCAAACCACACCAGCCACATTTCTTGCGAATCATTCACAATGACGGCCCTGTGCAGCAGAAAGGGTGCCCTTACCGCCGCTCCAGCCACTCGCGCGTTCCGTATTTCCTGGCGGCCAGCTCCAGCGCTTCCGCCGGCGTCCCGGGATCAAACAAATGCACCCGGCACGCAAGACGAGCCGCAAAAATCGCCCCGAAACGCTCCGGCAACCCGAGCCCCTGCACGCTCCCCTGGTGCAGCAAGCCTGCCCGCGTCCGCCGCTGGGCCGCGCCGGCCACCTTCCGCCCCGCGATCACCACATCGTGCGTTACCGGGTTCTCGAAACATGCCCGCGACCGCTTCTCCGCATCCGCCACGGCCGGCATCGCGTGGATGCCCGCCTCCGCCAGGGCTGCGCGCAAGGCCGCATGGATCACCTCATAGCATCGCCCCGCCGCTTCCGCGAGGCCGCGGGGGATCAGCAGGGAGTAGGTGAAATCCGCCCCGTGCGGCACCACGCCGCCGCCCGTCCACCGCCGCACCGCATCCCTTCCGGCATAGCTCTCCCGCACCGGCGCCCACGCCTCAAAGTACCCGAACGAGACTGCCGGCCGCTCCCACCGGTACACGCGCAGGACCGGCGCCGATACCTCCGCGAGCAGCACTTCATCGATCGCCATATTCAGCGCCGCTCCGTGCGGTTCCGGGTCGTCCATGAAAAAAATTTCCGCCAGCCAGGGATGCACGACAGAGAAAGTACGGAAGTTTTCCGCTCCCGCGCAAAAACGAAATTGGCATTCCTTCCGGTTGCGAATAGCATTCCCGGTCCCATGCCCAAGGTCGCCCTAGGAAAAGGTCTCGGCGCACTGATCAATCAGCGCGTGGCCTCTCCAACTCCAGCCCCGGAACTGGGGGAACGTGTGCAGATGATCAAGCTGTCCGACATCATCCCCACACCCCTCCAGCCGCGTACGGAGTTCCGTGGGGAGAAGCTGAAGGAGCTGATCGATTCCATCCGGGAGCATGGCATCATCCAGCCGCTCATCGTCCGCCAGCGGCTGGATCAATACGAGCTCATCGCCGGCGAGCGCCGCTGGCGGGCAGCCAGGGAGGTGGGCCTGGAGGATGCGCCCGTCATCATCCGCGCCGCCTCAGACCAGGAGGTGCTGGAGCTGGCCCTCATCGAGAACCTCCAGCGCGAGGACCTTAATCCCATTGAAGAAGCGCTGGCATTCTCCCGCCTGGCCAAGGAATTCGGGCTGCGCCAGGAGGACATCGCGCAAAAAGTCGGCAAGAGCCGCGCCGCCGTCGCCAATTGCATGCGCCTCCTCGAGCTGCATTCCGAGGTGCAATCCTGGCTCGCGCAGGACCGTATCTCCGTCGGCCACGCAAAAGTGCTCCTCTCCCTCAAGACGCCGGACGAGCAGCTCCTCATCGCGGAGATGGTGGTCCGCCAGGGGCACACCGTCCGCGCGACGGAAAAACTCGTCGCCAATCACTTTGCCACCCAGGGGGCGGAGCGCCCCACCCGCAGCGGCGGCAACGGCCTCCGCGCCCAGACCCTCGCGCCCCAGTTCCTGCACATGCAGAACCGCCTGCAGCAGCATCTGGCCACCCACGTATCGCTTCATCATTCCGATAAACGCGGACGCATCGAAATCGACTATTACGGCAAGGACGATCTGCAGCGCATCCTCGATCTTCTCGGCCTCGGCTCGGAGTAAATGAACATCGTCCGGAGGCTTGGCCTCGCCTTTCAGTCTGGCCTCGCCGCCGCGGTCCTTCTCTTTGCCGGTTGCCACAAAGGCGGCGGGGAGGATACCGCCGCCGTCCCGCAGATATGGAACCTTTACAACGGCGACCGCGCCTTTGCCGATGTCAAGGCCCTGGTCGATATCGGGCCGCGCCCCTCGGGCTCCGCCGCCATCGAAAAAGCGCGCCAGTACATCATCGCCCAGGTGCGGGCGGCCGGCTGGACGGTGACTGAGCAGCCCTTTGACGATTCCACTCCACGCGGCCCCATCCATTTCATCAATCTCATCGCCCGTTTCGGCAAGGGTGACACCACGCAGCAGGCCATCGTCTGCTCCCATTACGACACCAAGATATTCGATACCATCCGCTTTGTCGGCGCCAGCGACGGCGGCTCAAGCACCGGCGCGCTCATCGAACTCGCCCGCACCCTGGCGCATGACCCCGCCCTTGCAAAAAAGGTGGAGCTGGTCTTCTTCGACGGCGAGGAAGCAGTCGTCCAATTTAATGAGACCGACGGCCTCTATGGCAGCCGTTATTACGCCATGAAACTCCGCGACAGCGGCCGGTACAGGCAATTCAAGTTCGGCATCCTCTGGGATATGATGGGACCCAGGAATCTCATCATCACCCTCTCCACCGATTCCCCGCCCGCCCTCACCGGCGGCATCCTCAAGGCTGCCGATGCCCTCCACGACCGCCAGCACTTCACCTTCTTCAAGGACGCCATCTACGACGACCACGTCCCGCTCGATCATATTGCGGAAATCCCATCCGTCGATCTCATCGACTTCGATTATCCTCCGTGGCACACCGCCGCGGACACCCTCGACAAGCTCTCCCCGGATAGCCTCAAGATCGTCGGCGACGTGACCCTCTACTACCTGAGGCAGCAATTCCCATGAGCACGATCTCCCGCGTCGCATTGAGTGAGCAATTGGCCGGCAGCCACCCGCCCATCCTCATCGATGTCTGCCCGGGAGAATACTTCAAGGCCGGCCACATCCGCGGGGCGAAAAACTGCTGCGTGTACGAGGTCGCATTTCTCGACCAGATCGCTCATTGCGTGCCGGATAAAAGCGCCTCCGTCGTCGTGTACGGCTCCAGCACCCACTCGCTGGCTTCCGCCACCGCACAGGAGAAGCTGACCCGCGCCGGCTACCCCCATGCGCTCGATTACCGCGGCGGCCTTGAGGATTGGCAGGCCGCCGGCCTCTCCATCGACAGCGAGGCCCCGCTCCCCGCCCCGCCCAAGCCGCGCGATGGCCGTCACGCCGTCGATATCGCCAAAAGCCGCGTCCAATGGACCGGCCGCAACATCGACGGCGCGCACAACGGCGCCATCGCCCTCCAGTCCGGCTGGATCGAGGTCACGGGAGATCGCGCCACCGGCCAGTTCATCGTGGATATGAACTCCATCGCCAATACCGACCTCGGCGATTCCACCCTCAACGGCCTCCTCGTCGCCCACCTCAAAGGCGATGATTTCTTCGATACCGCGCAATATCCCACCGCCACATTTGACCTGCGCCACGTCACTCTCAACCACCGCGCCCATCCTGGCTCCGTCAATTCCGACATCGACGGCTCCCTCACCCTCAAGGGCGTCACGGAGAGCATCGGCTTTCCCGCACTCATCGAGGCCCGCGATGGCGGCGCCCTCAGCGCCGAGGCGCACTTTGATATCAACCGCACCCGATGGAACGTCATCTACGGCTCCGGAAAATTCTACGAGCGCCTCGGCCAGCACATCGTCCACGATATCATCTCCCTCTCCCTGCACATCGTGACCGATTAGTCAGGCACGGCCTTTCTGGAAGCTCGGAGCCCCTTGGAAGCACGGCCCAGGTAACCGGCCAGCCCTCTGGAAGCGGCAGAATTGCAACCAGCCGGATAGAGACAATTCTCCCGCGGCTACGCCCCGCATCCCGCCGGATGCACCGCCCGCTCCACCGCTTCCCGCAGCCGCACCACGGTGAATGGCTTTGCCAAAATCTGATCCACCCCCAGCCCCTCGTATTCCCGCTCCACCGCGCTGCTCAGGAAACCGGAGAGAATCATGATCCGCCCCGGAAAATCCGAGGCGCGCAACGCCCGCACCAGAGCCAGTCCTCCCAATTGCGGCATATTGTGATCCGTGATCAGAAGCGCGAAACGTCCCGGATGCTCCCTGATCAGCTTCAGCGCCTCCTCCCCGCCCCCGGCGGTTTGGACGGCATACCCGCAAAAGCGCAGGGCGGACTTGATGGCGAGCGCGACAGCAGGCTCGTCATCGGCGACCAGAATTTCTACCTCGTTTTCCATAATTTCCATAAACCCGGCGCAATAGACCCCACGCCGTCCCCCACGTCAATCCCCTTTTTATTCTCCGCGTTCAACCGGCGTGTATTTCGATCCATTCAAAAACTATTTCGAAACCTCCCCCGTGGCCGGGCGTAAACGGCGGAAAACGTCTTTTCAGACCCACCTTGGCTCGCGCGAATCGCCAAAAGTCCGGCCCGCCATCCCGGTGGGGCTTGACAGATTTTCCCACTTCGCTACTGTCCAACCCTCCACGGGCACCCGTAGCTCAATTGGATAGAGCGTCTGACTACGGATCAGAAGGTTTCAGGTTCGACTCCTGACGGGTGCACCATTCAGGGGGTCACAGGTTTGTACAGCGGATTGAAAAGCGGGTTTGCATCATTGTACCCGGAAGTTTTCTTGAGCGTTGACCGCAAATGGGTACGTTTCTCCCATGACGGTTGAAGAACTCAAAGCCGAAATCGCGAAATTGCCGCCGGGCGACCGTTCCGAGCTCGTTGACTGGATTGTAAAGAGCGAAGACGTACGCGATCTGCGACGCGAGGCATTGATTCGTGAACTTCAGCGCGGTATCGAGCAGGCTGATTGCGGGGAATTGATCGAAGCCGACACGGTTTTCGCGCGACTCCGGCAAGGTCAGTAAGGGCCTGGATGTCAGAATGGCCCGGCCACGTTTCACAACAGAGGCATGGCTCGATCTCGAGGAAATTGTACGTTACATCGGCGCTAAGAATCCGACTGCGGCGGCGCGGTTGACCGATTTGATCGAAAAAGAATGTTGGCGCCTTGCGCGGCAGCCCGGTCTGGGTCAACTGAGGCCTGATCTGTTGCCCGGCATCCGATTCTTCCCGCTCAGTAGCTACCTTATCTTCTATCGCGAGTGCGAAGAGGGCGTCCAAGTCATTCGTATCCTCCATGGAGCACGCGATTACGGGCCAACTGATTTTTAAACGACAAATCATGCGGACCGACAGCGCCAAGCGAAGCGCGGAGCCAGTACATTTATGTTTGGGGACAGGAGTGGGGGTAAGTAGTTGATGATGTTTTAGATTGTGGTGGATGGAAGGTTAGCCGCCCCGGGCGATAACCCGGAGGCGGTAATCTTGGAAGTTTCGAAAGCCGTAAGCGCGGCGCTGGATGAGCTTCATTTTGAGGTGGAGGCCCTCTGTGATGCCGTTGTTTTCGGTGAAGCGCCAGACGCAGGCGAACTCCCGGCGCCAGGAGACTGTTTATCGCCGGAATTTATAAAATGCCGTCAGTCCAACGAGTGCCGGCAAAAGCAAAAAGGCCGAGTTTGGCTCAGGCACAGCAGAGGCAGTAAAGGTCAACCCGGCCAGGGGCACATTGTAATCGCCAGAGGAAGGATTAGGTTGACTCTCGACACCCGACAAGGTGTACACGTCTCCCGGGGCCGCCCCTGTGATCTGAAATAAGACCAAATCTACTGTACCGTTATTTGTATTCCTTGTGGATATCAATCCGCTGTCAGCACTCCCGCCAGTTGTCTGCCTTAGCCGCATAAAGTCATCATCGTCCTGGGAAGCGCCGCTTGTGTTAATGATTGCGCCAATGTAAAAAGTGCTCGGGGCTCCATTTCCAATAAGGATTGCGACGAGATCATCTTCCACGGAGGGGGTCGTGGTAAAGTTATAGGTGAATCCTGCTTGCACGATGCCCCCGGCGGGATTGTCAATATCAGTATAGAGTGGCGCGTATCCCTTGGCGGAACTATTTGCCCCGGCAGATGTAATGCTGGTGATAAAACTCGGCAGACTGGTAAGGCGCGTTCCTACAGTAAATGCTCCGCTGTTATTTCCTCCCCCTCCGGTGTTATGGTCCGATGGGGATGTTGTGGAATATAGGTCATAACCGGCGCTGATGTAGGGGCTATTCGATGCCGTCACGCCCGCTCCGATGGATTGCAGATCCTCCGACAAGGTAACGGTCGCACCGAATCCCGCGGACGATAGTGGGCTGGCACATATCAGCCCGGCGATGCAAAGTCCCGCGAATCGAATCGCGCTTATTGCTCGCCTCACATTGTTTAATGTTGGGAGCAAGCTGTGAATTCGGGTGGTTATAAGTGGAGAGCAGTTGGATTTTATCATAATTTTGGGACAGGTTATTTTGTTAGCTGGACAGAAGGCGGGATAACTTACGTGTAAGCTGACTGGCATTGATGAGGTGCGGGCACGCGCCCTTCGGCTTTTTGCAGTTCGGGTGGCGGGTCATGGACGCCTGCACGCCCTGGCTAGCGGCGAAACCGCGGGATCAGTCGCATCGTCCGCACTGGATGGCAGACGCAGGTGCGGATCCTGCGAAGATGGCGGCGGCGGTCAAAATCCGCTCCTTTGGTCTGACAGCCTCCTTGCAGGCGCACCCGCCCGACAGATAGCCGCGGATGAGCCGGGTTGCCCAAAGAAGGGCGCACGGCCAACTTGGAAGGTGAGTCGGATAACCTGGGGCGAATCGCCCGGAGGACGCGATGGGTAAGCACCTTCGCGAGGCGCGGCAAGCGCAGGCGCTTAAATGCTGGCCGGCGTACCTTTTGCTTGGTCGAGCCCGACATGCCGGGCCAGGTGGCAACGGCCCCGGCGCGGAAGTCAGACCCCCGATAGCCGCAAGCCCACGCCACAATGAGGGGGCTGAAATAGATCGTCAGGAGGATAAACCTAAGGCCCAAGCCGCCAGCCAGGTCGTGGGCCGAAAGGATCATATCCACAGGCGGGCGGCCCGCGAGAATCTCTACCGGGATAATGGAAGCGATATCCGGGCAGCAATCCGATACCGGGCAGGTCGCGCCAGATGAGGTGCAAGAGGTGAGGCCAATAAAGAAAATCGCGCGAAAGGCGGCTTTCCCGAGTGGCACAATAGGATATGTGCTGGAGTTCATAGGAGAGGCTGACTACCGCTGACCTTCGGTTGCGCCTCCCCGTGTCGTCCATTGATAAATTGTAACATTCCTGTGGCAATGCTAAAGTCACAAACTCCTTGATATGTGATGATTACGAATGAAAATAATATCTTTTATTGGAGTTTTTAATGCGATTGTTGTTTCTGCTAATCGCAAACAAACCGAGCTCTTTTGTACCTCTAAATCTGCGATCAAAAATAAAGTCACCAAAAGCGGCAAAACTTTTAAAATCTGCAACACTTTATGAGCATTCGGCATTTTAAGAACTTGTTTTTGCTTGGATTCTCCTGAGTCGCTTTTAACCTAACTCCCTCATGGACAGCCCCGTTCCGGTTGGAATCTATCTCACGCCCGATTCAAGCGGGACCATCAAGCAAATGAGCGCGGAGTTCGCCTCCGGGGGGGGGCCCCATGATAGCACTCAAATCGGGACCGTTCTCGGTCTTTGGATTCTGGACTTCGTCATGCAACGCATGCCCGCTGGATCCGACAATTTGCCCAAAATCGAAGAAGCTGATTTAATCTGGGATCGCAACATCACGGTCAATTTCTCGAGCAAGAGAGACCGAGCCGTCATTGGTAAACTTGCCAATGCCACGACCCAATACAATCTGCAGGAGCCGTGGAAAATGGAGCGCAGCAAATTGAGCGTCTTTATGGAGCAGATCATCCGGTTCTATCTCTACGACAACAAGAACCTCGCCCGCAGAATCATCAAGGACTACGTGGTAGAGAGCTTCATGAAGAAACCCAATCGCATCGCATTCGACGTGACAGCAAAGCTCTGGAACGACTTCGAGGGAAATGAAAATGGAAATAAGGCGCAAGCGGGCATGGCCAATCATATCCAGGAGTTTTGCGGCTTGGGCAGAGACGCATTCCGTGAGGCCCTCAGAAGGCTGGAACCAAAGATGAGAACCGTAAAAAGGGATATGCCGAAGGAAAAGGCGCCCAAGTTCGTTATTCTGGATGTCGAAAGCGACGAGAAAACGTTGATTGGCGAAAGCGCCAAGGCTGTGCTGTTCCTGGAATTTCAGCGGGACTTCGAGCCGCTACTGGTGACATTATTGAGGGAGAATCCAGCCAACTACCGGTCCGGGACCTAGGAAACGATACGAGGCCGAGGGAGGGATTCTATCATGGGCCTGGCCTGCAAACCGCGCTTGGAGGCTTCCACCGCCTCGACCTACCTCGGCCTGTTGCGAGCGGAGTCGATCCGCGCGTAGAAACGGCCCTGCCCCGCGCGAAGGTGCCGGAGACGTCGCTGGCGCCGATGCCGGGGATGATGTCGCTACACCGCGCCGGCCCGGGCGCTGGCGATGCTGCCGCCGGGGGGTGGCTCTCGATGTGGGTGCCTTAGTGTTGCGTCCTCCGGCGTCTCCGGCCCTGGACTGTCCAGAGGAGCCCGAAACCGCCCAGCAGCATCCCCCAGGTCCTGGCCTCCGGGATTGCCTCCAGCGCCACGCTATCCCCGGCGCCGTCGAAAGTCTGGGTGCCGGGATTCGCATCGTAACTGATCTGAAACCACTGCGAGCCCACCATGAACTGCGCGTCCTGCCCCAGCATCGTCCCCTGATAGGCCAGCTCGCCCAGGTTTGCGGCGCCGCCAGGCTGCGCGCTGGTGTTGTTGATGATGAAGTAGAGCGCGTCTCCGCTGGTGGCAAATCCGCTATCGAGCGTCAGTTCCAGGTTCGCTCCGCCCAGCGTCACTGTCCCGCTGGCGGTCACGGAGTTGAAGTTCGTCCCGGCCACAGGATTGCCGGAGGTGGTTTTCCCGAGCTGGATTGCCAGGTTTGCGCCGGTGCCGGAAAAGGTCAGCGCCGCGGTCTTCAGGGTTCCCGTGGCCGGCCCGGAAACATTGCCCGGGTCCAGGATTGCCCCGGTATTGACGGCGCTCGCGCCCACCGTCAAGGCCCCGACCAGGCCGGTGCCTTCCAGGATCGCCGTCGTGCCTGGGTTCGCCAGGTCGCCCACGGTCGTTGCCCCGCCTCCGATGCTCCCGCTCACGATCAAGGTGCCGGCCTTTACAGTCGCCGCCCCGGTAAAGGTAGAGGTGCTGTTTCCGGATAGGATCATCGTCCCGGGGCCGGTCTTTGCGAGTGCCACGCCCGTGGAGGTGCCGGGCAGGATGGGCCCTCCGATGGTCAATGGGGCGGTGCCGCTTACGGTAATGGTGCGGGTGGCGACTCCCGCAGTGCCTCCCGAGAGGTAGAAATTGCCGAGGCCGATATTGAGGGGGTCGGTGCCGCCAAAGCTGAAGTCTCCATCCGCATACCAGTAATTGCCGCCCAGCCCGTTGCCGTTGTAGATGGTGATGGCGGAGCCGCTCGTGTTATCCACCACGCCGCCTGCCATGTGAATGGCCGGACTATCATAGTTGCTGGTGCGGTAGCCGAGCGCGCTGGCATTATTGACATCCAGCGTGCCGCTGGTGACGGTGATGGGGTAGCTGACGCCCTGATTGCTGTTATTCAGCGCAAAGGTGCCCGTGAGGACCAGGGTCCCGCCGTTGATATTCAACGAAACCCCGCCGTTGGAGGGTTCGTTCATCCCCCCGATCGTCGCGGCGCCCCCGGTTACATTGATCGATGCCCCGTAACTCCCGATATTATAGTACCCGATCGTCGTGTTTCCTCCCGTAACGTTTACGGTGCCGACTCCGGAGCCCGTGTTGGTATTCAGGGTGGTGATCGTCAGGTTGGAGGCGCTGCTGGTCATCGCCAAATACCCGTTACTGTTCGTCGAGACAGTGGCGATGGAGATGGGTCCGGCGCCTCCGGCGTTAAGGGTGATGCCATATCCGCCGGCGGTGATGGACGCGATGCTCACGCCCGCCCCGGAGGCATTGATTCCAAAAGGAGCCAAGGGATCGCCGCTATCATCCGGCAGCGTGATCGCTCCCAGGCCAAGCGTGTAACCGCTGACGCCGGTCACCTTGATGACGTTGTTGGTATCGTTTCCGAATGAAAGAGCGCCCGATAGAGTCAGCGTCTGGCCGGAGCCTGTGGAAAGCGGATTCACACTGAAGTTGTACGTGCCGCTGGTCGCGGGGATGCTGATGCTCTTGGGCGTAAAGGAGCCGCTGGTATCGGAAACCAGGGCCAGCGTTGTTCCGTTTGCCAGGCTCAAGCCCGAGGAGTTGCTCATGGCGGCCGTGCCGTCGAGCTGCAGCGTGCCCGCGGTCAGCGTGTAGCTGCCGCTGTTCGTATTGGCCCCGCCCAGCACCAGCGTGCCGCCGCCGGTCTGCGTAAGGTTTCCCGTCCCGCTCAATACCCCTGCCACCATCGCCGCGCCCGCGATGTCGAAGTTGCCGCTCACATTGGCCTTGAGCCCGCCATCCATTGCGAGATTTGCGCCGCTCGCCACATACAGAATGTCCGGCGCATTGGCCCCGGATACGGAGTTGGCGGCGCTGTTCAGCGTGATGGTTCCGTCGGCGATCGTCAGCGCCTGAGTGATATCGGTGTCGTCCAGCGTGCCAAAATTCAGCGTGCCAGCCTCGGTAGTGAAGGTTGTGCCGGCGGTATAGCTGCCAGTCAGCGCCACGTCGCTGGCCGTAGCGCTCGTCACGGTGATGGCCGGCGAATAGTTCGAGCCAATCGAGAGATCGGTCCCGCTGACCCCGAAGGTTGACACCGTGTTGGCAGCGAGCGCCGGATATCCCAGGCACACGGCCAGGGCGGCGGCGGCCAAAATGCCGCGGCGTGAAAGGGAATTGATTGCAACGCGGAGACTGGGGATGGCGGGGGGCATGCGCGATTTCATAGGGGGGTAGAATTTTTCCGACAGATCAAAACTACCGGAGCTGATATA
>DATAXI010000141.1:0-14168 GCA_036266845.1 Chthoniobacteraceae bacterium | reverse complement strand
AACTCATTGCGCGCGATCCAAAACTCGCCTTGGCGGCTCTTTCGTTGCGGTCGAATCATGCTGCCCGCCATTCTGCCACCAGCCCCGCCCCTCAGCAATGCCGCTCCGGCTCGACTGGGGATTATTTCAACAGGCTGTTAGCGGTAAATAGTCAAGATTTGCTTGCGAAATGAAGACTACGAGCCACCTCTGGGGTTCCTCGTTAGAATTTCTTTTCCAAGTAAAAAAAAGCGGCTGCATTTCTATCTTCTAAAGGAGCTTTGGTTGGGCCTCAGATAGCGGTAGGATTACAGTGAAAGTAGCTCCTTTTACGTATGCGCATTTCGTTATAGATGTGCGCGAGCCCGTCTTCCAATCGACGAGGAATTGAAATCCCTCTAGGAGTTTTCCTTGGGACAGCCGTTCCTCGTTCCACACCGATTGGTAAAAGTACGGATCGGAGCGAAAATTGCGGTATAGATGGAGTCGACCGGTGCGGAGTCGAAGAAAGCCATCCATCTGGCTCGCGAGGTCCATCACATGGTGGAGGCCTATTCCCCGAGAGGAACTATCACTCGAAGATGAATGTTTTGAGAGGCATTCTTTTACGGCATTTAGTTCCTCATCGATGGGCTCGGAGTCCGCGATTTCTCTTTTGAGATGGCGTTGAGCAAGGCCAATGCCGCTGTCAAAGATCGAAACCTCAAGAAAGTGGGCGCATCCTAGATCCGAAGCGGCGGCGGTCATGAACGTTCCAACCGTGTCCGGTTCGGTCTGGAACGGCGGTAAAGTTTTTTGGATGCTTAGCAAGACACCTCTTAAAGGCAACTTTACCGGTTCTTTCTTAATGTTTGTGCAGCCCCATTCTTCGGCGTTCTCAAAGAGTTCATATATGACACTTGGCAAGCTGGTGCGACGACCCGTCCGAAGCATTGTCGAAGTGACTCCGTAGAATGCGCTAAGACGGTGTTTTATATGACGTTCGAACGCTTCGATTCGAGGTGCGCGCTCTCCTTTTGTGGCGAGGTGGAGATATGGGGTATAGGAAGGTGGAGCTAAGCTCGGATGGCTAACTATAAGCGAGGCAGAACGATTTCGCGAGTTCGCCGCGAATGGTTCTCTGTTTTTTGAAAGTTCGCGTTGAACAATCTGGCGCGCTGGTAGAGAAATATCTGACCGGTCGCTTGCTTGCACGACATTTGCAGCAATTAGTGCTACGAGATAGTAGTTAGAAGAGGCAAACGCAGACAGAGATTTTTCAGAATCGGACCCTTTTGGAATCTGAGTTATAACGATTTTGTCAGCCGAGAAAGCCGCCCAGGTTAAAATTAATTGAACGAGAGCCGCTTCTACTCCGGGGTTGAAATGCGGAATATTTGCGGGGAGAAAGAGGTCCCCGGGATCGACTGTTTCCCGTAAACGCGCCAACCGATCCTCGATGGTCGAGACTGTGTCGTTCGCTCCAAAGGTAACCATTTTGATTTATAAGTGGAATGTTCCTAGAATAGGGACATTTGTGGTCGTTCGTCTGTTATTGGGAGGCCGGGAGTTTTTTTCCGTTTCCGCGCCGGGTAAAGCGGGGGCTTTTCGGCGATCTTCGGTTTGCCGTCGGCGTTCAATTCGGCCAGCTCCAGGTTGCTGAGAACCTCCTTGGCGCGGCCGATGACCTCCGGCGGCAGGCCCGCCAGGCGGGCGACCTGGATGCCATAGCTCTTGTCCGCGCCGCCGCGGATGATCTTGCGCAGGAAGATGATCTGCTCGTTCCACTCCCGCACGGCCACATTGTAATTCTTCACGCCGGACCGCGTCATCTCCAGTTCCGTCAACTCGTGGTAATGGGTGGCAAAGAGCGTGCGCGCTTTCGTGCGGTCGTGGAGAAACTCCGCGATGCTCCAGGCGATCGAGAGGCCGTCGAAGGTGGAGGTGCCGCGCCCGATTTCATCCAGGATGATGAGGCTGCGCTCGGTGGCGTTGTTGAGAATGTTCGCGGTCTCGTTCATCTCCACCATAAAGGTGGATTGGCCGCGGGAGAGATCGTCGCTGGCGCCCACGCGGGTAAAGATGCGGTCCGCGAGGCCCACCTCCGCGCGGGAGGCCGGCAGGTAGCTGCCGATCTGCGCCATCAGCGTCAGCAGCGCCACCTGGCGGATAAAGGTGCTTTTGCCGGCCATATTGGGGCCGGTGATGATGAGGAGGCGGTTGGGGCCGCCATCCAGCTCCACATCATTCGGGACAAATTTTTCCTCCACCAGGCTCTGGTCGAGCACCGGATGCCGGCCATCGCGGATTTCCAGGCGCCCGGCCTCCGTCAGCTCCGGCCGGCAATAGCCAAACAGCCGGGCGGTTTCCGCGAACGCGGCGATCACATCCAGCGTGGCGATGGCCGAGGCCGTGGCCTGCAACTCCGCGAGCCAGCGGAGCGCCTGCTGGCGCACCTGGTGGAAGAGATCGTACTCGAGCGCCTGCGCCCGCTCATCGGCGCCCAGGATTTTGTTCTCCATCTCCTTCAGCTCGGGCGTGATGAAGCGCTCCCCGTTCACCGTCGTCTGCTTGCGGTGATAATCGGCCGGGACGCTGCCGAGGTTGGCCTTGGTGATTTCGATGAAGTAACCAAACACGCTGGTGTAACGGACCTTGAGCGATTTGATGCCGGTGCGTTCGATCTCGCGCTGCTGCAGCTCCGCGATCCATTTCTTTCCCTCCGTGCCGGCGGCGCGCAATTCATCCAGCGGCTCGGAGTAGCCGTCGCGGAACATGCCGCCTTCCTTTACCGCGATGGGGGGATCGTCCACGAGTGCGGTTTCCAGCAGCGAGACGAGATCGGGAAACTCGTGCAGGTCCTGTTCCGTGCGGGCGCGCAGCCCGGTCCCGCAACCATTGGCGCCAAAGCTGACCCGCTCCGCGAGCGAGCGGAGGTGGGTCTTGAGGTCCGGGAGGCGCTTGAGGGAGTTTTGCAATACCAGCAGGTCGCGCGCATTGCCGCCGGCCTGGTTGAGCCGTGCGACGGTGCGCTCGATGTCGCGGACGCCTTTCAGCGAGTCGCGCGCCTGGCTGAGCAGGAAACTTTCCGCAAGCAGCTCCGCGATGAAATCCTGCCGCTCCCGCAGCGGCTCCAGCTTGCAGAGGGGGTGGAGAATCCAATCGCGCAGCCGGCGGGCGCCCATGGGGGTGACCGTGCGATCCAGCGCGGCGAGCAGGCTGGTATCGCGGGCGCCGCCGCGGGAGGCGACAAGCTCCAGGTTGGCCTGCGTCGCGGCGTCCACAATCATGAATTGCGAGTTGCGATAGCAGGTGAGCCGGGTGATGTGGCTGATCTGCCGGCGCAACCCGGTCTTCAGGTAATGCAGGATGGCGCCCGCCGCGCCCACGGCCGCCGGCATATCCGTGCAGCCAAAGCCGTCAAGCGATTGCACTTGGAAATGGGAGCGCAGGGCGAACCCCGCCTGATCGGCAAGAAAAGCGTATCCGTCGCACCGTGTGGAGAGGGCGGCGGCGAGCGCGCAGAGTTGCTCCGCCTGCTCCTCGCTCACCAGCACCTCCGAGGGGCAGACGCGTGCCAGCTCATCCTCGAGTTGCGCCATGCTTTCCACCTCCGTGAGGCGGAATTCGCCGGTGCTCAAGTCCACATACGCGAAGCCGTAACGCTCCTCGCGCTCAAAGATGGCCGCCAGGTAATTATTGCGCCGGGCCTCGAGCAGGTTCACATCGCTGATGGTCCCCGGGGTGATGATCTGCGTGACCTCCCGCTGCACGATGCGGCCCGGCACGACCTCGCCCACCTGGTCGCAAATGGCGGCGCGCCTGCCGGCCTTGATGAGCTTGGCCAGGTACCCCTCCGCGGCATGGAACGGCACGCCGCACATCGGCACGCCGTTGCGCTTGGTCAGCGCCACGTCCAGGATGCCCGCCGCCTCCTTCGCATCCTCAAAGAACATCTCGTAAAAATCGCCGAGCCGGAAGAGCAGGAGCGTGTCCGGAGGAAGGGTGCGGCGGATCCCCTGGTACTGCTGCATCATCGGGGAGAGCGTTTCCGCCATTTCCGCGGGAGGCTAAAGCAAAAGCGGGAATTGCGAAACTGGAATTTCTGACGCACCACCAGACGGTCTTTCCCTCTTCCTCGCCCAGCCGGTATTGCCGGCGTATCTCCTCCACCGCGCTCGGTTTCGAGCCGGCCGTCGACGCACATAATATCCGCTCGGCGGAAAAGCTGGTACGGGATGCGGCTTCGATGAGCGTGGCGCCTTCGGATTGGCCTGTATTCTCATTCCCTTTGGGTCCGATACCCCGAAGCTTGCTTCGGCTTTGTCGTTTTCGTGTCTGAAATCATATCTGAAATGCCTCGGGGCTTGCCCCGAGGTTCTTTACTCAGGCGCTGCGCTTGAAGCCCGACCGCATCAGCTCCCGGCGCTCGCATATCAATGACTCCATCATCTTAAAATTCTCTAGTAAGAATGTGACCCGCCCGCGAACCTGGAGGGTTCGCAGAGCGGTAGCCGGGGGTTGAGGCGAAGCCGATACCCCGGGAATCAACGCCAATGCGACACGATCCCGGAGGGATCGCATAACCTTTGAACGGTGAAAAGCTATGGCATCCCTCCGGGATGTTCTCACTTTCCGCGGGCATTCCGGGGGTGTCACTCCGCTTCGCTTCGTTCAACCCCCGGCTACCGCTATCTCATGCCTTCGGCATGAACCGGCGATTTTCCCTCCCGGCATCGATGGGTCACAGCGCATCTTGCGTGCTATGGCATGCCTTCGGCATGAACCGGTAATTCTCCCTCCCGCCCAAACGAAACTGGATCAGGCGATCAAGATTTCGCATCACCCCGCCTTTGGCGCGGAATGGGCTTTTGAGCGGGGCAATCAATTTGAAGATGCAATCGGCAGCGGTACGGTGGACCTTCCAGTTTCACCATGAGCCTCGATTCCATCCAGCACGCCGCGCAGGAGCAATTCCAGAAACAGAGCCACCGTTACGCAAAGGGCCACATCCTCGAGGATACGGGGGACGTGGCCGCGGCGCTGGACGGGCTGCCCATGGCGCCCGGCGCGCATGCCCTGGATGTGGCCACGGGAGCGGGCCACACGGCGTTTTATCTGGCGCGCGCCGGTTACCGGGTGACGGCGTCTGACCTGACGCCCGCGATGCTGCAGCGCGTGAGCGAAGGGGCTGCGGAGCGGGGTTTGGCGGTAGCCACGCGCGAGCATTCCGCGGAGGCGTTGCCGTACCCGGATGCGACGTTCGATCTCGTCACCTGCCGCGTCGCGCCGCATCATTTTTCCTCGCCGGCAGATTTTATGCGGGAATGCGCGCGGGTGCTGAAACCGGACGGCTGGCTGATGATCATCGACGGAACCGTCCCGGACGATTCTCCGGAGGCGGAGGAGTGGCTGCACGAGGTCGAGAAGCTTCGCGACCCGAGCCATAACCGGTTGATCCCGCCGCGCGAATGGCGCGCGATGTGCGATGCGAATGGGCTCGCAGTGCGGAAACTGGATATCCATTTCCGCAAGCAGCCGGACCTCGAATGGTATTTTGAGACGGCCGCGACCTCACCGGAGAATCGCGTGAAAGTGCGCGAGCTGGTCACCGGCGCGACGGAGGAAATACGCCGGCAATACCGGCTGGGCGAAGAAGCGGGAAAGACCGTCTGGTGGTGGCCCACGCTCACGCTCCTCGCGCAAAAGGCGGGGTGATGCAAAATCTTGATCGCCTGATCCAGTTTCGTTTGCGCGGAAGGGAGAATTACCGGCTCAAGCCGGAGGCATGACATCAAATCGCACCTCGCCGTGGACGGCCTTGATAAGCCGGTGGAGAATTACCGGCTCATGCCGAAGGCATGACATACCGGTAGCCGGGGGTTGAACGAAGCGAAGCGGAGTGACACCCCCGGAATGCCCGCGGAAAGTGAGAACATCCCGGAGGGATGTCATAGCTTTTCACCGTTCAAAGGTTATGCGATCCCTCCGGGATCGTGCCGCATTGGTGTTGATTCCCGGGGGTATCGGCTTCGCCTCAACCCCCGGCTACCGCTCTGCGAACCCTCCAGGTTTGCGAGCCGGAGCGTTTTAACCCGGATATTTCGTCCTCCTGAGTAAGGCAAAACCAAACTGGTTTTTGCGAATTCGCCGGATTCCAAACGTATCGCCCTCGGCCCGTTGACGCTTATGCTCGTGTCAAGCACTAGAGCGGTTTAAAAAATTCTGTAGCCATCGCTATGCGGCGACGCGGGCCGTTGCGCTCGGTTTCAAACTTGGCCTGTATGTTCTCATACAAGCGCTCCCACATAGATCAACGGCGTCGGCATTTACAAAAACGATCCATGGTGACGGCTCTTTTCGTCCTACAGCGAAATCTCGGCCTCGTTCTGGAGGATCTGGTCCAGGGTCTGGCGTTTGCGGATGAGGACCAGCTCTCCCGATTCCCGCAGAAGCACCTCCGCCGCTTCCGGAAAGGAATTGTAATTTTTTGCCGACATGGCGGAGCAATAAGCTCCGGCGCCCTCGATGACACAGAGATCGCCCGGCTGCGCCTCCGGCAGCTCGCGCGGGCGCAGCACATCGGGATGATCCGGCGCGGGAGTGAGCAAATCACCCGACTCGCAGCAATGGCCCACAGCGACGTAAGGAAGGCAGACCCCGGTATCCACGCGCGGCAGCAGGATGACGGGATGCTGCGAGCCGTAGAGTGACGGGCGCAGGATTTCCGTCATGCCGGTATCGAGCTTGAGAAAGCGGTAGCCCTGCTCGCCGGTGTCCACCACGTCCTGCACGGCGGTGATGAGGGAGCAGGAATTTGCCGCCAGATACGTGCCGGGCTCGATTTCGAGATGAATGCGGCGAAAGGTTTCCGCCGCAAGCTGCTCCATCGCATGGCGGATCGGCGCCCCGATTTCCGCCAAATCGGTGGTCTTCTCGTAATCCATGCGACCGATCTTGTAGCCACCGCCCAGGTTGAGAGTCGTCACGTCGGGAAACTCGCGCACCATATCCAGGCTGATGGCGGCGACGTGCTGCCACACGGCGGGATCGCTGCCACTGCCGATGTGCGTGTGGATGCGCACCACGCGCAGGCCGCTTTCCTCGATGACCGCCCTCGCATCGCCCCGGTGCTCATGCCAGATTCCGAAGCTCGAGGCGGGTCCGCCGACGTTGGTCTTGACGGTGCCGCCGGAGCCGAGGCCGGGATTGATGCGCAGGCCCAACTCGCCGCCGGGGAAAAGCTCCGCAAAACGCCGGAGCTGGTTGAGCGAGCAGGCGTTGAACCGGATGCCGGCTTCGTACAGCCGGCGGAAATCGGCGGGAAACTCCTGCGTGCTGAGCGAGATATTGCCGGCCGGCACTCCGGCGCGCATCGCCCGGTCGCACTCGTAGCCGGAGCTGGCGTCGATGTGCAGGCCGCACCCCGTGAGGATGCGGATGATCGCCGCGTTGGGGCTGGCTTTCATGGCGTACCGCACCGTGAGGCCAAAGGCGCTCGGGAATGCCAGCGCCGCGCGGGCTTGCGCCTTCAGCGTGCGCTCATCGTAAACATAAATCGGCGTGCCAAACTGGCTGCGCGCAGCCTCGGCCTGTTCCGGCGTCAAAAATTTCAAAGTCTCCATGCGGGGCTCGAAAGAATGCGTGTTAATCGCCCGCTTGCGAAGAAATTTTAACCATTCAGCGCCAGCTCGCGAATGCCTTTCAAGTCCAGCTTGCCGGTGGCGAGGCTGGGAATGGCATCCACTTTTTGGATGCGCTTGGGGACCCAGAGATTCGGGATTCCGATGGCATTGAGGGAGGTGCGCAGCGAGGTGGAATCAATATCCTGCGTGGTGAGGAGGACCAGCGCCTCGCCCTTGGCTTCATCGGGGACGCCCGTGACGGCGATGCAATGATCATCGGGCGAGATTTTCAACACCTCGCGAATCTTCGATTCCACGGTTTCGTGCGGGATCATCTCGCCGCCGATCTTCGAGAAGCGGGAGAGCCGGCCCTCGATGAAGAGAAAACCGTCGTCGTCGAAACGGCCCAGGTCGCCGGTTTTGAACCAGCCATCCTTCACGACCGCGGCGGTGCGCGCGGGATCATTAAGGTAGCCCTCGAAGATGTTCGGGCCCCGCAGCCAGAGCATGCCGGTCTGGTGCATATCCATCGGCTCGCCGCTATCGGGATCGCGAATCTGGCCGGCCATGCCTGGCGCAAGCTTGCCCACCGAGCCGAACCGGCTGGAGGACTGGACGTTGTCGGCGGGCCTGTATTTCTCCGGGTCGGGCAGGTTGGTGCTGACCACAGGCGAGGTTTCGGTAAGGCCGTAGCCTTGCTGTACGGGAATCTTGAATTTTTCCTCGAACGCCTTCGCGAGTTCCGCGGGCAGTTTCTCCGCGCCGGTGACAAGCAGCTTGAGGGAAGCCAGTTGCGCCGGCTCCGCCTTGCGCAGGTAACCGCGCAGGAATGTGGGCGTCGAGATCAGCAGCGATACCTTGTGCTTCTCGATCAGCTCCACATTCTTCGCCGTATCGAGCGGATTGGGATAAGTGACCAGCCGGATGCCCTCGATGAGCGGATACCAGAGGGTGACCGTGCAGCCGAACGAGTGGAAAAACGGGAGGCAACCGAGCACGGCATCCTCGCGATGCAGATCCAGCATGCTGGAGAATTGCGAGACATTGCCGAGGAGATTGCGATGGCTGAGAACAACCCCCTTCGGCTCGCCCGCGCTGCCGCTGGTAAAGAGGATCACCGCCTCCTCGTGATCTCCACGGGACGGGGTGCCGAGCAGGAGCGCCAGCAGACGCCACGGCAGCAAAGCGACGATGCGCCAGAGGATGATTTTTTTCTTCATCGCCGGCAGGATTTCCTCGATGCGCAGCAGCTTCTCCGGCCACGGGAAATCCGGCAGCCGCTTCATCACGGGGCCTGCGGTGATCACTTCCTGAATGCCGGCGATGCGGATGGCGGCCTCGACCGATCCGCGTCCGGCGGTGAAGTTCAGATTGACCGGCACCTTGCCGGCCAGCATCAGCGCGGCATTGGCCACCACCGCGGCGCGCCCCGGCGGCAGCACCACGGCCACGCGGCGGCCCGGGCATTGGCGCCGCAGGTAACGGCTGAGCGCGATCGAAGCGGCGAGCACGGTCCCGCGCGAGGTCACGCTGCCGTCCATGCCATCGAATATCGCCGGGTCAAATTGCCGCCGCTTGAGCCCGCGAATGCAAGCCTCCGCAAGGTGGCCGCGCAGGAAGGCGCGCCGCTGGTAGGCCTGCTCGCCCAGGATGAGCATTCGCTCGCGCACCAGCGCCACCGTGGCCTCCGCCGGCGCAATGGGCTCGCCAAATGAGACAGTCACAGGGTAGGGGATGCGCCGCGGTATTTTGCGGAAATATTTCCCCCCATGGAACGAAAACACGGAGCCCCAGAGCTGGTCCATCCACACGGGCACCACGGGCACGTTCGCCTGTTTCGCGATCAGCTCGAAGCCGCGTTGCAGCTTTAGCAGCGTGCCCGAGCGGGTCAATTCCCCCTCCGGGAAGATGCAGACAATTTCCCCTTCCTTCAGCCGCTCCACCGCCGCGCGGATGGCGTCCTTCGCGTGGCGTGAGGAAATGGGGATCGCATTGAAAATGCGAAAAACCCAATTGAGCGCCGGCAGTTTGTAAATCTCCTCGTACACCATGAAGCGGACCGGGTGCGGACAGGCGATCTGAAGCACAATGGCGTCGATCCAGGTAATATGATTCGGCACCAGGAGGAAGCCTTCGCCGGGTAATTTCTCCGCGCCATAGGCCTGGACGCGATAAATGGCGCGCGCCAGCAGCTCTGCCAGCCGCAGGAAAAGGCTTTTGTTCTTCTCTGGCATCGGTAACGCGGACAAAGGGCACCACTGATTAGATGGAGGCGGCCTTTGTTGCAACCAAAAGGGGGCGCGGCTGGCGCGAAGGCGCAGGCCCCCATTTGGGCTGCAACGGGGCCATCCGCGCCGGTCGCGCCTTGGAATGCTGTCCAGGGACTTGCCGCAAAGTCCGTCTCCATCTAATCAGTGGTGCCCAAGGACAACATGCAGACTGAAACACACGCGCGCAACGGACCGCGGCCCGGCGCCCGGCCGGCGCTCGTGCTGTTGCTGGCGATCAATCTCTTCTGCTACCTGGACCGGTACATCCTGGCGTCGATCATCCCGGTCATCAAAAGCCAGTTCCTTCACGGCGATCCCAACGCCAATGGCAAGGCCGGCCTGCTGACGACGGTTTTCATATTCAGCTATATGGTTACCGCGCCGGTCTTTGGCTGGATGGCGGACCGCTACTCGCGCTGGCTGATGATCGGCTTGAGCGTGGGGCTCTGGAGCCTGGCCAGCGGCGCGACGGGCCTGGCGGCGGGGTTTGGCGCGCTGCTGGCCACGCGCGTCTTTTTGGGAGTCGGCGAGGCGGGGTATGGACCCGCGGCGCCCACCATCATCAGCGATCTATATCCCATCGAGCGGCGCGGCCAGGTGCTCGCGTGGTTTTACATGGCCATCCCGGTGGGCAGCGCCCTGGGCTACGCGCTGGGCGGCTGGATCAACGATCTGCTGGGATGGCGCTGGGCGTTTTACCTGGTCGCGCCGCCGGGCCTGCTGCTGGCGCTGTTCTGTTTCTTCATGCGAGAGCCGCGCCTCGGGCGTTCCCCAGGCGTGCCGGGCGGCGCGCCCCGGCCGCCCAGGCCGAGAATGGAGGATTATCTGCGGCTGGTGAAAATCCGGTCCCTCATTACAAATATCATCGCGCAGGCGGCGCTCACGTTTGCGATCGGCGGGCTCTCGGTGTGGGCGCCTACCTACATCAGTGAGGCGCGCGGCCAGCCGCTCAAGCAGACGGACCTCATCTTTGGCGGCATCGTGGTGGTGGCCGGTTTCTTTTCCACGCTTTTCGGCGGGTGGCTGGGCGATGCGCTTCGGCGGCGCTTTGCGGGATCTTACTTCCTGGTTTCGGGCGTGGGGATGTTGCTTGGGTTTCCCGCAACCATCGGGATGCTCTATGCGCCATTCCCGCTGGCATGGGGCTTTGTTTTCCTGGCGATCTTCTTCCTGTTTATGAACACCGGGCCGTCCAATACCGCGCTGGCCAATGTCACGCCGCCGGCCATGCGCGCCACGGCGTTTGCGATGGATATTCTGATCATCCATCTTTTTGGCGATGCGCTATCGCCGCCTTTGATCGGATGGATTCGCGATCACAGTAACTGGAACACGGCGTTCTTTGCCGTGTCCACGGTGATGCTCGTTGCCGGCATCATCTGGCTGTGCGGCGCGAAAGCGCTGGTGCGCGATACCGAGGCGGCGGAGCGTCTGGAGCAGGGCGGGGAATAGCGCCCGGCGGCAGGTTTTTGGAACCGTTTCAGTGTGCGTGCTGAATCAACTGGCCGATCTGATTTTTAAATGCCGATTGCGCATCTGCCTCGGAGGCGTAACCGGCGAGCGCCACTTCCAGGCTTTGCAGCCCGAATTTTCGGCGCCCTTCCAAAGCGCGGCGCAGCATGGCCACCGATTCGAATCGCGGATTCCAGACCGGCTCGCGGTCGCCGGGCGCTTCTTCCGAAAGGCAAAAGAAAACGTACAGAGTCTGCTGCCCGAGCCGGAAGGTGTAACCGCGAAACGGGATTTCCATTCCCCCCGCCGCCACGGTTTCGATTCCCCTATCGTCGCGGAGGACGGCTCCCTCCGCGTTCAGGCAGACATCGGGCCGATGCACCTTGGCGGCTTCGGCCTGGGGGTTGCCGGGATTCCATCGCATCCCATAGAGCGACCATTGGCCGCCGCCCGGCGTTTTCCAGGTCGCGGCGCGCGCTTCGTCGCACATGAGCAGGCGCAGCGAACGGGCGGGGAGATCAATCGGATGAAAGGCATCGCGGGCCGCCGGCCATTGCACAGTCCAGTCCCATCCCCGCCACGCGGTTTCGTGCGAGCGATACCACGTTTCCACGCCGGCCTGGGAAGCGATGGTCAGTGTGATCACCGCGACGCACAAACCGCCTGGCGCGGTGAATGCGCCACCGGGCGCAGGCCCCGCGGCCCTGTCATCCCGCATCAGAAAAGCCGCCAGCAGCGTTACCGCCAGGGATAACGCCAGCACGGCGATGCCCGCCGTATCATGCCACCGGTCCGCCGCCGCCATCCCGTGCGCATTGCCAATCGCCGAAAGCGTAACCGTGCGCGCCACGTTCGCGGCAAGCGTGACGCCAATGCCCAGCGCCAGCAGCGACACGCGGCGCGCCGGACGCAGCCGGTACATTTCTCCCAGGAAGAGCGCCACCATCACCATCGCCTGGAGAGAGCGGATGCCGCTGCACGCCTCGTCAATATCGATAACGCCATTCTGGATGTGAACCAGGTTGCCGGATTGCGCCGCCGGCACCCCCGCGAGACAGAGAATCTCCACCGTTGCCGCCGCGGTGAGGCGCATCAGCGGATTGGTGATCACCATCTCCAGCCCGTGCGGCCAGGGTGTCGCCGTCAGGAGAAAGCAGACCGGAAACGCGAACCACCGCATCCACGCGAAACCGCCCGCCGCCGCCATCAGGGCCAGCGCCGTTCCCACCGTCGCGCATGCGTAAGTCCACTCGCAAAGGCCCCGCTCCGGCGCGGCCTCGCGCAGCCAGCAGGCGGGCGCCGCAAGGACCGCCAGGCTTATCGCCGCCATTCCCGCCCACCGCAGCGGCAAACCCATTTCCGGCCGATCCTCCCATCGCCGGTAAAAAAGGTACGCGGCCAGGAACGGCACGACCCAGGCGTAAGCGTAAGCGCCATCGGGATTCCACAGGCCATGCAGCCGCCAGAGCAGTGCCAGAGAGGGGAGAGAGAGGGCGATCCAGGGAAGAGAATGATGAACGAGGAAGGCTGAATCATCCGAAGAGCGGCTCGTGCGCGAAGGACGCTCCGCGGCGGCGGAGCCACCCCTTTCATCATCCATGTTTCACAGTTCTTCCCCTTCCACATGCATATCCGCCGGCCATGGCTGCAACAGCCTCGCCCCATCGATCCTCCATCCATCCCCTTCATGCACCATCATATAGACACACGGCATTACCTCGCCATCCAGGCCGATGAGATAGACCTCGATCGTCGCGTGGCTCCCGCGCGTTTCCACCGGGCCGTACTGCGCGCGGGAAACGTGGAGCATGCCCGGGTATTGCTCCTGCACCATCGCGGCAAACTGGTCCACGCTGAAACGGCGCTGGATTTCATACGAGGCATCCTGATAGGCGCTCGAGAAATTGCCGCCCCGCAATTCGCCCAATTGATGCTGCACCACCGCATACAGAACCGTGGGCTTTACATTCGCATCCGCCCGCGCCTGAAACCACGCCGTCACGATCGCCGCCGTCCCGCACAGGGCGAAGAAGAACGTCAGCAGCGTGATCTTGGCGCGCGCGTTCATCCGAGATGCTCCGCGGGCGCGGCCGCCAGGCGCCGCAGATAATCGAAACTGTAAATGCCGGTCGTGTGTCCATCCTCCCATGTGGGCTGCCACGCGTACCCCCCTACCAGGTGATGGCTGCGCAGGCGGAAACTGGCGGGCGTGTGCGTCACCTCCGGTTTCACCACATGGCCAAGGATATCCGGCTCTCCGCCGCATCCCGCGCATGGACAATGCCGCCGCAGCGTCTCCAGCTTGAGGTAAGACTCCTGCCCGTCACTCCAGGCAATCGCCAGTTCATCGCCAATGGTCTGAAGGTTCGTCGGGCTCAAGCGCATGGGATTTGAGTATCCGCCCCGGGCCAGCATGCGTCAAGGCGGGCTGTGGCGGGAACTGCGTTGCGCTTGGAGTGTCGCCGTAGTAGGGTTAAAAAGATGAGTTTATCAGAAGTCCAGGAAGCTGTGACCTCGCTTTCGCGTGCCGAACAGGAAGAGTTGTTCCGCCTGCTTGCGCTGCGATTAAGGACGGAACCTGCGGAAGCTTCTTCATCAAAAAACCCGGTGGACGGCAAAGAGAAAAGGGCAATCCCCGAAATCGATTTGCTGGAAAGGCTTCGGAAAATATTTCCGAACGGCCCGGTTAAGGGAGATATTCAGGACGTGATTGATTACGGCAGGGACGCGAGTTGAGCGTCTATATCGACACCTTCTCCTCCGGGGGTGTGATGGCGGCGGCGTTCTTGTTCATGACTACGGGTCCTTTCTTTCGGTGGCGCCCGTAGCTTAGCCCAATCAGCCATTCAGATCATTCCGTCTG
>DATAXI010000129.1:0-19002 GCA_036266845.1 Chthoniobacteraceae bacterium | reverse complement strand
CGGAGTTCTTTATTTTTGACGATGTGCGGTTTGATTATACCTCGAACTCCTCATTCCACTCTGTGGACAGTAATGAGGGGGTGTGGAATACGGGCCGGGAGGAGTTTCCGAACCTGGGGTACAAGGTTCGGCACAAGGAAGGTTACTTTCCGGTGGCGCCGACGGATACGCAGCAGGATATCCGCAATGAGATGTGCCTGGAGCTGGAAAAGGCGGGGGTGCCGATCGAGCGGCAGCACCATGAGGTGGCGACTGGCGGGCAGGCGGAGATCGATATCCGTTTTGCGCCGCTGAAGACGATGGGCGATTGGATGATGTATTACAAATACATCATCAAGAATGTGGCGCGCCGGCACAATAAGACGGTGACTTTCATGCCGAAGCCGCTGTTTGGCGATAATGGCTCCGGGATGCATACGCACCAGTCCCTGTGGAAGGATGGCAAGCCGCTGTTTGCGGGCAACGGGTATGCGGGCCTGAGCGAGATGGCGCTGTTTTATATCGGCGGCCTCATCAAGCATGCGCGGGCGCTCACGGCGATTACGAATCCGACGACGAACTCCTATAAGCGGCTGGTGCCGGGGTATGAGGCGCCGGTGAGTTTCGCATACAGCGCGCGGAACCGCTCGGCGGCGATCCGCATCCCGACTTACTCGCCAAATCCGAAGGCGAAGCGCGTGGAGTTTCGCACGCCGGACCCGGCGGCGAATATCTACCTGGCCTGCTCCGCGATGATGCTGGCGGGGCTGGATGGAATCCAGAACCGGATCGACCCGGGGGATCCGCTGGACAAGAATCTCTACGATCTGCCGCCGGAAGAGCTGGCAAGGGTGCCGCAGGCGCCGGACTCGCTGCAAGGGGCGATCCAGGCGCTGGAGGCGGACCACGAGTTTCTGCTGAAGGGGGATGTTTTCACGCGGGACTTCATCGCAAACTGGATCGAGTTGAAGGTGAAGGAATACGACGCGCTGCGGCTGCGTCCGCATCCCTATGAGTTTGCCATGTACTTTGATCTGTAACCGCATGGAGAACCTCGACTAACCCAACCACTAGCGAAAGGGTCACGCCGTGACGAAGCCGGCGTGACCCTTTCCATTTTTCCTGCCATTCCGAGAAAATCCAATGACCACGATGGAACCAATGTGCGCCCTGTTAGAGGCACCGGGGGGAGCGCGGGCTTGCAGCCCGGGCGCTGGGGGGACGGTTTCGGAGAAAGGGGTTTTTGGGGGGATTTTGGATGTTGGGTTGCGCTTGGGACCATCCGGCAGGATGCCGGATGGAGCGGGCAAGATGCCCGCGCTCCCCGGGGAACGGGGAAAATCGCTCTGCTCGGGTCACTCCATTATTTAGTAGATCAATGCTTTCAATATCATGTCTCTGCTGACGAACTACGCATCCGAAGAATTCTTTGACGAAATGGTCCACCCGGACTCCGCGATCCGCCCGCATTACCAGCGGTTTGTGGAGCGATTCGAGACGCTGGACCGGGATGAATTTGACGCGAAGCGGAATGCGGTGGACCTGGCTTTTCTGCGGCAGGGGATCACGTTCAATGTCTATGGGGACTCGCAGGGGACGGAGCGGATTTTCCCTTTTGACCTGATCCCGCGCATCATCCCGGCAGCGGAGTGGGAGCATCTGGAGCGCGGGCTGGAGCAGCGGATCACGGCGCTGAATCTCTTCCTGCACGATGTGTACCATGAGCAGCGGATCATGAAGGACGGGGTGGTGCCGCCGTTCTATGTGCTCTCGGCAAAGCATTTCCGGCGGGAGTTTGTGAACTTTCAGGTGCCTAAGGATATTTACGTGCACATCTGCGGGACCGATCTGATCCGGGACAAGGATGGGAATTACCTGGTGCTGGAGGATAATTGCCGCTCGCCCTCGGGGGTCTCTTATGTGCTGGAGAACCGGCGGGCGATGAAGCGGAGTTTTCCGGGAATCTTCGAGAGCATCGGGGTGCGGCCTGTGGATTCGTATTCCACGGATCTGCTGAAGACCATGCAGCACATTGCGCCGGCTGGAGTGGCGGACCCGACCGTGGTATTGCTGACGCCGGGGGCGTATAACTCGGCGTACTTCGAGCACACGTACCTTGCGCGCCAGATGGGCATCGAGATTGTGGAAGGACGCGACCTGGTGGTGCGGGACTCGCACGTTTACATGCGGACCACGCGCGGGCTGCGGCCGGTGCATGTGATCTACCGGCGGATCGATGACGATTTTCTGGATCCGACCGTGTTCCGGAAGGATTCCGTGCTGGGGGTGCCGGGGCTGATCAATGCGTACCGCGAGGGGAACGTGTCGCTGGCGAATTCCATCGGCACCGGGGTGGCGGATGACAAAGTGGTGTATTACTTTTTGCCCCGCATCATTAAATACTATCTGGATCAGGAGCCGATCCTGCCGAATGTGCCGACGTACCTCGCCTCCGAGGAGGCGGATAAGAAGTATATGCTGGAGCATCTGCCGGAGCTGGTGGTGAAGGCGGCCAATGAATCGGGCGGCTACGGGATGCTGATGGGGCCGCGAGCGAGCAAGGAGGAGATCGAGAAATTCCGCGGCCTCATCGAGGCGGACCCGCGCAATTACATTGGGCAGCCGATGATCTCCCTCTCGCGCCATCCCACGTGGTGCGAGGAGTCCGGATTCGAGGGGCGGCATGTCGATCTGCGGCCGTTTATTTTGTACGGGGAACGGACCACCATCATGCCGGGGGGGCTGACGCGGGTGGCGCTGCGGAAGGGCTCGCTGGTGGTCAACTCCAGCCAGGGCGGCGGCAGCAAGGATACCTGGGTGCTCTATGATTAGGATCGAAGCAGGAATATTCTAATGCTCTCACGCGTCGCAAATTCACTTTACTGGCTGAGCCGTTACATCGAGCGGGCGGATAACGTGGCCCGCATTCTGGATGTGAATCTCCAGTTGCTGCTCGATTTCCGCCGGCTGGATGACGAGCACCTTTCCCGCCACTGGCTGCCGATTGTGCAAACCACGGGGGATGAGGATCACTTCTTTGAGCTGTACGAGGAGGCGAACGGGCGGACGGTGACCGAGTACTTTGTCTTTCAGCGGGAAAACCCGAATTCCATCGCGTGCTCGATCGCCCAGGCGCGTGAGAATGCGCGGATGGTGCGGGACCAGATCACCATCGAGATGTGGGAGGAGATCAACCGCATCCACCTTCTGCTGCGGTCGGATCGCGCGCAGGAGATGTGGGCATCGAGCCCCACGGAATTCTTTCACGAGGTGCGCGCCAGCTCATGCGATTTGCAGGGGCTCATCGCCTCCACCATCCCGCGCAACGAGGGGTGGTACTTCCTCCAGGCGGGCAAATACATCGAGCGGGCGGACAAGACGACGCGCATCCTGGACCTGCGGCACGCTTCCCTGCCCAGCCACGGCGTGCCCGGCACCATGAGCCAGACCGATGCGCTGGAGTGGAGCGCCATCCTCCGCTCGTGCAGCGCGTGGGATGCCTACCGGCACATCCATGGCGTGGATGTGGGTCCGCGGCGGGTGAGCCAGTTGCTGCTGCTCTCGCCGGAGTTTCCGCGCTCGGTGCGCTTTTGCGTGGCGGAGCTGGACTCCGTGCTGCGGGCGCTGTCCGGCGCGCCGCCCGGGCGCTTCTGGAACGATGCGGAGAAACGGTCCGGCCGGCTTCTCTCGCAGTTGCAGTTTACCGATATCGGCGAAATTTTCGCGCGGGGGCTGCACGAGTATCTGGACAGTCTCCAGTTGCAATTGAACGACGTGGGCGAGGCGCTTTTCTCGATCTATATTTACCACCCATTCCACGAGGGATTCTCCGATCAGCAGCAACAACAGCAGCAGGTGCTGGGGTAAGGGAAACGGGCGGCGGACCGCCCGGGGCCAAAAGCGAAGGAACCATCATGAAGCTGCACGTTACTCATCGCACGAGGTATGATTACCCCACCGCGGTCATTGAGAGCTTCAATGAAACGCGGTTGCAACCGACTTCCGCGGACGGGCAGGTTTGCCATTCCTTCCTGCTGAAGGTGCTCCCATCGACACAGCTCAAGCATTACCTCGATTTCTACCTGAATTGCGTCCATTTCTTCGAGATCCCGGAGGCGCACACCTCCCTGAGCATCGAGAGCAACAGCGTCGTCTCGACTGTCTCCCGGATCCTGCCTCCGGAGCAGCAGACTGTGCCGATGAGCCGGCTGAAGGAATGCTACGCGATGGAGCAGTGTTACGATTTTCTCCAGCCGAGCAAGCATGTGGGCATGGAGCCCGCGGCCTGGCGCCTGGCGGTGGATGCGACGCTGGATGAGAAAGACGCATGGCGGGCGGCGGTGAAGATCATGGAGTTCATTCACTCCTCATTCGAGTACGAGCCGGAAATCACGACCGTGCACACGCCGATCGCGGATATCGTCGAGCATCGCAAAGGGGTATGCCAGGATTTTGCGCACATGATGATCGCGATGTGCCGGGCGTTAAAAATCCCGGCGCGTTATGTCAGCGGCTATCTATACAACGGGCCGCTGGATCAACTCGAGGGCGCGCAGGCCAGCCATGCCTGGTGCGAGGTTTATATCCCGGATTTCGGCTGGCGCGCGCTCGATCCCACGAACAGCCAGCAGGCCGACGAGCGGTATGTGAAAGTGGCCGTGGGAAGGGATTACGCGGACATCGTGCCGGTGCAGGGGACATACCGCGGCCCGAGCACCAAGAAGATGACCGTGGAGGTCAATGTAAACCTGGCGTGAGGGGATGAAGCCGGGAGAGGGAGCCGGCGCCTTCATCCTTGACGGACCGGGGCTGACCATCAAGTCTGCCCCTTGCATCCTTCCCAAAAAATCCTCTCCCGTGCGCCTCTCCCTGCTCGCCGCTCTCTCCCTCCTGGCGTCCGCCGCCGCCGCCTCCGCCGCCGCCCCACAGGCTTACCGGTGGAGTGTCCAATACCTGATCGATAACAGCCAGCCGGTGTTTGGAAAATCCCAGGAAGTTTACCCGCGGGCGAATCGCGCGCTGGCGATATCGCCGGACGGGAATTTTCTCTACGCGGGATATATCCAGAGCTTTAACAACGGCGCCCCGCTCGCATTAAAGAACAGCCGCATGACCAATGCGGGCGAAGTGCGAAAGATCGATCTGCGCATCCCGGATTACGAAAATGCGACCAAAGTGGTGCTGCCGGTATTCCGGCCCAAGGCGCTGGCGGTGGATAACGACAATCGCGTTTACATGGCCGACGGGACGAGCGTCGATGTGTACGATGGCGATCTCCAGAAAGAGCTGCTGAGCATCCCGATGGACGATTGCAACGGGGTGGCGGTGACGACCGAGGGAGGCGATACCGTGCTGTACGCGACCGAGCGGCAGAGCCAGGAGCTGCACCGTTTTATCATCGATACCCGGATGGTGAGCGGCGGGTGCAAGGCGACTCCGGCCGGCCTTGGCGGCAGCGGCGTGATGACCATCCCCGGGGCCCGGAGCCTCCGAGGCGTGGCGGTGGACTCCAAGGGACGCATCTGGATGGCGGATTTGGAAGCCGGCATGGTATTTCGCTTGAATGCGGATGGGACGGGCCTGACTTCCGCGACCGTCAAGCGGGCGTTTCAAATCGCCTTTCTGGATGACACGGCCCTGGTGACGACCGATCTGGAGCGGGAGGTCGCGCTGATCTCGCCGGACATGGTGGTGACCGGTTATCTTTCCGTCCCGTGGGAGGAACTGGAGATTTCGCCTTACGGCAATAACCGCGACGGGTCGCTCTCCGGCATTGCGGCGATCCCCGGCGGGAAGGGATTCTACGTGGCCAACGAGCATGGCCAGACCGCGAATCAGAAGAGCACCTATGGCCGGCGGGACCGCAACAGCGGCATGGTGGACGGCAAATTTTATCTGGATGCATTCCAGGATGACAACGATCCGATCCTGAGGGCGGTGCCGGTGGAGGTGCAGGATGTGACCGTCACGCCGGCAAGTCCGACGCCGTAAGAATCGCAGGAAAGGCCGGGCAAAATCCCAATCGCCAAAGCGGCCGCGGGCAGGCCGCCGGGAGTGGGCGGAGCATGGCTGGGAAAAAATTGCCAAAAAAAGTGCTTTGAATTCTGACAAGGGTCAGGTAGAAATAATACATCGGTCAACGATGTATTTAAGGTCGTAGATGCCATGGGTTTGGGCGCTTGTGAAATTTTTCACAAATAGCGCTTGCCAACCCATTTTTGCTGTTGTTCTATCCGCTCGCTCTCCGGCACGGATGGTCCGTGGTCCCCTCCGCGCGCCTTCGCTTTCTTCTGAGCCGACGAGCCCGTTGAATCATGATGAAAAGGCTCTGCCGTCTCTTTATATTGTTGCTTACACTGGCCCTGGTGGCCGGGGCGCCGGCAATTGCGCATGCGGAGGGCACGCTGACGGGAGACACCGAGGGACTGCCGCTGAAATCGCCGGTGGATTTCCACATCGGTCCGCTGCCGGTATCCGGATCCATGCTGGAAACGTGGATTGTCGCAGCCGGGATCATTTTTCTTGCGCAGATGGCGACGCGCAACATCAAGGAAGTGCCGGACGGGTTGCAGAATTTTTGGGAATGGATGGTTGAAGGGCTTTGGAACCTGCTCGAGGGGATCATCGGGCATCAGTTGGTCAAAAAGACCTTCTGGTTTTTTGCGACCATCTTCATCCTGATCGTCTTCACCAACTGGTTTGGGCTGATTCCCGGGGTGGGAACCATCGGGTGGGGGCCGGCGAACGGCCCATTGCTGAGCCTGGATCACATCTCCAGCCCGCTGCTGCGCGGGGCGAACGCGGATTTCAACATGACCTTCGCGATGGCGATGCTGTTCTTCCTGATGTGGCTCATCTGGGCGTTCCAGGCGAACGGGCCGGGGGGATTCCTGATGCATCTGTTTGGTCCCAAAGGCGATCTCAAGAGCCTGCCGGTGGGGCTGGTGATGCTGCTGGTGGTGCTCTTTGTGCTGGTGGGCGTGCTGGAGATCGTTTCCATCCTCTTCCGGCCCATCTCCCTGAGCATCCGGCTCTATGGCAATATCTTTGCGGGCGAGAATATGATGGATGCAATGGCGCATCTGGTGAGCCACCCGGCGTGGCTGAAGATCCTTTGCGGAATCGCGATTCCGATCCCCTTTTATTTTATGGAAATGCTGACGGGGATCGTGCAGGCGATGGTATTCATGCTGCTGACCGCCGTATTCACCCTGCTGATCTGCCAGCATAGCGACGATAAGCAGCACGGATCGCACCCCCACTGAATTTAACCCCTTTTTCAGCCTGACCGCGGGCGAACCGCGGGGGCTGAAGAAAACCACAACCAACCTCGTAACAATAATGATTACACCAATGTTAGCGGTTCTATCCGGCAATGTCGGCGTCGGCCTTGCAGCCATGGGCTCAGGCCTCGGCGTGGGATTGATCGGCGCGGGATCCTCAATGGCCGTTGGCCGCAATCCGGGCGCATCCACTCAGGTCCTCGTTCAATCGATCCTGATTACGGCGTTTGCGGAAGCCATCGTGTTCTACGCGATCTACCTCGCCAAGTAACCTGGTGGTGCGAGGCCGGCCAGCCCGGCCTCGCGCCCGTTTTTGTTCAGGAATCTTTATTTCGGCACTTCTATGAGCATTCCCATTCTTCTGGCGGCCAATCCCCTCTTGGAATCGGCAAAGGCAACCGGCGATGCCTTCGGGTTTACCTGGCTGCAGTTCCTTTCCAACTGCATCTCCTTTGTCATCGTCTGCATTCTGCTTCAGAAATTTGCCTACAAACCGATCGTCACCGTGCTGGAGCTGCGGCGGGAGAAAATCGCCGAGAGCCTCAAGAACGCCGAGCGTATCAAGGCGGAGCTGGCGGATGCCGAGCGGAAGAAATCGGATATTTTGACCGCGGCGGACGCCGAGGCGCAGCGAATGATCGAAGAAGCGCGTGCGAGCGCCAGCGCGGTCGCGGAGAAGCGGACGCAGCAGGCCATAGCCGAGGCGGAACAGATCGTCGCCAAGGCGCACGAGGCGGCGCGGATCGAGCACGACCGGATGCTGTCCGATCTGAAGCGCGAGGTGGGCCAACTGGTCATTGCGACCACCGGCAGAGTCACGGGCAAAATCCTGACGACCGACGATCAGCGCCGCATCAACGAAGAAACCGCCAGCCAGATCGCGGCTTAGCGCGGATCATTGAATTCTCCCCTATGAAGATCAGCAAGGAAGTGCGCAAGGTATCCAAGGAGTTGTTCCAGGCCAGCTTTACCAACGGGCAGCTCGATGCGGGGAAGGTCCGGAATATCGCGACCCGGGTTGTGGCCGAGAAGCCGCGCCATTACGTGGATATCCTGAAGAACTACCACCGGCTCATCCGGCTGGAGCTGGACAAGCGCCACGCCGTTATCGAGAGCGCCACGGAACTGAGCCAGGAAACCAGCGCCCAGGTCCTGCGGGACTTGAAGAGCAAGTACGGCGAGAGCCTCACCACCGATTTCCGCATCAACCCGAGCCTCATCGGCGGCCTGCGCATCCGCGTGGGCAGCGATGTGTGGGACGGGAGCATCCGCTGCCGCCTGGACCATCTGGACCAGGAGCTTGCCACCGTTTGATTTTTCTACCCAGCAGCCTACCCAATCCATGAGCACCATTCTTCAAGAACTTGAATCCCAGATCGCCGGCCTGAAGACCACCACGGCCCGGACCAACACCGGAATCGTCCGCGAGGCGGGCGACGGCGTGGTCAAGATCGAGGGGCTGAGCGACGTCATGCTCAACGAGATGATCGAATTTCCCGGCGGCCTCTACGGCCTCGCGCTCAACCTCGAGGAGACCGAGGTGGGATGCATTCTGCTGGGGGACTTTACCTCCGTTACCGAAGGGACCGAGGTCAAGACCACCGGGCGCCTCCTCTCCGTGCCGGTGGGCAAGGGCCTGCTGGGCCGCGTGGTCAATGCGCTGGGCCAGCCGGTGGACGGCAAGGGCCCCATCAAGAGCGATGTCAGCTACCCGGTGGAGAAGATCGCCCCCGGCATCATCAAGCGGAAATCCGTGAACCAGCCGGTGCAGACCGGCATTATGGCCATCGACGCGATGATCCCGATCGGGCGCGGCCAGCGCGAATTGATCATCGGCGACCGCGCCACGGGGAAGACCACCATCGCGATCGACACCATCATCAACAACGCGAACATCAACCGCGACAACGAGGGCAAGCCGGACTTCCGCCCGATGTATTCCATTTACGTCGCCATCGGGCAAAAGAACTCCAACGTCGCCCGGAACATGGCGGTGCTCGAGGAGCATGGCGCGCTGCAGTACACCATCATCGTTACCGCGCCGGCGGCGGAGAGCGCCACCACCCAATACCTGGCGCCGTTTTCCGGCGTCGCGATGGGCGAGTGGTTCATGGACAACGGCATGGATGCGCTCATTGTCTTTGACGATCTCTCCAAGCATGCGGTGGCCTACCGCCAGGTATCGCTGGTGCTCAAGCGCCCCTCCGGCCGCGAGGCGTACCCGGGCGATGTCTTCTATCTCCACTCCCGCCTGCTCGAGCGCAGCGCCCGGGTGAATGAGAAGAACGGCAACGGCTCGCTGACCGCGCTGCCGATCATCGAGACGCAGGCGGGCGACGTCTCCGCGTACATCCCGACGAACGTCATCTCCATCACCGACGGCCAGATTTACCTGGAAACCGATCTCTTTTACCAGGGCGTCCGCCCGGCCATCTCCGTGGGTCTTTCCGTGAGCCGGGTGGGCAGCGCCGCGCAGATCAAGGCGATCAAGCAGGTGGCCGGCAAGATCAAGGGTGATCTGGCCCAGTTCCGCGAGCTGGCGGCCTTCGCGCAGTTTGGCTCCGATCTGGACGCGAAGACCAAGGCGCAGCTCGACCGCGGGCAGCGGATCGTGGAGCTTTTCAAGCAGACGCAGTATCGGCCGCTCCCGATCGAGCAGCAGGTCGCCATCCTATGGGCAATGCAGAACGGTTACTTTGACGAGGTGCCGGTGAACCGGGTGAAAGAGTACCAGACGAAGCTCAACGAGTTTTTCACCACGCGCAAGGAAGCGGTGCTCGCGGCGATTCGCGACAAGAAGCAGATCGACAAGGATGTCGAGGGGCTGCTGCGCGGCGCGGCGGACGAGTTTAAATCGACCTGGCGATAATTTATGGCGGCCAATACCCGAGACATCCGGCGCCGGATCAAATCGATCAAGAACACGGCGCAAATCACCAAGGCGATGCAAATGGTCGCCGCGTCCAAGATGCGCAAGGCGCAGAGCGCGGCGATGGCGGGGCGTCCCTACGCGGACCTGATGAATCGCGTGCTGGTATCGCTGAGCCGCCGGACGAATCCCGAATTGAGCCCGCTGCTGGAAGTGCGCGAGGTCAAGAAGGAGCTGGTGCTGGTGATCAGCACGGACAAGGGCCTGTGCGGCGCGCTGAACACCAACCTGCTGCGGGAGACCGCGCAATTTGACAAAGCGCCGGCCAGCTATGTGGCCACCGGGCGCAAGGCGGTGCAGTATCTCGCGCGAACTAAAAAGGATCTGCTTGCGGATTTTGCCCTCAAGGATTCGCCCACCCTGGGCGATACCAAGCCGGTATCGAAATTCCTGATCGATAAATTCCTGGCGCGGGAATACGACCGCGTCAGCGTGCTCTACACGCGCTTTGTCAATACGCTCACGCTCAAGCCGACGGTCCAGACGCTGCTGCCGATCTCCGCAACCGATTTGCCCAAGGACCAGGGAAAGCCGCAGGAGAACTCCGAAGTCGAATTTACCTATGAGCCGAGCGCGACGGAAGTGCTGGCGGGGATTCTGCCGCATTACGTCCACTTCCAGGTGTACCAGATGGTGCTCGACTCCCGGGCCTCCGAGCACAGCGCGCGAATGGTGGCCATGAAGAACGCCACCGACAACGCGAAGCAACTCATCAAAGACCTTACGCTCGAGTACAACAAGATCCGCCAGGCCAGCATCACCACGGAATTGCTGGAAATCACCACCGCCCAGATGGCCCTGGGCTGATCGCAAAGAAAAAATCCCAACACCTACCATGTCCACCGCCACCGCCTCCAATACGACCGGCATCATCGTGCAGGTCATCGGCCCCGTCGTTGACGTCGATTTTACCGGCGCCGAGCTGCCCAAGATTTATGACGCACTCGAAATCGAGTACGAAGTGAGCGGCCGCCCCACCAAGCTGGTCTTCGAGGTGCAGCAGCACCTGGGCGAGAACTGGGTGCGCGCAATCGCCATGTCCTCCACGGAAGGCCTGAAGCGCGGGATGAGCCTTAGGGCCACCGGCGGGCCGATTTCCGTGCCGGTGGGCGAGGGCGTGCTGGGGCGGGTGTTCAACGTGACCGGCGATCCCGTGGACGAGCGCGGTCCGGTGAACGCGACCAAGCGATATCCGATCCATCGTCCGGCTCCGCCGCTGATCGATCAGGACACCAAGGCCCAGGTGCTCGAGACCGGCATCAAAGTCATCGATCTGATCTGCCCCTTCACCAAGGGCGGCAAGGTGGGCGCCTTCGGCGGCGCGGGCGTCGGCAAAACCGTCGTCATCATGGAGCTGATCAATAACATCGCCAAGGGCCACGGCGGCTTCTCCCTGTTTGCGGGGGTGGGCGAGCGGACGCGCGAGGGCAACGATCTTTACGGCGAAATGAGCGATGCCGGCGTCATCAACCAGGCCAATCTGGCGGAATCCAAAGTGGCGCTGGTCTATGGCCAGATGAACGAGCCTCCCGGCGCGCGCCTCCGGGTCGCGCTCTCCGCACTCGCGATGGCCGAGTACTTCCGCGATGAGAAGAACCAGGATGTGCTCCTCTTTATCGACAATATCTTCCGTTTCTCGCAGGCCGGCTCCGAGGTTTCCGCGCTGCTGGGCCGCACGCCATCGGCGGTGGGTTACCAGCCGACGCTCGCCTCCGAGATGGGCGATCTGCAGGAGCGCATTACCTCCACCAAAAAGGGCTCCATCACCTCCTTCCAGGCTGTGTACGTGCCGGCGGACGATTTGACCGACCCCGCGCCGGCAAACACCTTCGCGCACCTGGACTCCACCATCGTGCTGGAGCGTTCCATCGCGGAGCTGGGCATTTATCCGGCGGTGGATCCCCTCGCCTCCACCTCCAAGGCGCTCGCGCCGGAAATCGTGGGCGACGAGCATTACCAGGTGGCGCGCGGCGTGCAGCGGGTGCTCCAGCGGTACAAGGATCTGCAGGACATCATCGCCATTCTGGGCATGGACGAACTCTCGCCGGACGATAAGCTGACCGTTTACCGGGCCCGCAAAATCCAGCGTTTCCTTTCGCAGCCCTTCCACGTGGCGGAAGTCTTTACCGGCACGCCGGGCCAGTATGTCAGCGTGGTCGAGACGATCCGCGGCTTTAAGGAAATCCTGGACGGCAAACATGACGACGTCGCGGAAGGCAATTTCTACATGAAGGGCGGCATCGACCAGATCGGCCAATAAGCGGCCCGCGCTATTTCCTGAAAAATGGCCACACTGAAGCTCGAAATTGTCACTCCGGAGGCGAAGGTATTTTCGCAGGATGTGGAAGTGGTGTACGTCCCCGGGGTGGATGGGGAGCTGGGCATCCTGCCCAGGCACATCCCGCTGATGACCATGATCAAGCCGGGAGAGCTGCGGGTGACCAGCCAGGGCCGGGACCTATACATGGCGGTGGGCGAGGGCTTTGTCGAAGTGACGGCGGAGAGCGTGACCGTGCTCACGGACATGGCGATCGAGGAGAAGTCCATCGACGAGTCCGCCGCGGAGGAAGCCGTGAAACGGGCGCAGGCAGCGCTGCACGGCGAGCACCTGACGGCGGAAGAAGTTGCGAGCGTCGAGGCCGCGTTGCAGAAATCGCTGGCCCAGCTCCACGTGAAGCGGCGCAGGCATTCCTGAGAGTTCCGCGAGGGGCGGCAGATCAGTGCGCCCCGGTTCCAAATATTTCGCCGATAACCGGCAAGGCCGATGCGCTGTCCGGGGCTCCCCGGCGGGACAGATTCTGTTCGCCGATAGGGCACGGGCTATCCTGACTTGCGGGTCCTCGGGCGAGGCCCGAAGAAATTTCCCCCTCGTGCGGGCGTCTGGACGATTGGCGGGGCATGGGATACGCTAATGGGGCTGCGATGTCGTCGCAGCAGCCTCCCATGTTCACGAATGAACGCTCTCATGCGATCCTGCCGGAGATTCTCCTGCGGGTTGCGAGGGCTCGTTTTTTCAGCGTCTCGCTCCTTGTTCACATCCTCCTCGTGATCTTTGTGGGCGGCATCGTACTGGTCCACCAGCGCGAGGAGCCGCCGGATTTTGCGGCGGGGGTGGGCGATGTGTTGACCGAGCATGAAACCGCGCCACCGGACCCGCAGCCCGATGCGACGCTGCCGCCCAATACGAGCGTCGCGATGCCGGCATCCGGCGCCACGATGCCCGCGGCGAGCAGCATCCCCTCCGCGATCCTGAGCAGCGCCGCGACCGCCACGTCCCTACAGGCGGCGATGCCCGGTACGATGGCGCTGACGACCGGCTTTCGCCATGGCCTATCCGGGCCGGATGCGGCGGCCGGGAGCGGGGCGGGAATCGCGAGCGGCTCGCAGGGAGTGCTGGGATCCAAGCAGCAAATCGCCGGCGCATTTGTGGGTGTCTTCTACGATCTGAAGCAGACACGGGGACGCCGTCCCACCGGGGTGGACCCCGGGAAGTATCATCAGATCTTCCGCAAATACATCGCCGCGGGGTGGCCGGACGGGATGCTCTCCAGTTATTACCGCGGTCCGAGCCCGATTTACGCGACGCAGATTTTCACGCCCGATTTTTCCGCCGATGACGGCCCGAAATCCTTCGGCCTGGAGAAGGAAGTGCAGCCGCGGTGCTGGCTGGTGCATTACAAGGCCCGGGTTTCGCCGCCGGAAGACGGGGAGTACCACTTCGTGGGCGCGGGGGACGATGTGATGCTGGTGCGGTTCAATGGGAAGCTGGTGCTGGACCGGTGCTGGAACCAATCGGGTGAAAACGAGACCTTAAAAAAGGAGCAAAAGGATTTGTATTACGGCTGGAGCGAAATCCCGCACGGGTTTGCGGAGGGTCCCGGCTTTCACGCGGAAGCCGGTATGTTTTACGATATGGATGTGCTCATCGGCGAGGAACCGGGCGGGAAGACCTATGCCGTGCTCCTGGTCGAGAAAGACGGCGCCGAGTATCAGAAAGATGCCAGGGGCAACCCCATCCTGCCGGTGTTGCGGCTGGCCGATGCGCCGCTGCCGGCGCTGAGGCCCGGCGACTCCAGCTACGCGCCGCACCAGGAAAACGGTCCGGTCTGGAAGGCGCAGCCCCCCTCGGACGCCGCAAACGGCAGCGAGGATTTCGACCAGTTCTTCCGGAAAAAGCTGTGAGCGGGGGGAGCGGGAAAACCGCTTCAGCCCAGCAGGTCTTTTACGAGGTCCCGCTCTTCTTTGAGCTCGGCGATGCTCTGGTCGATCTTCCAGCGGGAGAACTCGGGGATATCGACCCACTTGGCGACTTCGAGTTTGGTTCCATCGCTGCGGATGGGGAATGAGGAGATGAGGCCGGCATCGACGTCGTACTCGCCGTTGGAGCGAATGGCGACGCTGTGCCAATCGCTGGAGGCAGTGGGCACGACGATGGAGCGAACCGTATCCACCACGGCATTGGCGGCGGAGGCGGCGCTGGAGGAGCCGCGGGCCTTGATGATGGCGGCGCCGCGCTGCTGCACCGTGGGGATGAAGGTGTTCTTGAGCCAGTCGAGATCGCCGATGACATCCACCGCGGGTTTGCCATCGATGCGGGCGCTATAGAAATCCGGGTATTGGGTGGCGGAATGGTTGCCCCAGATGGCGAGGTTGGTGACCTTCGTGACATCGACGCCGGCGCGGAGCGCGAGCTGGGACTTGGCGCGGTTTTCATCCAGGCGAGTCATGGCAAACCAGCGGTCGCCCGGGATGTCCTTTGCGTTGTTCATCGCGATGAGGCAGTTGGTGTTGCACGGGTTGCCGACGACCAGGGTGCGGATGTCGGCGGCGGCGTTGCGCTGGATGGCCTGGCCCTGGCCGATGAAGATTTTGCCATTGATGCCGAGCAAATCCTTGCGCTCCATGCCGGCCTTGCGCGGCACGCTGCCCACCAGGAGAGCCCAGTTGACGCCGCGGAAGCCTTCGTCGAGATCGGATGTGGCGACGATGCCCTTGAGGAGCGGGAAGGCGCAGTCCTGCAGCTCCATGACGACGCCGTCGAGCGCGCCGAGCGCCTGGGGCACCTCGATCAATTGCAATTCCACGGTTTGCTCCGGGCCGAACATTGCGCCGGAGGCGATGCGAAACAGGAGGGAATATCCGATCTGACCGGCGGCGCCGGTGACGGCAACTTTGATGGGCTGATTCATGGCTTTTTAAGAGATGCGGTAATGGAAGGGGTCCAGCAAAACAAGAACGCGCCCCATGGGCCAGACGGTTCTTGGAAAAATTTTCGCAATTCGTGGCGCGGAAATGGGGACTACCGTCCTGTTTGCTTCAATAGCTCCTTTATCGCGCCGGCCAGCGCCTTGAGCTCGGGGCGCTTCCGCCATTTTCCCACTTCGCACGGAAGGCGCTCGCTCCAGTTGGACTCCGCGATGGCGCCGGGGACATTGAAACGCTGGGTGGCGCCGAAGAGATCGGTGATCATGCAAACGGCGATCCATGAATTGGAGCGGAAAAGGGCGAGCAGGAGGCTGCGATGGAGATCGTCGCTCCAGGGCTGCGGGTTTTGCATGTGCAAATGGGCAAAGGCGGTGAGCTTGACCATTTGATCCCAGGCGGCGGCGGCCGCAGGTTCCTTGCCGGCCTGGGTATCGTGGTAGAGGCGATCCCACCGGGCGCGCAGCGGCTCGTGATCGTGGGTGGCGTAGGTGGCCAGGGAGAGCCGCTGATAGTCCGCGCCATCGATGAGCCAGCCATCCCATTTTGGCTCCCAGATGGGAATCTTGAAGCCGGCGATGCCGAGTGAAGTGAGGCTGGGCCGCACATAGGGCGGCACCGTCCCGAGGTCCTCGCCAATGAGACGGTGCTCGCCGGTTTCCTCCAGCAATGCGCGGAGATATTCCTCGCCCTCCCTGCGATTGAGCGCGCGGTGCTGCTCTGTCTCATCGTCATGCGCGAAGAATCGCGGCAGGCGTCCGCCGGCGCGCGCGCGCGCTTCTTCGTTGCTGAGATTGGCAAAGTGCGGATTCTCCTGCGGCCGCCATGGGAAGGCGTAGATGCGATAAAAGCCGAGCACATGATCGATGCGGAAAAGGTGAAACATCCCCCGCGTGAGGCGCACGCGCTGCCGCCACCAGCGGAAGCCGGTTTCCCGGTGGCGCGCCCATTGGTATAGCGGGACGCCCCAGTTCTGGCCCCACTTGACGACGAAGGGATCGCTGACGAAAGCGGGCTCCGGCGGAGCGCCGCCGCTCCATTGCAGATCAAACAAATCCGGCTCCGCGAAGACATCCGCGGAGTAATAGGAAACGCCAAACGGGACATCGCCCATGAGGGCGACGCCATGCTGCCCGGCATGAAGTTTCGCCTCTTCCCATTGGTGGAAGGCGACCCACTGGACCCATTGGTAAAAGCGCGCTTCTTTCCAGATGCGTTTGCGCACCGCGGCGGGCTGCGCCTCCAGCCATGCCTGGGCGGCGGCGTGGGTGCGCTGGTTCTCAGGCCAGAGGTCCCATTGCTCGTTCACGCCATTCTCATCCATCAGCACGCGAAAGAGGCCGTAAGCCTCGATCCAGCCAGCCTGCGCGGCCACCCATTGGCGAAAGGCCTTTGCCCGGCGCGTGTTGCGGGCGAGGTCCGATGCGGAAAAGTTCTCGAATGCGCGGCGCAGCAGACCGAGCTTGAGCGGCTTGACCTGCGAATAGGAGACGGGCCCCTTGCGCAGCTTCGCCACATCCACACCGGTGAGCGTCTCCGCGAATGCCTCCGGTGTCAGGCCCGGCACGCGGTCCGGGGTGATCTCGAGCGTCGAGGGCTCGATGGCCGCGGAGCTGACGGCCATGTAGGGGGAATTGTCCGCGCCGGTTTCATTGATGGGCAGCAATTGGACCAGCTTGAAGCCGGTTTCGGCGGCCCACTCCACCAGCTCCCGCAGGCCCGCCAGATCTCCGACGCCGAGGTCCTGCTTCGTGCGCAGGGCAAAGAGCGGCGCGAGGATGCCGGCGATGCGATGTTCTGGGCTGAGGTTCAAGGGGCGATTCAACGGTGCAAGGGGTCGCAGTGTTCGCAATCTTCATCGAAATGCAATCCCGTTTCGGACTCCGGGCCAGGTTGATTTCAGAATCACGAGGACGCGGGGCGGCGGTCGCGAGGAAACATGCATTTCCCTGCGATTGTCCGCGTTCTGTCGCGCCTATTGGCCCGCGCTCTCCTGCGGCTCCGTGCCGCGGCGCTCGGCGCGGTAGCGCTTGACCAGCCACTCGCTGAGGTAACGGTCGGGATTTGCAACCGCTTCCTCGGTCAGGAGGAGCGGTTCCGCCGTCCCTTCCGCCAGCTTAAGGCCAAATTCATAATCCTTGAACACCTCCGCGCAAAGGTCGCGCATGTGGATGTTCTCGGCCGAGGCTCGCTCGACGAGCCGTTCGATTGCGCCCGGAGTCAATTCCACCCTCAGGTTGTACCTGCTGGAAAGACGGCGCGCGAACTCGCGGGCGACGGCGGCCAGCTCCTCCGCCATCGCGCGCTGGCCTTGCTCAAGCAATTCCGCGAGGCGCTTGTCCGGGTCCTCGATCAGCACCGGATCGACGGTAAAGCGATTCACGCCCGAGCCCGGCAGCTCATACTTAAAGGAGCGCAGCAGGCGCTCGCACACCGTAAGCAGACCGCGCGCGCCGGTTTTTTCCTCCGCCGCCAGCTCCGCGATGCGCCGCAGCCCGGCTTCCTCGAAAAACACCTCGATCCCGTAGGCCCGGAATGCGCGCTCGTATTGCCGCACGATGCTCCCCTCAGACCGGTGGAGAATCTCAAATAAATCGCCGATCCCCAGCTCCCGGCAGACGACGCGCACCGGCAGGCGCCCGATGAATTCCGGCTCCATGCCGTACTCCACAAAGTCCGCGGTGGAGACGTGCTGAAGCAGTTCCCCATCCTCCGCGCCATCGGCGGGGGCTGAAAAGCCGATGGTGCTCTGGCGGACCCGGCGCTCGATGACGCCGCGCATTTTCTCGAACGCGCCGGAGACGATAAAAAGGATGTGGCGCGTATTGATGGTCTGCCGCCGGGGCCGGCCGCCGCTGCGCTGGAACTCGATGGCGGCCTGCAATTGCCCCTGGATGTCATTGGCGGCGCGCAACGGCACCTCGGTCTCCTCCATCAGCTTCAGCAGCGCGGTCTGCACGCCGCGCCCGCTGACATCGCGGCCCATGGTGCTGGAGGTCGAGGCGATTTTGTCCACCTCGTCGATATAGATGATGCCGTATTGGGCGAGGTCGATATCCCCTTCCGCCCGCTGCACGAGCTCGCGCACCAGGTCCTCGACATCGCCCCCCACGTAGCCGGTTTCGCTGAATTTCGTCGCGTCCGCTTTGACGAAGGGGACGCCGATAAGCTCCGCGATGTGCTTGACCAGGTAGGTCTTTCCGACACCGGTGGGGCCGAGCAGGATGACGTTTTGCTTGGTGTACTCCGTCTCGCGCGCTTTCTTCTCATCCTCCGCCTCCAGCTTCCGCATGTAATTGACGTTGTTGTAATGGTCGCACACGGCGATCGCGAGGACGCGCTTCGCATCGTCCTGCCGGATGACGTAGCGGTCCAGGTGGGCCTTGATATCCCGTGGCAGATGGCCAAATTTGAACGCCTCGTCCGAGGGGCGGAGCGGCTCGCCGGCGGGACCCTCCTGAGCCGGGCTGACCTGGGTGGAAATGGAAACGTGATTCCCAAATTGGCTCTTCATGAAATCGGACAGTTTCTTCTGTAATTCCTCGGGGCTGGGAAAGTTGGGCTCACTCATCAGCAATCAGCATACCCCGAAAATGATGAAATTCGAAA
>DATAXI010000132.1:0-25769 GCA_036266845.1 Chthoniobacteraceae bacterium | reverse complement strand
GACCAGCGAGAGGTTGGCCGCGTTCAGCATCATCTCCAGGCACATGAAGATGATGATGATGTTCCGCCGCAGCAGCACGCCCGCAAAGCCGATGGCAAAAAGCAGGCCGCTGACCATGAGGTAATCGTCGAGCGTGAGTTCCATTTACTTGAGTTCCCGTTTGCTGAGCACGACCACCCCGATCGTCGCCACCAGAAGCAGCACGCCCACCACCTGGAACGGCAGGTTGTAATTCGAGAAAAGCGTCGTGCCCACGTTGTGGACATCCGCGAGCGGGTCGTGAAGCCGCGGGATCGTGCGGTTCGCGAAAGGCAGGCCGCTGATGGCCGCCGAGAGCTGGGCGACAAAGAGCCCGGCCACGATGACGCCGCCAATGATGATGCCCACGTTGAACTTGCGCCTCTGTTCCGCCTTCAGGTCCAGCAACATGATGATGAAGAGAAACAGCACCATCACCGCTCCGGCGTAAACAAGCACCTGGATGACCCCCAGGAAATAGGCATCCAGCAGCACAAACAACGCCGCGAGGCCCACGAAGGAAATGACCAGGCTCAGAGCGCTCGCGACCGGGTTCCGGTTGAACACCACCGCAACCGCGAAACCGAGCATCAACGCCGAGAAAAGCCAGAAAAGGAGCGCCGTCATTTAAGCGGATTCCATTTGAAAACCAGCCCCTCGAGCGTGCCGCCGATCTCGTACAGCTTCTCCTTGTCGTGGACCATCTGGTCCCGGCTGTACCCGGTGATCGCGTAATCCTTGCGCAGGAAGATGGCTTGCTCCGGGCAGACTTCCTCGCACATCCCGCAGTAAATGCAGCGCGTCATGTCGATATCGAACGCCTGCGGGAATTTCTCCACCTTGGCCCACTTGCTCTCCGCCGGCAGCTCGCCCGGCAGGATGCGGATGGCGCGCGGCGGACAGATGAACTCGCACATCTGGCAGGCCACGCAGCGCTCGCGGCCCTTCTCATCCTTCACCAGCGCGGGAGCGCCCCGGTAGTAGGGCGGCAGAGAGGCATCCCACTTCTCCTCAGGGTATTGCATGATGACCTTCGTCTCGCCGGCGATCATTTTCCTGAAATGCTTCAGCGTGATCGCGAGCCCGCCCAGCACCTGCGGCAGGTAGAGCTTCTCCCAAAAGGTCAGCTTGGGTCTGGAAACGGTGTAAGCCATGGTGAATGGATCAGTTGGGAATCAAAGCCACGATGAAGGCGGCGACGAACACGTTCACGAGCGCGATTTCAAAAAAGAAAATCCAGCCGAGCCGCATCAACTGGTCGTAGCGGAAACGGGGCAGGGTCCAGCGCACCCAGATAAAGAAGAGCAGCAACACCGCGACTTTCCCGAAGAAGACCGCGATATTCACGAGACCCCAGATCCACGCGGGAATCGCGTGCAGAATCTCGAGGCCGCCGTTGCCGCTGCCATCCGGGATGCCCGGGAAATGCCAGCCGCCCAGGAAGAGAGTCACAATGAGCGAGGAGCCCGCGATCATCGCCGCGTATTCGCCCAGGAAGAAGAGCGCGAACTTCATCGACGAGTATTCCGTGTGATAACCGCCCACCAGTTCCGTCTCCGCCTCGGGCAGGTCAAACGGAAGCCGGTTGGTTTCCGCAAACATCGAGATCGTGAAGATGACGAACGAGATCGCCACCGGAATCCAGAGAAGCCACTGGCTCAACGTCGGTATGTGGAGGCCATCGGCGATAAAGGGGAAGAGAAGCCAGCCGTGCTTCACCTGGTAATCCACGATATCGCTCAGGTTGAGCGTGCCGAGAATGAGGAAAAGCGGCACCACGGAAAGGCCCAGCGCCAGCTCATAGGAGATCATCTGCGAGCTCGAGCGGATGCTGCCCAGGAATGGGTACTTGGAATTGGCGGACCAGCCCGCGAGCACGATGCCGTACACGCCCAGCGAGGAGAACGCGAAGATGAAGAGCGGCCCGATGCCGATATTCGCGATCACCATCTTGGCGCCAAAGAACGTGCTGCCAAACGGGATGACCGCAAGGCTCACCACCACCGAGCCGATGCCCAGCGCCGGAGCGATCCAGTAGTAGAACTTGTTCACGTGCGCCGGAGTAAAGTCCTCCTTGATGAGGAGCTTCACTGCGTCCGCGATCGGCTGGCCCAGGCCGCCGAGGAACGGGGAAAAATCCTTCTTGGTCCCCAGCAGCGTGGTGGGAAACCCGACGCGGTTTGGTCCCAGCCGGTCCTGGATGAGAGCGCTGACGCGCCGCTCCGCGTACACCGTGTAGGAGACCATCGTAAGCACGACAATGAGGACGAACACCGTCTTCGCCAGCGAGGTGAGAATCAGATACCAGTCGATGGAAGAGAGAAAGTCCATGGGCTACGGAGTATGCGCGGTGGGCGAGTCGGTCTTGGGCGGAGGCGCCGCGGCCTCGCCGGTTTCGAGCGGGAGCTGGACGCCCAGATCGCCGATCTTGCTAAGGCTGAGGCCGGCAAGCACGGGCGTCGCCGCCGCCATTTGCTTGAAGACGTCCTCGATCATGTAAATGCCGTTTGCGCCGGAGACGGCCTGGATGAGATCGCGCAGGATTTCCCAATCGTCCCGTGCGCTGCCCGGCGGCTCGATGGCGCGGTTGAGCCGCTGGATGCGGCCCTTCTTGTTGATCATCGATCCGCGCTTCTCCGCAAAGCTCGCCCCGGGGAAGACCAGATGCGCGAGCTTCGTCGTGCCGTTTGGCAGGATGTTCGTTGCGACGATGATCTGGGCATTGGCGATTTCCGTGCCGAGCACTTTCGTCGCATCCTCGCCCAGGACGATGAGCGCCTTGACCGTGCGATTCTTGAGGCCGCTGGAGATGAGGCCGAGCAGCGAGCCGGGCACGCCCCCCGTTACGCCCATCAATTTCGCGCCGGCGGTGTTCGCGTTGCGGTCCGCGCTCAGCAGGATTTTGTCGCCCTGGTCATTGTGCGGGATGATGTCGATGAGCGTCGTGCCCATCGCCTCGGAAAGCTTGCGGGCGAGGAACAATTCCTCATTGGTAAAGCTGCCGGAGGCGATAATCGCCACTTCGTCGCCGCGATACTTCTTCAGCTCCGTTGCCGCGCGGCTGAGGGCGATCTCCCACGGGGTCACCTCATTGCCGCCGGGCCCCTTGACGGCCGGATTCGTGAGCCGTTCCGGGCTGTGGATCGGGTGAAAATTGAGCCGGCCAAAATCGCACATCCAGACGGAATTGACGTCGTTGTTCTCGCGCGGCGTCTGGCGGTAAACAATGTTCTCGCGGCTGCCGACGACGGTGTTGCAGCCGGTCGCGCAGCTCGTGCAGATGCTCTTGGTTTCCTTGAGGAACCAGACGCGCATCTTGAAGCGGAAATCGGAGGAGGTAAGCGCGCCCACCGGGCAGATATCGACGGTGTTGAGGGAGTAATTGCTCTCCAGCGTGCGATCCGGATGGCAGGCGATGGTGGAAAAGCTGCCGCGATCCACAAAGCCCAGGACGTCATCGTGCGCCACTTCCTTCATGAAGCGGATGCAACGGGAGCAGAGGACGCAGCGCTCCGCATCCAGCGTGACGCGCGGGCCCACCTCCACGTTCTTCGGCTTCTTGACCTTGTGCTCAAGGAAACGGGAGGCGCCATTGCCGTATTCCACGGAAAATTCCTGGAGGCGGCACTCGCCGGCCTGGTCGCAGATGGGGCAATCGAGCGGGTGATTGATGAGCAGAAACTCCATCACGCCCTGGCGGCACTCCTTGACCATCTGGGAATCCGTGCGGATGCCCATGCCCTCGGCCACATCCTGCGCGCAGGAAATTTGCGGACGCGGAATCCAGTTGATCTCCGATTTGCCATCGGCGCCGATGACCGGCTTGCGGTCCGGCCCCATCTTGGGCATGCCCATTTCGATCAGGCACATGCGGCAATTGCCGGGCGAGGAGAGTTTCGGGTGATAGCAGTAGCGCGGGACGTATTTGTTCGCCTGGTTGCAGGCTTCGATCACGCGGGTCCCCTTGGGGAATTGCATCCAGACCCCATCGATCTGGACATTCAGCATCTGGACGGGAGCGGCGGTTTCAGTGCTCATGGCTGGCTAATTCCTCCTTGGACGAGGTGCTGCCGGCTACGGCGATGCGCTCATTGGTGCCCTCGCTGTGCGGGCCGCGGAGGGTTTGGATTTCCGTATTGGCGATCAATTCCTCCGGCAAAATCTCCGGCGGCATCGGCGGCGGGAGTGGCTTGGTGGCGCGCGCCTCGAACTCCGGCTTGAACTTTGCGATGAAACTCTGTGTCGGCCAGGCGCAGGCCTCGCCGAATGCGCAGATGGTGCGTCCGGCAATGTTATCGGCCACGCCTTTGAGCGTGTTCGCATCGCCGGTGACTCCGCCGCCGGCCAGGATGCGGTCGGTGATCTTCTTCATCCAGAGGGAGCCCTCGCGGCACGGGGTGCACTGGCCGCAGCTCTCGTGCGCGTAAAACTCGTTGATATTGTTGAGCGTCCAGACCATGTCGCGCGTGTCATCCATGACGATCACGCCGCCGGAGCCGGCCATGGAACCGACCGCCGCGAGCGTGTCGAAATCCATCGGGATATCATCGAGGCTGATCTCCTTCTCGGTCATCGTGCCGTCGGCCTGCTTCTCCTTGATCTTGTAGCGGTCGGTCGCGCTCAGCACCTTGGCCGAGGAGCCGCCGGGGGTGACGGCTTTGATCGTGCGTCCCGGTTTTGGCCCGCCGCAAACCTCGTTGATCAATTCGCCCATGGTCAGCGATCCCACTTCCACCTCAAAGTAGCCGGGCTTCTGCACATCGCCGCTCACGCAGAGGATGCGGGTGCCGGTGTTATTGGGCCGGCCCAGCTTTGCGTATTCCGCTCCGCCCATGCGCACGATGTGTTTCACGTGGCAGAGGGTTTCCACGTTGTTCACGATGGTGGGGCACTGATAAAGGCCGAGCACGGCGGGGAAATAAGGCGGCTTGATGCGCGGGTAGGCGCGTTTGCCTTCCAGGGACTCGATCAGCCCCGTTTCCTCGCCGCAGATGTACGCGCCCGCGCCGCGATGCACATAAATTTCCAGGTCAAAACCGCTGCCGAGGATGTTCTTGCCCAGGAAACCCTTGGCCTTTGCCTCGGCCAGCGCTTTCTCCAGAATCTGCGCGCCTTCGGGAAACTCGCCGCGGATATAAATATAGGCCAGTCGCGCGTTCACCGCATAGCAGGCGATGATCATCCCCTCGATGAGCTGATGCGGGTCCTGGTGGATGATGTAGCGGTCCTTGAAGGTGCCGGGCTCCGATTCGTCCGCGTTGCAAATGAGATAGACCGGCTTTTTCTCGTCGGGCTTGATGAAGCTCCACTTCACCCCGCATGGAAAACCCGCTCCGCCGCGGCCGCGCAGGCCGCTGGCCTTTACCTCATTCACGATGTCCGCGCGCGGCATCGCGAATGCCTTCTTCATCTCCTGGTAGCCGCCGTAGAGCAGATACTTCTCGATGTCGTTGCTCCAGCCTTCGCGGTCGATGTTCTGGAAGACGATCCGCTTCTCGCGCCAGTGGGGCGGGTGAATCTTCGGCACCGTTGCGCTGGAGCCCGGGCTCTCAAGCAGTTGCGGGATTGCCTCGTCCGTCACGCGCTCGTGGAAATCGTCATTGGACATCGCCACCGGCGCGGTGCCGCAGCTTGCGAGGCACTCGACAAACTCGATGGAATATTTCCCGTCCGCGCTGACGGCGACGGGATTGCCATGGTCATGCCCGTGGCGCTCGATGCCCGCCGCGGCGCAAACCTTATCCAGAAGCTGGTAGCTGCCGGCCATCGCGCAGGAGAGGGTGCGGCAGACGCGGATATGCGTCTGTCCGGCCGGCTGGCGGCGGAACATCGGGTAAAAGGTCACCAGTTCCAGAACATTGATCGGCTCGATTTCCAACTTCGCCGCGATCCACGTAATCGCCTCGTCGGAGACAAAGCCGAACTGCTCCTGGATCAAATGCAGCAGCGGCAGCGTCGCGCTCCGTCGCGAGACGGGGTAATGCGTGATGACCTCGTCGATTTTGGCTGAGAGTTCGGCGGGCAGGTTCATTGTTCAAAGTTCCCGGTCTGGCCGATCATCTTCCCGTCCACAAAGTGGATGGTCACGCTCTTGCCGTCCTGGATGTAGATATAGCGGACCATCGGGAGCGTCTTGGCATCGCTCTGGAGCGGCATCTCCCGCGTTTCCTGCCGATTCGGCGGACCGAGGATCGATTCCACCTCCTTGGGGCTCATGTCCGGTTTCAGACATGCAAAATTCTGCTCCGTCAGCTTCCGCTGACAGCCGTCCAGCGTCACGCAGGCCAGCATCGCCGCGGCGGTAATGGTGGAGACGCGCACGTTCATAAAATCAGCGGTCGGCCTCTCCCATCACGAAGTCGAGCGACCCCAGGATGGCGACGACGTCGCTCATCATGTGCCCGGGCAGGATGGCCGGCAGCACGCTCAGGTTAATGAACGAAGGGGCGCGAATCTTGAGCCGGTGCGGCGTTCCCCCTCCCTTCGAGTGGATGTAAAAGCCGAGTTCCCCTTTCGGGTTCTCCGCGCCGAAGTACACTTCCCCGGGCGGTGCATCGATGCCCTCCGTGTGGATGATGAAGTGATGGATCAGTTGCTCCATCTTCGTCAGCACCTCGGATTTCGAAGGAGGAAAATTCTTGGGATCGGACACGTTCACGGGGCCGGAGGGGAGATTCGCCAGCGCCTGGTTGAGTATCTTGACGCTCTGGCGCATCTCCTCCATCCGGATCAGGTAACGGTCGTAACAATCGCCCACCGTGCCGACCGGGATGTCGAAGTCGTATTTCTCGTAATCCAGGTAAGGCTTCTTTTTCCGCAGATCCCGGTCCACTCCGGAGCCGCGCAGATTTGGGCCGGTGACGCCGTAGGCGATCGCCATCTCCCGGGTGATGACGCCCACGTCCTTGGTGCGATCCATCCAGATGCGGTTGCGCGTGAGCAGCTTGTCGGATTCATCCAGCACCGGGATGAATTCATCCAAAAACTTCCGGACCGCCGGGAAGAAGATATCCGGCAGATCGCGCGTCTGTCCGCCGATGCGCGTATAGCTGGTGGTAAACCGGGCTCCGGAGATGATCTCGCACAGATTGTAGATTTTTTCCCGCTCCGTGAAGGTGTAGAGGAAGACCGTCATCGCGCCCACGTCCATCGCGAAAGCGCCCAGGCCCAGCAGGTGGGCGGAGATGCGGGCCAGCTCGCAGCAGATCACGCGGACTGCCTTGCCGCGCGGCGGCAGCTCCCATCCCATCAGCTTCTCCACCGCCATCGCGTAGGCCACGTTATTGGCCAGCGGCGCCAGGTAATCGAGCCGGTCCGTGTACGGGACAAATTGGTTGTACTGCATCGCCTCCGCGATCTTCTCGTCGCCCCGGTGCAGGTAGCCCACGTCGGGAGTCGCCTTGGTAATCATCTCGCCGTCCATCTCCAGCACGATGCGAAGCACGCCGTGCGTGGCCGGATGCGACGGGCCCATGTTCAGCACCAGTTTTTCGCCCAGCAAATCGCCGCCTTCCACATTGGCGCTGCTGGCGGCAGCCGCGGCGCGGGCAGCGGTATCCGGCGATTCGATCTCGTGCGTTACAGGCATGGGAAAAAGGACAGCCGAGAAATCTAGGGGCGGCTTGGAGAGAGGGGCAAGCGTGTTTTGTGAAAAATTTCACAAGCAATGGTTAATACCGCGTATGCAATTTACGCAGAGATACTTAGATGTATGCCATCCGGGGCGTAACGGAGATTAAATCGAGTGCGGATTCAGCCGCCAGATTTTCAGGTTCAAAACGGCGGCAAATGTGACCCACAACAGGCAGGGGAGCAGGAGCGCCCCCGCCGCCGCGTGGACCCGCCAGAAGGCGGCAATCGTCCCGGTGATCGCCAGCCAGAGGGCGATATTATCCAGAAAGCTGAGAGCGGGAGACCTGAGGCCGAAAAAAAGCCACATCCACAACCCGTTGAAACCGAGCTGGGCAAGGAAGAGCCACATCCCGGCGATCCATCCATCCCGTTCCCACACCAGCCACGCCGCCACGCCCATCGACGCATACAGAAATGTCCATACCGGGCCGAAGAGCCATTCCGGCGGGTTCCACGACGGCTTGCGCAGCTTCTCGTACCACGGGCCGGGCCTGAAGAAAACGCCGGTGAGGGAAGGCAGGAAACTGAGCGCGAGAAAGAAAGGCAGGAAAAGGAGCTTGGGCATGGCAGGAAAAGCTTTCCGGAGAATGTTTCGCGCCGGGAGCGCGTGGCGGACGGGATGGCAGAACGCCTTTGACCGCCGCGACCTCGCCCGGTTTATTAGGCGGCAGATGGATCGTTTACAGGAAATCCTCGAAAACAAGCGCCGCGAAATCGCCAAGATGCTGCATCGCACCGAAATGCTGCGCGCCGGCGCGCTGCAACGGAACGAGTTTCGCAGCTTCCGGGATGCCATCGACCGCGGCCCCGAAGCATTGGGACTCATCGCCGAGGTAAAAAAAGCCTCTCCCTCCGCCGGGATCATTGCGGAGAGCTTCGATCCCGTCCAGATCGCGAAAGCCTATGAGTCCGCCGGCGCCAACGCCATTTCTGTCCTTACGGACGAGCAATACTTCCAAGGCAGCCTCAGTTACATGACCCGGGTTCGCGCCGCCGTGGCGTTGCCCGTGCTGCGCAAGGATTTCATCCTGCACGAGGCGCAGATTTACGAGGCCTCCTGCGCGGGCGCGGACGCCGTATTGCTGATCGTCGCCGCGCTGGAGCAGGCGGATCTCAAGCGGTTGCTTGCCATTGCCACGGATTTTCAGTTGGACGCCCTGGTGGAGGTCCACACGATGGAAGAACTCGACCGGGCCCTGGAGACGGACGCGAAACTCATTGGTATCAACAACCGCAATCTCGCCACCTTCAAGGTCGATCTGGCGACGACGGAATTATTGAGCGAGCAGGTCCCTGACGATGTCATCCTCGTCAGCGAGAGCGGCATCAAGACCGGCGAGGATACCCGCCGCGTGCTGGAGTGCGGCTGCAACGCCATCCTGGTCGGTGAAACCCTGATGCGCGCGGACGATGTGCACGAGAAGGTGGCGGAGCTGGTGGGGAACGTGGAGTAGGCGGGATCGCCGCTCGACATCGCCCCCAGGCGGAATTACCTTGATGGGCATGAAAGCTGGTACTGTTTCCCTCCTGGTTATTCTTCTCCTGCTCTTCACGGGCGCCCGCCCCCTCTTTGCCGACGATCTCGATTACACCCCCGCTGCCGTCGGCGCGGATGCCCTCGTGGTCCGTCCCTTATGCTTCATCGTCACAGTCCTGGGGACGGGTCTCTTCATCGCGACGCTGCCCATTGCCGTAATCTCCCGCAGCACGGGTAAAAGCGCGCACGCCCTCGTGGGAGTGCCCGCCCACCAGACCTTCGGTCGCAAGCTGGGCGATCTTTCCGGAATGGACAGGGATAAGTTCTAGCGGTACTTCTCCCGCAACTTATCCAGCCTTTCAAAAGTATCCGGCTGTTGCCCGTCCAAGAGCAGTTCAAGGTTTTTGAGAATATATTTCCAATCCAGTTTCTCAGCGCCTTGCCGGACTATTGTCATTCGTAAGTCCTCCCAATCCTGAATTCGCCCCGCGAACGCCTTCATGACAATGAGATCTTCAGGGGTGCAGAATCGCAATTTGACGTTTGGATATACTTCCACTTCGCGTGCGCGCCCTACGGCGGCTTCTTCGAAAGGAAGCGCCCCCAGAGCGATGTCGATAGGAACCCCTGATTTTGCCGTTAGAAGAAGAACGCGATTCCTGAGAGCAAATTCGCGTGCGTCCGGCAGGCGGGAGATATAGTGCCGGAGAAACTCTTCGATATATGTCTCCTCGCCGCCAAAGCCGGTTAGAAGCGTGATATCTACATCTCTGGTGAAGCGGGGTTGCGCCCACTCCTGCACGACCAGGCCGCCGATAAAGTAAAATTTCCAATCGCGCTCGATGCAAAATCGCTGCAACTCAGCGGCCGCTTCGATTAATTCATTCACGGCGCCTCGTCCGGTAGTTGCCGTTTTGCGACCAAGGCAAAGCGCCTCTGTTGCTCGATAAGGCCGGAATAGGTTTCGGGAGGCCTTTTCGCGATTTCAAGCAGCGCCATGCCTTTGAACGCTTCGAACGCTCGCATCGTGTTTTCCTTCCGCACTTCTTCCTCCCGGATCCGCTCCAATTCCGGCCCGGCCGCTTTCCAGGTATCCGCCCAGCGTTTGGTTAGCGCTAATTCGTCGGCGTTCATCTATAGTGAATGATAGTGAAGATCGCAGTGGTAGCGAGGCGGATTTTTTTACTTCTTCTCCGCCCTCTTTTGTTCTTCTTCAAACAATGCCCGCCAGTAATCCAGCCGTTCCTTGACGCGCTTCTCGTGACCTATTTCGGTCGGCTCATAGTAAATGCGGCCCTCGGGTAAGTAGGCCTGCGGGACATAGCCGCCCTCATAGTCGTGGGAGTATTGGTAGCCCTGTCCGTGGCCGAGCTTTTTCGCGGACTTATAATGGGTGTCGCGCAGATGCTTGGGCACGGGAAGAGTCACTCCCTCCTTTACCTCGGACATGGCCTTGCCGATCGCCGCGCAGGCGCGGTTGCTCTTGGGCGCGGTCGCGATATAGATCGTTGCCTGGGCAAGCGGGATTTGCGCCTCGGGCATCCCGACAAATTCCACCGCCTGCTGCGCCGCCACGGCCACCATTAATGCCTGGGGGTCCGCCATGCCCACGTCCTCGCTTGCGCAAATAACAATCCGCCGCGCGATAAAGCGGATGTCCTCGCCGGCGTAGAGCATCTTCGCCAGCCAATAAATCGCCGCGTCGGGATCGCTGCCGCGCATGCTTTTGATGAAAGCGCTGATGGTGTCGTAGTGCTGGTCTTCGTCCGCATCATAGACCACGGCCTTCCTCTGGATGCTTTCTTCCGCCACCGGGCGGGAGAAATGGATCACGCCATCATTACCCGGCGGGGTGGTCAGGACGCCCACCTCCAGGGCGTTCAGGCACTTGCGGGCGTCGCCATCGCTGGTCACCGCCAGATGGCGCAGGGCGTCGGCGTGCATCTCCACCTTGTACTCGCCCAGGCCCCGTTCCGTATCCGCCAGGGCGCGCCGCATCAGGTTTTCCAGGTCTTCGGGCGCCAGCGGCTCCAGTTGGAAGACCTGGGAGCGGGAGACCAGCGGGCTATTGATATAGAAAAACGGGTTGTGCGTGGTCGCCCCGATCAACCGGATGACGCCGCTCTCCACGTCCGGCAGCAGAATGTCCTGCTGCGCCTTGTTGAAGCGGTGAATCTCGTCGATGAACAGGATCGTCCGCATCCCGCTGGTCTGGAGCCGGTTGGCTGCGGCGGCGATGACCCGCCGCATATCCCCCACGCTGCTTTCCACCCCGCTCAGCCGCTCGAAGCGGCATTGCGTGGCGTGCGCAATGATCTGGGCCAGCGTCGTTTTCCCCACTCCAGGCGGGCCGAAGAGGAGGATCGAGGATATCCGGTCCGCCTCGATGGCGCGCCGCAGCAGCTTGCCCTGGCCCAGGATGTGGCGCTGCCCGGCGTATTCATCGAGCGTCCTTGGGCGCATGCGTGCGGCGAGCGGCTGGGCCGCGGTCGCGGCGGCTGCGGCGGCGGGAGCGCTGGTTTCCTCGAAGAGATCGGCCATAAAAGAGGCTAGCGCGGCCTTGGCGGGCGGGAAATTGGAAATTTCCTCGCGCTTGACGCTTTTTCCGCGAGAAGCTTAGCTTTGCCCCTCTACCCCTGACAGGAGTCACGCTTTTGGACCTCAAAGACATCAAGGAACTTATCGCGCTGATGCGCCGCAACGATCTCTCCGAACTCGAAATCGAGCAGGAGGGTCTCCGGATCAAACTAAAAAAAGGAAGCGAGCCCATGATCGGCCATGCGCCCATGGCTTATGCCGCCGTTCCGCAACCGGCCGCCGGCGCCGCACCCGCGGCTCAGGCCGCCGCCCCGGCTGCCGAGGAGAAGCCGAAAGGCCGGGAAATCAGCTCGCCCATGGTGGGCACCTTCTACGGCGCCGCATCGCCGGAGGCCAACTCCTACGTGGAAGTCGGCACGGAGATCAACGAGGAGACCGTCGTCTGCATCATCGAGGCGATGAAGGTCATGAACGAGATCAAGGCGGAAACCAAAGGCGTGATCGCCGAGATCCTGGCGGAGAACGGAAAGCCCGTGCAGTTCGGCCAGCCGCTCTTCCGGCTCAAATGACCGCTTCCCGCACCCCGGGCCGCGCCATCTTTTCCTTTACCGGCGATGTTTAAGAAAATCCTCATCGCCAATCGCGGCGAAATCGCATTGCGGGTTATCCGCGCTTGCAAAGAACTCGGCATCCACACGCTGGCCGTTTACTCGGAGGCGGACGTCGATTCCCTCCACGTGCAGCTTGCCGATGAGGCGATCTGCATCGGCCCCGCCCCCAGCTCCGGCAGCTACCTCAAGATTGACCGCATCATCTCCGCCGCGGAAGTGGGCGATGTCGATGCGATCCACCCCGGCTACGGCTTCCTTTCCGAGAATGCCCACTTCGCCGAGGTCTGCGATAGCTGCAACATCAAATTCATCGGACCGCCCGCCTCCGCCATCCGCGCCATGGGCGATAAAAACGTCGCGCGCGACACCGCGCGCAAGGTGGGCGTGCCCGTCACGCCGGGCAGCGATGGCATTGTGGAAACCGAGGCCGATGCGGTGCGCGTCGCAAAGAAAATCGGTTACCCGGTCATGATCAAGGCCACCGCCGGCGGCGGCGGCAAGGGAATGCGTCCCGCGCACAATGACGTGAGCCTCGTACAGGGCTTCCACGCCGCCCGGGCCGAGGCGGAAAAAGCTTTCGGCAATGCCGGCGTTTATATCGAGAAACTGATCGAGAACCCGCATCACATCGAGTTCCAGGTAATGGCGGACGATCACGGCGACGTCGTCCACATTGGCGAGCGGGACTGCTCCATTCAGCGGCGCAACCAGAAGATCGTCGAGGAATGCCCCTCGCCCCTCATGACACCGGAGCTGCGCGAGAAAATGGGCAAGGCTTCCGTAAAATTGGCGGAGAGCGTCAATTACTCCGGCGCCGGCACCATGGAGTACCTCGTGGATGACAAGGGCAACTTCTACTTCATGGAGATGAACACCCGCATCCAGGTGGAGCACACCATCACCGAGGAAGCCTACGGGATCGATCTCGTAAAGGAGCAGATCAAGGTGGCGGCGGGCGAGAAGCTCTCCCATTGGGTGCGCGAGCCGCGGCTCAAGTATCACGCCCTCCAGTGCCGCATCAATGCGGAGGACCCTTTCAGCAACTTCCAGCCCAGCCCCGGGCGCATCGAGCTCTATTACGGCCCCGGCGGGCGCGGCGTGCGGCTCGATTCCCACGCTTACGCCGGCTACACCGTGCCGCCGCATTACGATTCGCTCATCGCGAAGATCATCGCCATGGGCACCTCCCGCGAGAACGCAATCGCCCGCATGACACGCGCGCTGAGCGAGTACATGGTTACCGGCATCAAGACGACCATCCCTTTCCAGGAGGCGATCATGCGGAACCCCGACTTCCTGCGCGGCAAATACAACACCAGTTTCGTGGAGCAGATCATCTCCTCGCGCAGCGCGGAGTTTAAACGGTAGCCCGCGCGGCGCCATGGCCAGGGGCAAACTGGGATTCACTTATTTCGGCGGCATTGGCGATTGCCTCCGGATCGTCGCCCTCTACCACGGCCCGCTTCTCCACTGGCTCAACCGGGGCCGCACTCCCATCCGCTGGAATGAAGGGGGCTCCGCCGGCAGCGGGATGGTCAATGATTACATCATCAGCCGCATCCCCGGGTTCTATGCGCCGGCGCCGGACGAGCAATTTACCGATATCCTGCGGAAGCCGCGCTGGCAGCGTTTCTTCCGCTGGACGCGCCGGCCCATCCCCTTCCGGTTAAGGCCGGAGGAGGAAGCCGTGCTGCCGAAGCTGGCGGGCGACAAGCCGAATATCGCCATTTGCCCGCACCACCATGGCCTTGCGTGCAAAAAACTGCCCGCGGAGTCGATCAACCGCATCCTGGCCGTGATGCGCCGGGACCTGGACGCGCACTACTGGGTCTTCGAGGAGCGCGCCGTGGACGGCGGCGTCGATGCGCCGTGCATCAGCGGCTTGAATCTCACCCAGGCGATGGTGCTCATGGCCCGTTTTGACGCGGCCCTCTCGGTGGACAGTTGGCAAAAGTACATCATGGGTATGCACGGCAAGCCGCAGACCGCGCTGGTGGTCGATTTCCGCAAGAACGAGTCGTACACCTACGAGGGAACGCCGCTCGGCGTGTACGAGGAGTTTTTCCGGTGGCGGGTGAAGCCCGAGGAGATTGCCGGGTACAATGCGGATTTTACCCAGTTCCGCTGGAAGACCGCCGCGGAGGTGGATCCGGAGATTCTCGCCCGCCATTTGCTCGAGCGTATTCGCAATTCCGGCCGCCATGGGCGGTTTTTGAAATAGCGCCTCCGCCCGGGATCGCATAAAACCGCCCGACCCACCCCAATGAAACGCCTCGAAGATTGCCGCCTCTATGGCATCCTGGACCTGGGCTATGTAAGCCCGGCAGAGATCATCCACGTTGCCGCGCGAATGGTGGAAGGAGGCGTCGATATCCTGCAACTGCGGGCAAAGAACTTCATTCCCGACGATGTGCGGTGGTTCGCGGAACAGATTCACCCGGTTACCTCCGAGGCGGGGGTGCCGTTTGTCATCAATGATTTTCCCGAGGTCGCAGCGGAGATCGGCGCGGAAGGCGTCCACATTGGCCAGGATGATCTGCCGGTGGATCGCGCCCGCGAGCAGGCCGGCTACCGCACCATGATCGGGAAGTCCACCCACTCCGTCGCCCAGGCCATGGCCGCCGCGGCGGAGGATGTCGATTACCTGGGCTTCGGCCCGCTCTACGCCACACCCACCAAGCCCACCTACCCGCCCATCGGCACCCAGGAAATCCGCACCGTCCATGAGATGATCAAAAAGCCGGTCTTCTGCATCGGCGGCATCCATTTCGAGAATCTGCGCGCCGTCCTCGATGCCGGGGCGCAGCGCGTCGTCATCGTATCCGCCATCCTCAAGGCGGGCGATATCACCGCCTATTGCAAGAAAGTCAAAGACCTGCTCGCATAACGCGCCGAAACCCGCCAATAACCCGCCGCATCGCAATAACCGCCACCCTTCCTATGTCCGTCCTCATCGTTGGTTCCATCGCACTCGATACCGTCAAGACTCCCATGGCCGAGCATGCTGATTTGCTCGGCGGCTCCGCCAGTTACGCCGCGGTCAGTGCCAGCTTTTTTTCCGGCGTCAATCTGGTGGGCGTGGTGGGCGACGATTTTCCCAAGGCTCACATCGATTATTTTGCCAGCCGCAATGTCGATCTGGCCGGCCTCCAGGTGGCAACGGGCAAAACCTTCCGCTGGTCCGGCGAGTACCATTGGGACCTCAATACGCGCGACACCCGGAGCGTGGAGTTGAACGTCTTCGAGCATTTTACGCCCACGCTCGCACCCGGGTATGCGGAGACTCCTTTCGTCCTCCTGGCCAACATCGCGCCCGCGTTGCAGCACCACGTTCTGGACCAGATGGCAAAGCCCCGCTTTGTCATCGCGGATACCATGGACCTTTGGATCAATATCGCGAAGCCCGAATTGCTCTCCCTGCTCAAGCGCGTGGATATGCTGATCCTCAACGATGGCGAAGCCCGCCAATTGACCGGCCTCACCAGCCTCATCAAGGCCGGGCGCGCCATTCAGGCCGAGGGCCCCAAGTATGTTGCCGTGAAAAAGGGGGAGCATGGCTGCCTCCTCTTTGCCCCGGACGGTTTCTTCAGTTGTCCGGCGTATCCGCTGGAGGATATCCACGATCCCACCGGCGCGGGCGATACCTTTGCCGGCGGCCTTGCCGGTTATCTTGCAAGCAATTCCCCGCCCGAAGGGGAAATCACCTTCGAGCAACTGCGGCGCGCCGTCGTGTACGGCAGCGTCATGGCCAGTTTCAACGTGGAGGAATTCTCCCTGGAGCGGCTGCGGAGCCTGACAGAGGGGCAGATCGCAGAGCGGTATCGGATGTTCCGGATGATGAGCCAGATTGAAGTGATCGAATAGATCGAGCTACGATTATTCTCTTTGGAGTACCCCTAGATGCCGCTCAGGGATTCCCCGGGGTTGGCAGTGCTCCAGATTCCGGATATAAAGAAACAGTAAAACCCCGGGGGATTGTCCCTTGAAGGGACCCCCGACTCCACCTTTACTTGCTACTATATATGCCAAAAGCGGTTCTCCCTGACCTCCTTCAGAAATATCGCCAGGAAATTCTCGATGATTGGCTTCGCCAGCAGCTTGCGGCAGCCACCATGCGCGCAGACCTCATCAGCCAGGACCAATTGCGCGCTCAATCCACCGAGTTTCTCCAGCGGCTGGAAGCCGCGGCCAAGTCGGGGGATACGGCGGATATCCAATCCTCCCACTGGGCTCCGGTTCTGGAACTGCTTGGCGATCTCTCCCGCGCCCGTGGCCGCATGGGATTTTCCCCCTCGGAGACCGCCGGCTTCGTGTTCTCGCTCAAGAGCCCCATCGTCAGCCGCCTGCGGCTGGAGATAGGCGGCGATGCCGCGGCCCTCTTCGAATCCGTTACCAGCGTCTCCGATCTGCTGGACAAGCTGGGACTTTACACTACGGAAGTGCACCAGCGGGCGCGCGAAGAGGTCATCAACCGCCAGCAACTCGAGATGCTGGAGCTTTCCACGCCGGTCGTGAAGCTGTGGGATGGCATCGTCGCCCTGCCGCTCATCGGCACGCTCGATAGCGCCCGCACCAACGTGGTGATGGAATCGCTGCTCCAGCAAATCGTCGATACCGGGTCGGATATTGCCATCATCGACATCACGGGAGTGCCTACCGTCGATACCCTGGTCGCGCAGCATTTGCTCAAGACCGTTTCCGCCGCGCGGCTAATGGGCGCGGACTGCATCATCAGCGGCATCCGTCCGCAGATCGCGCAGACCATGGTGCACCTGGGGATTGATCTCACCACGGTGGCGACCAAGGCCACCATGGCCGAGGCGTTGCGCACCGCGATGACTCGCGCCGGCTACCGCGTGGTCCGGGACTAGGGCGAGCTGACCCACTGCCTTCCTCGCGTATGCAGGAAAAAATTCCAATTATTCAGATCGAAGATCTGCTTCTGGTCAGCATCCAGGTGGATATGTACGACGCCCTGGCGCTTCAGTTGCAGGACGATCTCACCAACCGCATCCAGGAAACCAACGCCCGCGGCGTTCTCATCGAGATATCCGCCCTGGAGGTGGTGGACTCCTTTATTGGACGCGTCATCGGCAATATCTCCGCCATGGCGCGGGTGCTCGATGCCCGCACGGTGGTGGTGGGCATGCAGCCGGCGGTCGCGATTACCCTGGTGGAACTGGGGCTCAACCTGGAGGGAGTGCATACCGCGCTGAATGTCTCCCGCGGCATGGCCCTACTACGGCGGACCACCCCATGACCGGGCCAAGGATCGTTCCCGTTCAGGACGAGTCGGACGTGGTGAAAGTGCGTCAGGCGGTGCGGTCCATGGCCGTCGATCTCAAGCTCTCCCTCGTCGAGCAGACCAAGGTGGTGACCGCCGCCAGCGAGCTGGGCCGCAATTTGCTCATCCACGGCGGCGGCGGCGAGGTGCGCCTGGAGATCGTGGCCGAGGGCGTCCGCACCGGCCTGCGCGTTGTTTTTCAGGATCACGGCGCCGGCATCCCGGACATCCCAAAAGCCATGAAGGACGGTTATACCACCGGCTCCGGAATGGGGCTGGGCCTCGGCGGCGCCCGCCGGCTGGTCAATGAATTTGAAATCCATTCCAACCCTCGGGAAGGCACCCGGGTGACCATCATCAAATGGCGGTGATCATTCCATCGCCGGCGAGGAATCAATCCCTCGTGTTGCCCGTGCAGGACCGCAGCCAGGCGGGTGAGGCGCGGCGCGGCGCCGCAGCCTGGGGGCGGGATCGCGGCTGGAGCCAGGATATCGCGGGGCGCGTCGCGCTCATCGTCACGGAGCTGGGCAATAACCTTGCCATTCACGCCGCCGGCGGCTTGATCCTGCTCCGCTGCCTTCACGGCGAATCCTCCGGTGTGGAGATTCTTTCTCTCGATTCCTCTCCCGGCGCCGCGAATTTTCACGAGTGCCTGCGCGATGGTTTTTCAACCGCGGGCACCTGCGGCAACGGGCTCGGCGCGGTCCGGCGCGCATCGGATCAATTCACATTCCATTCGCAACCGGGCGTCGGCACCGCGCTGCATTGCGAAGTGTGGGACACCCCGCCCGGGACGCGTCCGGGCGGCCGCTGGCAGTTTGGCGCGGTCAACGCCGCGATGCCGGGCCAGGATATTTGCGGGGATAGTTGGGCGGTATTGCGGGGAAATACCGGTTCCATCCGGGTCATGATCGCCGATGGGAGCGGCCATGGCGAATTCGCGGCGGAAGCATCGCGGAAGGCCGTCGAGATATTCCACGAGAATCCAACGATGGAACTGCCGCTCCTGCTGGAGGAGATGCACCATGCTCTGCGGGCCACGCGCGGCGCCGCGGTGGCCGTTGCGGAGATTGACCGCGCCCGGGGGCTTCTTTCCTACGCGGGCATCGGGAATATATCCGGCGTCATTCTTTCGCACGATACCTCCGCCAACCTGGTCTCCATGAATGGGACCATCGGCCTCAACGCGCGCGGCTACCGGGTTTTCACGAATCCATGGCCGGCGGATGCCGTGCTTTTCATGGCCTCGGATGGCTTGAAGAGCCAATTGCAATGGAACCGGTATTCCGGCCTTATCGAGCGGCCGCCGGGGTTGATCGCCGGCGTCCTTTATCGCGATCATCTGCGCGGCAGGGACGATGCCACCGCGCTCGCAGTTTCCCACCGCTCATGAGCACCGGCGGCCATCTCACTCCCCTCGCTTTCCACCGCATCGCGGCGGAGACGGATATCGTGCTGACCCGGCAGCGCGCGCGGGAGATCGCGCGGGCGCTCGGTTTCCAGGGGCAGGCGCTCACGCGCATTTCCACCGCCGTCTCGGAGATCGCGCGCAACGCCTTCCAATACGCCGGCGGGGGCACGGCAGATTTTTCCGTGCTTACCGAGCCGCACCCGGCCGATGCCCGCCGGCTGCGCCAGACGTTCCTCATCAATGTGCGCGACAAGGGGCCGGGCATCGCGCGGCTGGACGAGATTCTCAGCGGCAACTTTCGCTCTGAAACGGGCCTGGGCCTGGGCATCAACGGCTCCCGCCGCCTCATGGATCGCGCGGATGTCACCACCGGCCCCGGCGGCACGCATGTCGCGCTGGCCAAGGTGGTGCCGCCGGTCGCATCCACGCGCACCCCGGCGCAACTGGAGGAGCTGGCGGCGCAGCTCGCCGCCGTGCCCGCGCCGCGTCCGCTCGAGGAGTTGCGCATCCAGAACCAGGAGCTGGTCGCCGCCATGGAAGAGGCGCGCAAGCGGCAGGAGGAAGTGGTGCGCGTCAATCGCGAGCTGGCGGAAACCAACACCGGCGTGCTGGCGCTTTACGACGAGCTGGAAACCTTGAACCGCATCAGCGTGATGCTCGCCTCCAAGCTGGAATTGAAGCCGCTCATCCAATCCATCGTGGATGTCACCACCGGCCTCACCGACGCCGACCTGGGCGCTTTTTTCTTCTGGGATGGGGATGACGCGTGGAACCTCTACGCGACCTCCGGCACTTGCGCCGGCGCTCTCTCCGGCCTGCGTTCCGAAGCGACGCGCGAAATGTTCCATCCCAATTTCGCCACTGCCGGCATGAGCCACATCGACGACCTGGAAGTGGACGATATCGACGACGGCGCGGCGCGCATCGTGGATACGTTGAGCGCGCGCATGAGCGTGCGAAGCTGCCTTGCGGTGCCCGTGCTGGAATCGCGGCAAGCGTTGATGGGCGCGTTTGTTTTCGCCTCCGCCAGGCCCGGGGCATTTTCCGAGCGCAGCAAGCGGATTCTGAACAGTGTCTCCACCCAGGCCGCGGTCGGCATCGAGAAGGCGCGACTGTTCCAGACAGTGGCCGCGGCAAGCGAGGCCAAGGATCAATTTTTTGCCACGCTGAGCCATGAGCTGCGCACCCCGCTCAATCCCGCGCTCGCCATCATCTCCAGCCTTCAGGACGATCCCCGCCTCTCCGCCGAGGTGCGCGAGGATATCGCGATCGTCGCGCGCAACATCCGGCTGGAGGCGCGCCTCATCGATGACCTGCTCGAGTTCAACCGCCTCATCAAAGGCAAGGTGGATCTCACGGCCGAAGCGGTTGATTTACACGCGCTCATCCGCAATGTGGTGCAGATTTGCAGCGAGGACATCGAGCAAAAGGGACACCGCCTCTCGGTCGATCTGGCATCCCCGCGCAGCGTGATCATTGGCGATTCCGCACGGCTCCAGCAGGTTCTCTGGAACGTTCTTAAAAACGCCATCAAGTTCACCCCGGCGGGCGGTTCCATCGCCATCCGCACTCGGGAGGCCGGCAGTATGCTGGAAATCTCCGTCGCCGATAGCGGTTGCGGCATCGAGCCGGGCGAACTGAATCGCATATTCAACGCGTTCGATCAGGGCCAGCGCTCCTCCGGCTTTGGCGGGCTCGGCCTGGGGCTCTCCATCGCGCGCGGATTCGTCCATCTCCATCACGGGGAGATCAAGGCCGGCAGCGCCGGGGCCGGCCAGGGCGCCACCGTCACCATCTCGCTCCCCCTTTCCGATGCCTCGCCCGCGGCCTCCCTTGTGCCGCGCGCCGCCGAAACCCCGCCTGCCGGCCACGGCCATATTCTTTTGGTGGACGATCATCACGACACCCTCCGCAGCCTGGCGCGGCTTTTCACGCGCCGCGGTTTCCAGGTTACCCCCATCGCCAGCGGCGCCGAGGCCATCGCCGCCGTGGAAAAGGAATCGTTTGATCTCCTCATCAGCGATCTCGGCCTGCCGGATTGTTCCGGCATCGATCTTGTCGCAAAGATCGCAGCCATCCAGCCGCTCCCAGCCATTGCCTTGAGCGGCTACGGCATGGAGTCCGACCTGGCCGAGAGTACCCGCGCCGGATTCCGCGTACACCTCACCAAGCCGGTGGATTTCGAGCAACTTATGGTCGCCGTCGAGAAGTTGCTGGACGGAGGGTAACCGCCGAGCCCGTTCAGGCCCGGGGGGGGCGGCGGCAGTGCCCCGCCGATTTTTTTTCGGGTGGCGCAGGTTAAAAACTGGCTCGGCACTTGCGGGGATTGGCTGGCGCATCTAGTCAGTACGTCTGCAACGTATGCGTAACTCAGGCTCATTCCGAGGCACCCCTGGCGGGCAATCCGCCCAGCGCTGGGCCACGCACGCGACCACGCGCGGCCCGCTCATCAACCCGAAGACCGTGGGGCGCGTCTTTGCTTACCTGCGCCGCTATCCGGGGCTGGCGCTGCTGACCATTTTATTCGCGGCGGCGGGCACGGCGACGGTGATCGTCTTCCCCAGCGTGACCGGGCGCATCATCAATGAAGTGGTGAACCAGCATCATCCGGAGCGCCTTTGGCCGCTGGTCTGGATCGGTCTGGGCGCGTTTGTCGCGCAGCATCTTTGCAACGGGCTGCGCATCATCGTGAACAACACCTTCGAGCAGCGCGTGATTTTTGACCTGCGCAGCGATCTCTACTCGCACATCCAGCTATTGCCGCTGCGGTGGTTTGACAATCGCGCGACGGGCGACTTGATGACGCGGGTGCTGGAGGATGTCATGGCCGTGGAAAGAATGCTCATCGACGGGCTGGAGCAGGGCGTCGTCGCCATTCTCCAGGTGGCCATCGTGAGTGTCGTTCTTTTCAAGGTGAATGTGCTGCTCGCGCTGCTGGCGCTTTCCCCGGTGCCGCTGCTGGCGGCGGGCGCTCTGGTCTATACCCTCACGGCCCACTCCCGGTATCGCATCCAGCGCACCGCTTCCTCCGCGATGAACGCGCTCTTGCATGACAATCTCGCGGGCATCCGTCAGATCAAGACATTCGTCCGGGAGCGGGAGGAGCATGCGCGGTTCAATTCCGTGAGCGACCAGTTGCGCGAGGCCACGCTGGTGGTGATGCGCGCTTGGGCGATTTACACGCCTTCCATGGGATTCTTCGCCGCGACGGGGCTGGTGCTCGTCGCCGGATTCGGCGCAAACGCGGTGCTCCATGGGCGGATGGATACCGGCCAGTATGTGAAGTTCCTGATGCTGGTGCCATTCCTCTACGATCCCATCGGGCGGCTCCATCAACTGAACCAACTCTTCCAGGCGGGACGCGCCGCCGGCGAGCGGGTATTTGAAATCATGGACGAGCTGCCGGAGCCGGGCGATGCCGGATCGGACGAGCCGGATGGGGAGCCGGTCATCGGCGAGGTGGAGTTTCGCAATGTCTCGTTCTCCTACGATGAGGCGATTCCCGTCCTGCGCGCCATTCGCCTTCACGCGCAGCCGGGCGATACCATCGCGCTGGTCGGCCACACCGGCGCGGGCAAATCGACGCTCGTCAATCTCCTCACTCGTTTCTACGAATACGATTCCGGCGATATCCTCATCGATGGCCGCTCATTGCGCGATTTCTCCCGGAACGGCCTCCGCCGCGCCATCGGGATGGTCACGCAGGAGAGCTTCCTCTTCAACGGCAGCATCCGGGAGAATCTCCGCCTCGGCAAACCCGATGCGACCCCCGGGGAGATGCTCGCCGCGCTCGATGCCGCCAACGCCCGGGAATTTGTGGACCGCATGCCGAAGGGGCTCGACACCGTCGTGGGCGAGCGCGGCGTGAAATTGAGCGTGGGCGAGAAGCAGCGCGTCTCCATCGCCCGCGCCCTCCTGAAGGATCCGCCCGTGCTGGTATTGGATGAAGCGACCGCCAGCGTCGATACCGCCACGGAACGGCTCATCCAGCAGGCGCTCGACCGGCTCATGGAGAGGCGCACCAGTTTCGTCATCGCCCATCGTCTATCCACGGTGCGCCACGCGGACCAGATCCTCGTGCTCGACCATGGCCGCATCATCGAGCGGGGCGACCACGCGGAATTGCTGGCTCTCAACGGAATTTATGCGAATCTGTGCGCCAACAGTTTCATGGACACCGGCGCGGGAGCGATTGCGGTGGGTTAGGGTGGAGCGGCCCTTGCGGGAGTGGGGTGAAAGGGGGTGAGGGTGGGGGAAAATGGGTCAAAGTGGTGCAAATCACCTTGACTTGGCACGGTAAGTGGTGGGAGAAAGTGGGGCCTAGTGGGGCAAAGTGGCTCCCAATCCCACTCCTTCCATGTCCACCGCACCTGATACAACCCATATCTCCCCGGTTTTCTCAGGTGTATTCCAACCCACCGTGGATGAGAAAAAACGGCTGACCATTCCCTCGCGGTGGAGGGATGAGTCGTTGGAGGAGGTTTTCATCATCAAGAGTCCGGCCAGGGGCTGCCTCTCTGCCATGCCGCAGGCGGTCCTGCAGGATTTTGGGCGCTCGGCAGCGGCTCAAGCCCCGACTGTAGAGGCTCACCAGGCATTTTTGGATCATTTTTTTTCCTCGGCGGTGATTTGCCCCGTGGACGCTGCCGGCCGCATCGTGCTGTCGGATGACTTGTGCCGTTTTGCCGGCATCAAGAAACAGGCGGTCCTGGCCGGTGGCGGGAGCAAGTTCGACCTCTGGAGCCCGGAAGGCTGGGATGCCCACCGGAAGGCAACCACCGCCAACTACGAGACCATTCTTAAGAGCATCGGTCTATGACCCTTTTTTCCGATGATTTGCGTTGAACCCAGTTCCTGGAGCCGTATGCGCCCCGACGATCATTTTCACACCTCGGTCCTGCTGAAGGAAGTGGTGGAAGCCCTCGCGCCCAAGCCCGGCGAGACATTTGTCGATTGTACGCTGGGCGGCGGCGGGCACAGCGAGGCGCTGCTGGAGGCGGGCGCCCGCGTCATAGGCCTGGACCAGGACCCCGATGCCCTTGCTTTTGCCAAGGAGAGACGCCTGCGCCGGTTTGAGAGCCAATTTCAGCCGGCGCGGGCGAACTTCTCCCAGCTCGGCGCGGTGCTGGACGGGATGGGAATCGCGCAGGTCGATGGCATTCTCATCGATCTCGGCGTTTCCTCCTGGCAGCTCGATACCGCGGAGCGCGGATTCTCGTTCATGAGAGAAGGCCCGCTTGATATGCGAATGAACCCGGAGGAAGGCGCCACTGCCGCCGATCTGGTTAATACCGCATCCGCCCCGGAGCTGGCACGCATTTTCCGCGAGTATGGCGAGGAGCCGAATGCGCGCCGCATTGCCACGCATCTGGTCAGCGCGCGACTGGTGCACCCATTCCAGACGACCATGCAGCTTGCGCTGGCGGTCGAGAAGGCCTCGCCGCGCCGGAGCCGCGTGCATCCCGCCACGCGCGTCTTCCAGGCGCTGCGCATCGCGGTGAATCGCGAGCTGGAGGTGCTGGAGAGCGTGCTCGCGGCCGCGCCCGCGCGGCTGGCCCCCGGGGGACGCATGGCGATCATCTCGTTTCACTCGCTCGAGGACAGGCTTGTGAAGGAGTTCTTCAAGCTTCACTCGATGCCCGAGCTTGACCGCCCGGAGTGGCCCGCGCCGCGGCCCAACCCGGATTACATTTTCGACGCGCTGACCCGCAAGCCGGTCATCGCGGGTGCTGAGGAACAGCAGCGCAACCCACGCTCCCGCAGCGCAAAGCTGCGGGCCGTGATCAAAATACAACCAAAGTCATGAACCGTCGCAGACATACGAATACTGTCCCCGTGGCGGGACTCGTCCGCTGGGTGGTGGTGGCCTTCTTCCTGGGAGCCGCCGGCCTCAGTTACGTTTATTTCAAGAACCAGATGCAAACGACCGGCAATGAAATCAGCGCGCTTGAGAATCAGCTTAACAGCCTCAAGACGCAGGATGAATCCGTTCGCGCGCAGATCGCCCGTCTCTCCTCGCACGGCTACCTCGAGCGCCGTCTTGCGGAGGGTTTCATCAAGCTCACGCCCATCACCGATGACCACATCGTGCGCGTCCATGCGCCCGTGGCCCGCACCGCGGACAATGACGCGGACGATGACCTGAGGCCCGTCTCCAACCGGTTGATTGCCCAATGAACCGTACCGCCAAAGTCCGTGCGCTCGCGGCGTGTTGTGCTTTGGCATTGTGTTTTACCGGCTTCTCGGCCCGCCTCATTCATTTGCAGGTCGCGATGCATGATGAATACGCGGCGCTGGCCGCGGAAAAACACGTCCAAAAGCAGATCATCTACGGCAACCGGGGGCTGATTACCGACATCAACGGCCAGACGCTCGCGGATAACGATCCGGTGCGCATCGTCGTTGCCGATGCCAGGCTGGTGTCCAATCCGGACGCCGCCGCCGATCTCCTCTGCGGCCCTCTGGGGCTGGATGAGGCCGATCTGCTCGCAAAGCTGGCCACCGGGCGGCGTTATATCGTGCTGAAGAAGGACGTCCCCGAGGCGACCGCGCTCGAGTTGCAGAACCGCCTCGCGGTGCGTTCCGTGCGCGGCATCCTGTTTGAGCAGGACGCGGATCGCGTTTATCCCAATGGCACCCTCGGCTGCCACATCGTCGGCTACATGAACGCCGATCACCGGGGCGTCGCGGGCATCGAAGCCCAGGAGGACGAGTACCTGCGCGGTCACGAGGGCTTCCGCTACATCGAGCGCGACCGCACCGGCAAGGAGCTGGTGGCCTACCGCGGCGAGGAGCGTG
>DATAXI010000131.1:0-4565 GCA_036266845.1 Chthoniobacteraceae bacterium | reverse complement strand
TGCCCTCGTCGATCAACTTCCAGAAATCCTTGGTCTGGCTGAGCTGCTCATCCTCGGCCATCGGCAGTTTGGTCCGGAAAAGGAAATCGCGAATCGTGTTCTTGTGCAGCACGCGGTGGATGGTGATCCCCTCCGGGCTCCGCTCGAAGTAGATGCGATAATCCCTGGTTCGGTAGCGGTAGAGCTTTTTCCCCTCGCGTTCGATCAGGCCGAACTTGCCCGGGTCCAGATTATCCAGGTCTTCCGGCATCACCTCGAACTCCGAGAGCAGGTCGAGCTGCAAATCCTGCGGCAGCCGCGCCATTTCCGCCGCGGAGATTTTATTGAAGACGATCTGGAACATGGGGAACGGGTTCTACAGTGGCGACAGTGCGCGAAAAGATCAAATCACGCATTCAGGTAAATCCGGTCCACACGCGGGCCGATGCCGGTAAAGATTTCCCAGGCAATGGTGCCCGCCTTCGCGGCCAGCTCTCCGGCCGGGATTTCATCGGAGCCGGCGGCGCCGATGAGGATGGCCTCGTCGCCGGCGGCAGCCTCGCCGGCGCGGGAAACATCCACCATGATCTGGTCCATGGTCACCCGGCCCAGGAGAGGGCAGCGCAGGCCATGGATCAGGACATCCGTATTCTGGCCGGAGAGGCGCCGCTGGTAGCCATCCGCGTAGCCGATTGCCAGCGTGGCGATGCGCATGGGACGCGGCGTGATGAAGGTGCGCCCGTAGCTGACGCCGTGGCCCTCCGGGACATCGCGAACCATGGTGATGCGGGTCTTGAGCGTGAGCGCGGGGCGAAGCTGCGCCTGCAGGCCGGGCAGCGGCGAGCTGCCGTAAAGCATGAGGCCGGCGCGCACGATCGTGCCCGCGTGATGGGGAAACCGGTAAACGCCGGCGCTGTTGAGCGCGTGGATCAACGGGGCATCCACACCCACCTCTCGCAGCGAGGCCAGCACCCCCTGGAAGCGTGCAAGCTGATCCTGCGTGTACGCCTCGTCCTCATCAGCCACCGGCAGATGGGTCGCCACGCCGGTGATCGCCAGGTCCGGCATCCGTACAATCTCCGCGACGGCCGCCCGGGCATCCCGCTCGGCGATGCCGATGCGGCCCATGCCGGTATCGATGACCAGATGCACCGGCACCGTCCGCCCCATTCCCAGCGCGGAATAGGCCGCCGCCTCCTTGAGCGATGACACAGCGGGAACAAAGCCGCCGGCGACAATCTCCGGCCGCTCCTCCGGCAGCGCGGGCCCCAGGATGAAGATGCCGGGCGCATCCCCAGCGCCCAGCGCGGCATGCACGGCCTCCGCCTCCCGCACATTGGCGACACCGAACATCGCCACATGCCCGCAAAGCGCTTGCACCACCTCCGCCACGCCGTGCCCGTAGCCGTTGGCCTTGACGATTGCCATGATGCCAACGCCCGGCCCGGCCAATTGCGCCGCCAGGGCCGCATTGTGCCGGATGGCGGCTAAATCGATCTCCGCCCAGCAGCGGAGGTGTTTGGTCCGCGCGTCCACTCAGTTTACCGGTTCCAGGACTGGCGCGGTCGTTTCCGCCAGCTTGCGGAGATTCTCAAGTCCGGTCGAAAAATCGTGGCCCAGCCACACCATCATCATAAGATCGCGGTAACGCGCCCAGGGCAGCGCCGCGCCCTGCCAGCGGGAAATCCAGAGGACCCGTGTCTGGTGCGGGGCGGCCGCCTCCAGGGAGATCGCCCCCTCCAGCAGCCAGCGGTCGCCCATCATCAGCGTATAGGCGATTCTTTCCCCCTCGTGGCTTTGGGTCACATGCAGCACGCCGGCGTGGCCGCGGCTGCGCCAATGCTGGGTGGCCCCGGCGCCGGCTGCCGGCCCATCGTAGTGATACTCGATTTCCTGCCGCTGGTTCCACGCCGTCCAGCGCGGCCAGTTCCGCAGGTCATTGATGAGGGGAAAAATGTGCGCGGCATCCGCACGAATCAGGACGCGCCGCGCGATCCGGGGCCGGCGCGGGAGGAACAATGGCGCGACACCGACGGTCAGCGCCAGAAGCCCCAGACGGATGCGGATGCTTTTCATAGTTGCGTTCGTGGAAGCGATTGGGGATTTGATTTCGCCAGAAAACATGGCAAACCACAAGCCGATCATCTGATGAAAACACCTCTTGTAGTGCTCCTGGCCGCAGGCTCCATGGCCGCCATGCTGATTGCCGCCGAACCAGACGCACCCTCCGCCGCCGCTACCACCGCACCCACGCCCGCCTCAACCGATCCCTCCGCCGAGGCATCGCCCGATGCCACCCCGGTGCACCATCACCATCATCACGCCGCGCCGTCGCCATCGCCGATTGCCACGCCCACCCCTGAGAAGCGCCATGCCGGCTGGTGGCTGTTCAAGCCGGAGGCCAAGGCCAGGCCGGATGCCAAGGCCGAGGCTAAGGCGAGCCCGTCCGCCGCTCCGCTGCCCAAGCGCTACAAGATGGTCGAGCCCACGCCCCGCCCCACCGCTACCCCGGAGCCGGTCAGGCATCGCCATGCGGAGGAAGCGGCGCCCAGCCCCACCGCGGCCCCGGCGGCAAGGCCTGAGAAATTAAAAGCCGAACCCACCCCGGGCGCCACTGCCACGCCTGAGCCGAAGCTGGAAAGACATCGTCGCGCGGAGGCCACTCCCAGCCCGAGCCCCAGCGCCACGCCGGAGCGCCCCAAGGAATGGTGGAGCGTTTTCGAGCATCACCCCAAGAAGCCCGCCGCCACTCCAACGCCAATCGCCACCCCGACGCCGCACCGGCATCACCGGGTGGAAGAAGAAACCTCCGGCGGTCCCAGTCCCACCCCCGAAGAAACCGGCGCCAGGCCGACGCCCGCCCCGGCTCCCGAAAAGCCACGGGCAACGCCCACTCCCAAACCAACGCCGGAATCGACTCCCGAGCCCACGCCGGCAGCCACGCCCGTCCCGGCTCCGGAATCCACCCCCGCGGCCACCACGGAAGCGACCCCCGCCCACAAGCACCGTCACGGCGCCAGCGACAATGGCGGGATGACCTCGCAGATCCCGTTTGTCACCGGCGGCGGTTCCCAGCCAGCGCCCGCCATCGATACCGTTTCCCCCGTGGAACAGGAGGAACAGGAGACGAAACGCTTTGAAGCCGCCCGGGAGAAGGCCGAGCAGGACCCGCATGTGCAGGAGCTTCAGTCAAAATCCGACGCCGCCAGCGGCGATGAGGAACGCTCCGCCTCCCGCCGTTATTACAAGGCGCTCTACGAGAAGATGCGCGAGATCGATCCCAGCATCAAAGACCGCATCGACCGCACCGAAGCGGCCAGCCTCCGGCGCATCGGGCAGGAAAACCCGCAGTAAACGATGTCCCGGGCACTTCCGGCGATCCTCGCCGCTCTCGCGTGCACCCATGCCTGCGCCGCGGATGCGCTGCGCGTGCAGGGCAACCAGTTGCTGGCGGGCGATACGCCCGTCATGCTGCGCGGCGTGGCGGTGGGCGATCCCATCCTCGCCCGCCAGGGCCGCCCGCTATCGGATTACGCAAGAATCGCGCACGACTGGCATGCCAACGTTGTCCGCATTTCACTGCACCCGGCCGTCTGGAAACACACGGACCACGCCAGGGTGCTGGCCACCCTGGACCGCGAAATTCACGCCGCGCTCGACAACGGAATGGACGTCATTCTCGACTGGCACGTCATTGGCTGGCCCAATGGCTATTACGAGCCGATTGAGAAGGAGTGGGATGAGGATCCGCCCGATCTTTACGATTCAAACTTCGACCTCGCGAAAAGTTTCTGGGACGCGGTTTCCGCAAAATTCGGAGCCGATGGCCGGATCATCTTCGAGCTCTGGAACGAGCCCGTCCTCAACCAGAAGGAAGAGGACGAGGAAACCCCGCCACAGTGGGAGAACCTGAAGCCCTATTTTGCGCAACTGCTGGCAATCGTCCGCGCGCACAGCCAGAACGTCGTGCTCGCCACGGGCAATGATTGGGCCTACGACCTGCGCGGCATTCGCGAAGATCCGCTTCCCGGCAAAAACATCGCCTACTGCTGGCACATCTACGCCAGCACGGATGACGACGACGAAACGCAATGGGCCAAGCGCCTCGACGAGCTGCAAAAATTCGCTCCCGTGATCGTCACCGAGTGGGGTTTTCAGGAAAAGACGACGGAATCCTTCAAGGGAAGCGCGAAGACTTTCGGCTATAAGTTCGTCCGCGATTTTCTGGAGGGCCGCCACCTCCACTCCACCGCATGGTGCTGGCACCCGGACTGGACTCCCGTAATGCTGAAGCCCGACTGGAAAACCCCCACTTCCATGGGCCGCTTCGTCAAGGCGTACCTTGCGGACCCGGCAAAGTTTGCGCCGCATTGAACCCGGTTCAAGGCGAACCGCACTACTCCCATTCCACGCCGCCCGGTTTTTTGGACCGGGCGCATTTTACTGGTCGCAATAGCCGGTGAACGAAGCCCGCGGACGTCCCGTACTTTGGCAAGGGATGTTCCGGGGGAGCGCGAGCTTCCAGCTCGCACGGTCCGGCATCTTGCCGGACCGATGCAGGGAACGGGATATCGTTGAGTCAAAGG
>DATAXI010000116.1:0-5679 GCA_036266845.1 Chthoniobacteraceae bacterium | reverse complement strand
CGCCCCCTTCCTTGTGCCCGCCGTGGCTGTAGGAGAGGCGTTCCGGCTTCACCACCTCGGTAAAGACGCTGCGGTTCGGGTAATTGGCGCCGTCCGGCCCGTGCATCACGTGGTTCCAGACGCCGCCGGGGCGCAGGTCCATCTCCTGGATGGTGGTGCTGAAACCGTGCGGCCCCCACCATTGTACCACCTGTTCCGGGTCCGTTATCGCCTCCCACACCGTCTCGCGCGGCGCGTCGAACACGCGCGAGATGATGATCTCGTTCGGCGCGCCCGGCTGCTCCTCCGCCGGCGTGAGGAATTCTCCGAAACGCACCAGGCTTTGCGACCAGCCGATTTTTTGGCCGGAGAGATAACGCTCTTTCGCCTCCTCCGTCGCGTGGATCAGTTCCGTGCGCAACGTGAGCCGCGTCTTCCCTTCCGATGCCTCCTCGAAGGTGACGATGTTCAGGATCTCGAACAGCAGCGTCCCGGCGTCGTCCGCCGCGCCGGCGGTAAAGACGATCCGCTCCGGCTCCACGATTTCCCGGTACTCGCCCGGCATCGGGTACACCATGCCGTCCGGCCCCCGCATATCCACGTGGATTTTCCCGCCGGGCCGCGGGTCCAGTTCGCAACGCGGATTGCTGAATCCAAACGGACCCCACCATTGCGCGAGTTGCAGGGGATCCGTCCATGCCTGGAAAACGCGGGAGCGCGGAGCGTCAAATTCGCGAGTCAGGGTAATCTCGCCGGGAGTGTTCGTATTCATTTTGGTTTGGTTCGGTTGAGGTAATCTTCCAGCCGGTCAAAGCTCTCCTCCCAATGGCGGCGGTAAAGTTGCAGCCAGTCCGCAGCCTCGCGCATCGGCTTGGCGTGCAGCCGGCAGGGGCGCCACTGCGCGGAGCGCCCGCGGGTGATCAGGCCGCTGCGCTCCAGCACCTTCAGGTGCTTGGTAATGGCCGGGAGACTCATCTTGAACGGCTTTGCCAGCTCGGTCACAGCGGTCTCGCCCTGGGCCAGGCGCGCAAGGATCGCGCGCCGGGTGGGATCGGCGAGGGCGGAAAAAGTAGCGCTGAGAGGATCGGCGGACATTCGTATTTAACTAAAGGGTTAAATAACGCGGATGATGTTCTTCGTCAACGGCTTTTTTACCCGCCGCCCCCCTCTTCGCTTCTGCGCGTGCGCCGCTTTTCAGCAGCGCAAAAGCACTTGCAAACCCATCCGTGGCGGGGTAATCGTCCCAGCGTGAGTTTGATCCATTGGTGGCGTTGCTAGACGGGCTGACTCCGGCTTACGGGCTGGAGTGGTCGTAGCGCCTCTTTGCGTCGCCTCCGATTAAATCGCCCGATGATTCCGCTATTCGCGAGTCGTCGGGTTTTTTTATCCCTTTTTCAAAATCATCCGTAAAAATCCCGAAAAAAATCATGAATCTCGACTTCAAGTACAACGCGGACGGTCTGATCCCGGCAATTGTCCAGGAGACCGGCACCCACCGCGTCCTGATGATGGCGTGGATGAACCGCGCCGCCCTCGAGAAGACCCTCGATACGGGATTCATGAATTACTGGAGCCGCTCCCGCCAGAAGGCGTGGCTCAAGGGGGAAACCAGCGGCCACACCCAGCGCGTGCTGCGATGGTACGCGGATTGCGACCGGGACACGCTGCTCTTTGAGGTGGAGCAGACCGGCGGTGCGTGCCACACCGGCTACCAGAGTTGTTTCTTCCAGCCTCTCAACCGGGACGGATCGCCCGGAGAAATCGAGGAGCAAAAAGTTTTCGATCCGGAAAAGACTTATTCCAATTAAATGACCACCACCGAATTGAAGCCGGGGCGGGAGGAATTCCGCAAGCTGGCGCGGTACGGCAATCTCATCCCCGTCTATACGGAGCTGGTGGCCGATGCCGAAACGCCGGTGTCCGCGTTTTCAAAAATCGACGACGGAGGCTACTCCTTCCTGCTGGAGAGCGCCGAGCACATCGACCAGGGCGGGCGCTACTCCTTTGTGGGCAGCAACCCGCGCGTCGTCTTCAAGAGCCACGGACGCAAGGTCACGGTCATCGACCGCGGCGAGGTGCGGGAATTCGAGACGGCGGGCGATCCGCTGGCGGAATTGCAAAAGCTGATGGCGCAATACATCCCGGTGCCGGTGGCGCATCTGCCGCGCTTCTCCGGCGGCGCGGTGGGCTACCTGGGCTATGACATGGTGCGGTTCTTCGAGCCCACCATCGGCCAGCCGCCATTGGACGATCTGCAATTGCCGGAGGCGGTCTTCATGATCGCGGAAACGCTCATCATCTTCGATCACCCGATGCGCCGGATGCGCGTGCTGGCAAATGCGCTGGTGGAGAATGAGGATGCGGATGCCGCTTATGATGCCGCCGTGCAGGCCATCCAGCGCGTATTGCTCTCGCTGGATCGCCCGGCGCGCCTCCCGGTCATCAATGTCCACCGCCAGCCGGTCGCCGTGCAGCCCACTTCCAATACCACCGAGGAGGAGTTCCGGAAGATGGTGGAAGAAGCGCACGAGTACATCCACGCGGGAGATATCTTCCAGGTGGTCCTCTCGCAGCGCTTCGAGACCGCATACGATGGCGACCCCCTCACGCTTTACCGCTGCCTGCGCTTTGTGAATCCCTCGCCTTATCTCTTCTGCCTCAAGTTCGGCGGGGAGTTTTCGCTGGTCGGCTCCTCGCCGGAGGTGCACGTGCGGGCGATCAACGGGAAGGTGGAGATCCGGCCCATCGCCGGCACCCGCCGCCGCGGCAATACGCCGGAGCAGGATGCCGCGAACGCGACCGAGTTGCTGGCCGATCCCAAGGAGCGGGCCGAGCACCTCATGCTGGTGGACCTCGCCCGCAACGACGTGGGCCGCATTGCCGATTTCGGCACCGTGCGGGTCACCGATTTTATGACCATCGAGCGATACAGCCACGTCATGCACATCGTATCGAACGTGGTCGGCCAGCTTCACGCGGAAAAAAATGCGTATGATGTGATGCGCGCCACATTCCCCGCCGGCACCGTCAGCGGCTCGCCCAAGGTGCGGGCGATGCAGATCATCAATCAACTCGAGAAAACCAAGCGCGGCACTTATGCGGGCGCGGTCGGTTACTTCGGGTTCGATGGCAATTCCGACTCATGCATCGCGCTGCGCACCATCGCGCTCAAGGATGGCAAGGCGTATGTGCAGGCCGGCGCGGGCATCGTCGCCGATTCCACGCCCGAGGGCGAGTATCAGGAGACGGCCAACAAGGCGATGGGCATGATCCGGGCCATTGAAAGAGCAAGGGAAAGTGCGAGGTAATTACTATGTTGCTGGTCCTGGATAACTACGACTCCTTCACTTACAACCTGGTCCAATACTTCGGGGAGCTGGGCGCCGATCTCGTCGTGAAGAGGAATGATGAAATCTCCATCGAGGAGATCGCCGCGATGAAGCCGGAGCGGATTTGCATCTCTCCCGGCCCCTGCACTCCGCGCGAGGCCGGCATTTCCAATGACGTGATCCGCGCGTTCGGCGCCACCACGCCCATCCTTGGCGTCTGCCTTGGCCACCAATGCATCGGCGATGTCTTTGGCGGCGCCGTCGTCCGCGCGGACCGGCTCATGCACGGCAAAACCTCGCCCATCATCCATGATGGCAAGGGCGTTTTCGCCGGCCTGCCTTCGCCCTTTGAGGCCACCCGTTACCACTCCCTCATCGTTCGCCGCGATTCCGTGCCCGCTACCCTCGAAATCTGCGCCGAGACCGCCGAGAAGGAAATCATGGGCCTGCGCCATCGCGAGTATCCCATCCATGGAGTCCAGTTTCATCCGGAGTCCATCCTGACTCCGGAAGGGAAACAGTTACTTGGTAACTTCATGAAGTTATGAGCCTCGCGCGAAGGCCCACAGTATATAGCGGGGGGGAGGTTACGGAGAGGAGGGCCATGCCCGGTTGACGGCGTCAAGCCATGCCTGGACCATGAGGCCGTGGCCGGCATAGGTCGGGTGGACACCGTCCCAGCTCCAGTGATCGGCGGGAGCTTTTTCGCAGCCTTCGTCAAACGCCTTCTGGAAGCGAACGAGCGGCAGATGGTATTTCTCCGCAAGCGCCGCCACCACGGCGGCGTGCTTTTTTACCTCGGCCAGCTTTGCGTCATAATTGGTCTTATACCCGCCCACCGGCAGCAGAAACGGTTCGCCGAGAATGATCTTGGTCCCCGGTAACGCCGCGATGGTGTCGGAGAGAAGCTTGTCGTAGGTGCGCTGGAATGTGTCCAGGTCCTCCGGCCCGCCCACCTGGTGCGTATCGTTGACTCCTATGAGGATGCTCAAAAATTGCGGCTTCAGCGCGAGCGTATCCTTCTGCCACCGCGCCGCGAGGTTGACCACGGTATTCCCGGAGATGCCGCGATTGACGAATGTCAGATTTCGCTCCGGATATTGCGCGCCCACTTCCGCCGCGATGATGTACGGGTAGGATTGGCCCATAATGTGGTTGTAATCATTGCCGGTCCGCATCCGGCCCCCGTCGGTAATGGAATCCCCCTGGAAGAGGATCAGATCGTTCTTATGGAAGGCGGCCAGAGAATCCGCGGCGTGGGCGGGCATAAGCATCCCGGCAAACAGAGCAAGGGCTGGGAGAATGGATTTCATCGGGAATAAACGCGGATGGTGTGGAAATCGCAGGCGGGATTCCAGTCCCGATTCGTTAACGGGGAACGCCGGGCAGCGAATCGGAGAACAGGCCGGTCACGATCTCCCCGCATTCTTTGACGGTAATCGTGCGGCCGGACTCTTTTTCCAGGCTCGTCATGGTGACTCCGGCAATGCCGCAGGGCGTAATCTCCTGAAACGGCGCAAGATCGCCGCACACATTGAGCGCGAACCCGTGCATGGAAATCCAGTGGCGGACCCCGACGCCGATCGAGGCGATCTTGCGTTCGGCAACCCAGGCGCCCGTAAGCCCCTCGCGGCGCCGGGCGGCGACTCCGTACTGCGCGCAGACGCGGAGGAGTAATTCCTCCAGTGCCCGCAGGTATCGGTGCAGGTCCTGCCCGTGGTTGCGCAGGTCCAGAATCGGGTAGCCGACCAATTGGCCCGGGCCGTGGTAAGTGGCCTGGCCGCCGCGGTTGATCTGCACCAGCGGATGCGGCAGGTGCGCCGCTCCTCGCAGGCTGCTTTGGTCCGGGGTGCGCCCGATGGTGTAAACCGGCTCGTGCTCCAGCAGCAGCAGTTGGTCGGGAATCGTCCCCGCGCGGCGCTCCGCCACCAGGCGATCCTGCATTGCCAGCGCCTCCTCGTAGCCGATTCGGCCCAGCCATTGCGCGGCGATCATACCAGCGTGAGCGAGGTTACGCCGCGCCCGGCGGATTCGTGCGCCTGAAAATGGGTGAGGCCGATTGCCAATGCGTCGGCCGCGTCCGGCGGCGGATTTTCCGTGAGCCCCAGCATCGCACGGATCATGAAACCCACCTGCTGCTTGGCTGCGCCGCCCTTGCCCACCACCGCCTGTTTCACCCGGCGCGGCGCGTATTCATAAATGGGCACGCCCCGCTCGGCGAGCGTCACGATTGCCGCCCCGCGCACGGCGCCGAGCGTGATGGCGGTCTTGTAACTCTGCACGTAAATGGTGGATTCGATGGCGGCGGAGTCGGGCTCGTGCCGCTGGACCAGATCGGCCAGGCGGTCACGGATTGCCACCAGGCACGAGG
>DATAXI010000087.1:0-30204 GCA_036266845.1 Chthoniobacteraceae bacterium | reverse complement strand
CTCTAGCTTTAGCACCCGTGACCGCCGCAACGAACTTGAAAACGACTCCACTCTATGACGAACACCTGCGCCTCGGGGCTAAGATGATCGGCTTTGGCAACTGGATGATGCCGGTCCAATACAGCGGAATCGTGGATGAGCACCAGGCGGTGCGCGGCAATGCCGGCCTCTTCGATATTTCCCACATGGGGCAGTTCATCGCCAGCGGGGCGGACGCGGGAGCCTGGCTCAACCGGCTGCTTACGAACAATATCGACCGGCTGGCGCCCGGCCATGGCCAATACACCTTTCTGCTCAATGAGCACGGCGGGGTGATCGACGATTTGATCGTCTATCGCCTCTCCGGAGAGGAGTATCTGCTCATCGTGAACGCGGCGAAGGTGGATGAAGATTTTGCCTGGATGCACGGACGCGCGGAAGCCGCCGGCGTAACGCTGGAGAATCGGAGCGCGGACTACGCGGGCCTGGCGCTGCAGGGGCCGAAAGCGCCCGCGCTGTTCGACGAACTCTTCGGCGCCTCCCGGCCGGGGCGCAATGAGGTGCTGCGGATCACCCGCGGGGAGGTGCCCTTCGTCATCGCCTGCACCGGTTACACGGGCGAGGAAGGCTATGAATTATTCTTCCCGGCAGAGCGCGCGCCGGAGGTGTGGAACCAAATTCTGGAGCGGGGCGCGGATATCGGAGTGAAGCCGTGCGGCCTGGGCGCGCGCGATACGCTGCGGCTGGAAATGTGCTACCCGCTCAACGGCTCGGATCTTTCCCCGGAGCGCACACCGCTGGAGGCGGGGCTTTCGATTTTTGTGGATTTGACCAAGCCGGACTTCATTGGCCGCGATGCGCTGCTGAAGCAAAAGGAGGCCGGCATTCCCACGCGCCTTGCGCCGATCAGGATGATCGACAAGGGGCCGCCGCCGCGCGCGCATTACCCGGTGCTCAAGGATGGCCGGCAGGTGGCTGAGCTTTCCAGCGGCACGCTCTCGCCCTCGCTGGGCTGCGGCATCGGCATGGCTTACCTGCCTTCCGGGCTGGCGCGCATTGGCGAGGAATTGGAAATCGAAATCCGCGGACGGCGCTTCAAGGCGTCCGTCGAGCGCAAGCCCTTCCGCAAGCCCGCAACCTGAAACTCCATATGAACGTTCCCGAGCATCTTCAATACACCGAGTCCCACGAATGGCTGCGCCTGGATGGCGAGACGGCAACGGTGGGCATCACCGATCACGCCCAGGCGGAATTGACCGACATTGTCTTTGTCGAGCTGCCCAAGGTGGGAGCCAGTCTCACCGCGGGCCAGGCCGCGGCGGTGGTGGAATCAGTCAAAGCGGCCAGCGATATCTATGCGCCCATCGGCGGCGCCGTCGTGGAGGCGAATCCCGCCCTGGAAGGCGACCCGGGACTGGTGAATCGCGACCCGTATGGCGAGGGCTGGCTCTTCCGCCTCAAGGTCGAGGCGGGCGAGCAAATCGAGCGGCTCAAGGAACCGGCGCAGTACCGGGAATTGATCTCCGCCAGCGGCAAATACGAGGTATAGCCCGTGTACACCGATCTGACCGCCGAAACGCTGGACACTTTTCCCCGCAGGCACATCGGTCCCGGGGAGGCCGATGCCGCGGCGATGCTGCACGAGCTGGGGCTCGGCTCGATGAAGGAATTGATCGACCGCGCCGTGCCGGCATCCATCCGGATGCGCAAGCCGCTGGAGCTGCCGCCCGCGCTGGGCGAGCGGGAGGCGCTGGCGGAGCTGAAGGGCATCGCCGGCGAAAACCGGGTGCTCCGCGATCACATCGGCGCCGGCTATTACGGCTGCATCACGCCGCCGGTCATCCAGCGGAATATCCTGGAGAATCCCGGCTGGTACACCGCTTACACGCCTTACCAGGCGGAGATCGCGCAAGGCCGGCTGGAAGCGCTGATCAACTTCCAGACGATGATCACGGACCTTACGGGCCTCGATATCGCCAACGCCTCGCTTCTGGACGAGGGCACGGCGGCGGCGGAAGCGATGGCGGTATGCCTCGCCTCGCGCAAGGATGCTTCCCGCAACGCTTTCTTTCTCTCCAATTCCTGCCATCCGCAGACCATTGCGGTGGTGAGGACGCGCGCGCTGCCGCTCGGCATCACGGTGACGGTGGGCGACGAGCGGAAGGCGGACTTCGCGGGCGGCGGATTTTTCGGCGCGCTGTTTCAATACCCGGCCACGGACGGGGAGATTCGCCGTTATGACGAGGTGATCACGGCATTGCACGCCGCCGGCGGGCTGGCCGTGGTGGCCGCGGATTTGCTGGCGCTGACGCTGCTGCGCGCGCCGGGGGAATTTGGCGCGGATATCGCCGTGGGATCCAGCCAGCGCTTTGGCGTCCCGGTCGGTTTCGGCGGGCCGCACGCGGCGTATTTTGCGACGCGGGATGCGCTCAAGCGGCACATGCCCGGCCGGTTGGTGGGCGTCTCGCACGATGCCGATGGGCGTCCGGGCTACCGGCTCTCCCTGCAAACGCGCGAGCAGCACATCCGGCGGGAGAAAGCCACAAGCAACATCTGCACGGCGCAGGTGCTGCTGGCCGTGATGGCGTCCATGTACGCGGTCTATCACGGGCCGGAAGGCTTGCGGAAGATTGCGCGCCGCATCCATGCGCAAGCGCAGAAACTGGCCTCCGCGCTGGGCCGGAACGCCGCGGATGGACCCGTTTTCGACACCGTGCGGGTCCATGTGGAAGCGGCGGCGCCCATCATTGCGGCGGCCTTGAAGGAAGGGGTGAACCTGCGGGCGCTCGACTCGAAAACGGTCTGCGTTTCGGTGGATGAGACGACGGACGATCTCGGCCCCATCCTCCGCGCATTCGGCGCGCAGGAAGCGGTGGTGCCGGAGCGCTACCAGCCCTATGGAGCGGACCTCGCGCGCACCAGCGGCTACCTCTCCCACCCGGTCTTCAACCAATACCACACGGAAACGGAGATGCTGCGGTACATCCGGCGGCTGGAGGCGAAGGATCTTTCACTAACCACGTCGATGATCCCGCTCGGCTCCTGCACGATGAAGCTGAACGCCACCGCCGAGATGTTCCCGGTGACATGGCCGGAGATCGGCGCGCTGCACCCCTTTGCCCCTGTGGACCAGACGCAGGGTTACGCCCGCATCTTCGAGGACCTGGAGCAATGGCTCGCGGAGATCACCGGCTTTGCCGCCGTCTCGCTCCAGCCGAATGCCGGCTCGCAAGGCGAATACGCGGGGCTGCTCGCGATTCGCGATTACCACGCCTCGCGCGGCGAAGGGAAACGCAACGTCTGCCTCATCCCTCAATCGGCGCATGGCACCAACCCGGCGAGCGCGGCGATGTGCGGCTTCCGCGTGGTGGCGGTGCACTGCCTGGAGGACGGCGATATCGACCTGGACGATCTGAAGGCGAAAGCGGCTGCCCATGCCGCGGACCTTGCGTGCCTCATGATCACTTATCCCTCCACGCACGGCGTGTTTGAGGAGGGCGTGCAGGAGGTGTGCGCGATCATCCACGCCAATGGCGGGCAGGTCTATATGGATGGCGCGAATATGAACGCGCAGGCCGGTCTCTGCCGCCCGGGCGATTTTGGCGCGGATGTCTGCCATCTCAACCTGCACAAGACATTTTGCATCCCGCATGGCGGCGGCGGTCCCGGCGTGGGGCCGATTGGCGTGGCGGCGCATCTGGCGCCTTTTTTGCCGGCGCCGCGCGGCTCGGGCGGCCAGGTAAGCGCCGCGCCGTTTGGCAGCGCCTCCATTTTGGTTATCTCCTGGATGTACATCCGGATGATGGGGGCCGAAGGGCTGCGGGACGCCACCCGGTTCGCCATTCTAAACGCGAATTACATCGCCCATCGCCTGAACAGTTACTTCCCGGTGCTCTTTCGCGGGAAAGCCGGGCTGGTGGCTCACGAGTGCATTCTGGACCTGCGCCGGTGGAAGAATTTCGGGATCGAAGTGGAAGATGTAGCCAAACGCCTCATGGATTATGGCTTCCACGCGCCGACGGTATCGTGGCCGGTGCCGGGCACGGTGATGATCGAGCCCACGGAAAGCGAATCGAAGGCGGAACTGGATCGTTTTTGCGACGCGATGATCGCCATCCACGGAGAGATGAAGGCCATCGAAAACGGCTCCATGGACCGGGCAAACAATCCCCTGAAGCGCGCCCCGCACACCGCGGCGTCCGTAACGGCGGATACCTGGGACCGCCCCTACAGCCGCCAGGTGGCCGCCTACCCGGCCCCGTGGCTGCGGCAGCACAAATTCTGGCCCGCCGTTGCCCGCATCGATAACGTCTACGGCGACCGCAACCTCCAATGCTCCTGCCCCCCCGTCGAGGCCTTCGCGGAGCCGGAAAAGGCGTAGCGAATCAGCCGGCCGGACCTCAATCGCTATCGATCGACCCGCCGCAGCGTCGAGCAAAGCCATGAAATCATCGCGAGCGCAACGAGCCCATACCTATTTCGAGTTCGGCTGTTCGACAGCCTCATAGCGCAAGGAGAGGGCTCGCCCGCCTGCCAATCTCCACGAGTCCCCTCCGCCGCCTCGGCGGCCTCAACGGGTGGCGATGAGCCATTCCAGGTCCGGATCGAGGTTGGTCTTGGCTCGTCTCCGCAGGGTTGTCATGATCGGACCGATGCGGGTCCCCAGCCTCTACCTCGACACCTCCGTGATCGGGGGCTACTTCGATGACGAGTTCAAGGAAGCCACACGTGAACTCTGGCGACGGATGGAGCAAGGAAAATACCGGTTTGCCACATCCGTGTTGACCGAGCAGGAAACCCAGGGCGCTCCCGAGGAGGTGCGCGACCTGATGCGGCGCACCTTCGATCAGCCGGGGCGGCTCTTGTTGCTGACAGAGGATGCCATTGACCTCGCACAAGCCTACCTCGGCGCCAGCGTCGTGCCCCCAGCCTATGCCGACGACGCCCGGCATGTCGCCATTGCGGTGGTCCACGGGATCAATGTGGTAGTCAGTTGGAACTTCAAACACCTCGTCAACTTGCGCCGCGCCACCGCATTCAACAGTGTGAACCTCTTGCAAGGCTATCCACCGGTGAGTATTGTGAGTCCGCTGGAGCTCGTTTATGATGACGAAGAAGAAGAAAGCCTTTGACGCCGTGGAAATGTCCCGGCAGTGGCGGGTCGAAACCGGCCGGCTGCTGGCGGCCATGACGCCCCGCGAGCAAATGGAATTCCTCAATCGGAACGCGGAACGCTATCCGAACGCCCGGGTTCAAAGCGGCAGGGAGGCGGGGGCGCCTTCCACCGCCACTTAAAGCCTTCGCCCGCCCGCCAACCTCCACGAGTCCTCTCCGTCACCTCGGCGACCTCAGCTTGCGATGAGAGAGGAGGAAAGATCAAGTAAGAGCCGAGCACTCGGGAGAGGAGCGAGACGACCAGACTCAGGCTGGCCCGAAGGGCGCCGGACGCATTACGATCAAATGGATGGCCCGACATAGGAGTGGCCTCAGGTTCATGCCGATTCAACTTGATCTTGATTCGTTTCGCCGGAAAATTGCACCCATGAATTCCATCGCGCTACCGATTGATCGCATGACCATCGAGGAAAAGCTCATGGCTATGGAAGCGCTTTGGGACAACATTTGCCGGGACGAGGCAAATATCCCCGTACAAGATTGGCACAAGCAAATCCTTGATGAACGCCAGCGCCAGATCGACGCGGGAGAAGCCAGGTTCGTGGATTGGGAAACCGCCAAGGCGCGGCTTCGCGACCGGATTCGATGAGAATTGAAATTCTCGAAAGAGCCGAAGACGATCTTTTTGAAGGATACCTGTTTTACGAGGCGCAACAGTCCGGGTTGGGGACTTATTTCGTGGAGAGTATCAGTTCAGACGTTGAATCGCTGCGGCTTTATGCGGGCATCCACCGGATAGCCTACCGGAATTATCACCGCCTGTTGTCCAGACGTTTTCCGTTCGCGGTATTTTACACCATGGTCGGCGAGACCGCGCGTGTTCACGCCGTTGTCGATTGCCGCCGTCGCCCGGCGTGGATTCGTGAGCATTTGCAATAGGCAACACCGGCGCGTTCCGCCAACTCCAATTTATTCAGATATGCGGCGATCACAAAGAAATCGTCCGGCAGCACCTTCAACCACAACACAGAGCCATTTGCCGCCGGCAAGCGTTCTCGGCGGAGAGCGCGATCCCTCAGAAGCGATTTGCCTCCGCAGGCCGGACCATCGGCATCCTGCGCGCCTTGGCCGTGTCCAGAATGGTGTGACCGGATGCGGCGTCAGGCATGAATCGATCTTCGCCCATAAGAGTTCCCGCACAGCCACAATGCTGCTACGCTTGCAGCGAAGTTCGGGACGTTCTTTGACATTCAAAGCCGCGCGGGAGGGGCGGCAGGAAAATGGCTCGCGCAAAACGGAATTTTGCTGGGAAACCGCTTTTGCTGGCTACGGGAGCCGACTGGAATCAAGGTAAATCAAGCCACTTCAAGGGTCGAAATCAAGCTGGCTCCGGGCAAAATCAAGGCAATTCGCTGAATGGCTACCCAGGCAATCAAGCCTTCTAAAGGTAAATCAAGGCGGGATTGTACTGAGCGCCGAATCGCGACATGTGCTGGCTACCGCTTCGATCCGGTGGCCGGGCAGCGCGTTCCTCATCGATATCGTTTACGGCGACAGTAACTTGCAATGCTGCTGCCCGCCCGTCGAGCACTTCGCGGAACGGGCGGCGTTGTAGCCGGGGCACGATTTTCCACCAGTTTGCCGGAACGGGCGCACAACCTGCTTTTACGGCATGGGCAATGCCCATAGATTGGTTTAGGAGCCATCTCGGTTACTCCGTGTTTGCGGCCCTTTGGCTCGTCGCGCTCGCCCTTGCCCAGGTGCGGAATGCGCGGCGCGCTGGCGGCCTCGCGGCAGCCGTGCGGTGGACGGTCATATTTTTAACCCTGGCCGCGGGAGGAATCATCGTGGCGGGAATCGCCTCGGTCCCCGGGCAGGCGGCGGTTTGCGTCGTCGTCTCGGGGCTGCTGGCGGCCATCGAGCTGGCATGCCGGACCACGGCAAAATCCGCGGAAGCGACCGCGAAGGAAAACGCCGCGCGGGAGCGCCTGCTGCACATGGAGCAGAAACTTCATCTGCACATCGAGCAGACGCCGCTCGGCGTCATCGAGCTGGACCTGGACGGGCGCGTGGCGGAATGGAATACGGCGGCGGAGCGCATTTTTGGCCATGCCCGGGAGGAGGTGATCGGGAAGGACTTTCGCTCCCTCATCGTTCCGGAATCCACCAGGGAAAAAGTGGATGCCGTGTGGGCCGGGCTCATGCGCGGCGCGACGGAACCGGCGCACATGCAGGAGAATTTTACCAAGGACGGTCGCACGATTCTTTGCGAATGGAGCAACACCCCCATCCGCGACAGCAACGGGGGGGTATCGGGCGTTTCCTCACTTTGCGAGGACATTACAGAGAAGCATCGCGCCGCGCGGGAGATCGAGAACCTGGCGGCATTCCCGCGGTACAATCCGAACGCGGTGATGCAATTCTCCGAGCAGGGCGAGCTGGTTTATTTCAATGAATCCACGGAAGAAATGGCGAAGAGCCTCGGCAAACAGAAGGTGCCGGAGATATTGCCGCCCGATGTGGCGGTAGCCGTGCGCGAGTGCCTGGAGAGCGGCGGCAACCAGGTGCGGCGCGAGACAAAGGTCAGCCAGCGCACGATATCCTGGGCGTTCTTTCCCATTCCCGCCGTCCGCTGCGTGCATTGCTACGCGTCCGACGTGACGGAGCGCCTGAATCTGGAGCAACAGTTGCGGCAATCGCAAAAAATGCAATCGGTGGGGCAATTGGCCGCCGGCGTCGCGCATGATTTCAATAACGTGCTGACGATCATCCAGGGCCATTGCGAGCTGGTGGCCGTGGGCCAGCAACTGAGCAAATCCGGCGTGGAATCACTGGAGCAGATCCGCATGGCGTCCGACCGCGCGGCGAAGCTGACGCAGCAATTGCTGACCTTTGGCCGCAAGCAATTCATGCAAATGGAGCTGCTGGACATCAATGAGGTGATCCAGCGTGTGACCGGCATGCTGCGCCGCGTGCTGGGCGAGAACATCAGCCTGCGCAGCAACCTCGCCCCCCGCCTCCCCGCCGTGGAAGCGGATGCCACGATGATGGAGCAGGTGATCATGAATCTCTCGGTGAATGCGCGCGACGCGATGCCCGGCGGCGGCTCGCTCACCATCGGCACCGTGCCGGTGATGGTATCGCGCGCTTACGTGGAGCGGAATCCCGAGGCGCGCGAAGGAACGTTTATCTGCCTCTCGGTCAGCGACAACGGCACGGGCATCGAGTCCGACAAGCTGGGCAAGCTCTTCGAACCCTTCTTTACCACCAAGGAGGTGGGCAAGGGCACAGGCCTGGGCCTGGCGACGGTGTACGGAATCGTCAAGCAGCACCAGGGCTGGATCGAGGTGGAGAGCGAGCTCGGCAAGGGCTCGGTCTTCAAGGTGTATCTCCCCAGCTCCGTCAAGGCGGTGCAGGCGCGCAATGGCAAGGTGGCCCCGCAGAATGTGCGCGGCGGCAAGGAAACGGTGCTGCTGGTGGAAGACGAGGCGGGCGTCCTCTCGCTCGCGCGCGGCGTGCTGAAATCCTATGGCTACGACGTGCTGGAAGCCCACTCGGGCGTGGAAGCGCTGCGCGTGTGGGCGCAGCATGATACGCGGATCGATCTGCTGCTGACCGACATTGTGATGCCGGAGGGGATGTCCGGCCTCGACCTCGCCCGCAAGCTGCGCCAGGAAAAGCACGACCTGAAGGTGCTCTACAGCAGCGGTTACTCCATCGAGGTCGCCGGCCAGGACTTTGGCCTCACGGACGGCATGGCTTTCCTCAAGAAGCCGTACCAGCCCACGGCGCTCGCGCAGAAGGTGCGCGAATGCCTCGATTTGCCGGCCTGACGCAATTTTCGAGTTTTTCGAATTTCGATTTTTGTCTTTTCTGCACTAAATACCGGGGTGGAAGACTTCCAAAAGCGAATCCTTGCGGCCCAGGGCTATTACGAGCTCGGGCTCTGGCGCGAGGCGTGGCGCGAGCTCGACGGGATGGCCGGCGAGCCGCGGCAGCGGCCGGAAGTATTGGAACTGCGGGTGCTCATCCTCATCAACGAGTCCAAGTGGCGCGAGGCGCTGAACCTCTCCCGGCAGCTTGCGGAAGAAGCGCCGCAGGAGGAGGGGGGCTGGGTCCACTCCGCCTATTGCCTGCATGAGATGGGCCGGACACAGGAGGCGATCCAGGCGCTGCTCAGCGCGCCGCCGTCGCTGCGGGAGAAGGCGATCTTTTTCTACAACTTCGCCTGTTACTCCTGCGTGCTGGGCCAGATCGATGCCGCCCGCGAGGCTCTGCAACGCAGCTTCGCGCTGGACAAGCGCTACCGCGATTTCGCCCGCGGCGATCACGATCTGGAGCCGCTGCACGCGGAGCTGTAGCGGGCGGTTTCCGCGGCGGGGCGGCACGCGGAACTTCCTCACGCCGGAGTATCCATCAAACAGGATTCTCCTCGCCGGGGCGCTTCCCAGCTTCGATTCGCGCAATACGCGCCAGCGCGTTATGGCATGAAAAACTTTGTGCCGGGGCCGCTGCCGGTTCGCTTGAGGGCGGCGGGATTGGCGGCGACGAACTGCCGGATGCGGGCGGGCGCCTGATCGACGGCCTCGGCGATTTGCTTGGCGTTGATGCCGGCAGCGCCGGCGTTGGCGACGACGCCCAGGATTTGCGCCTTCAATTCCTCATCGCCAATCGAGGGCCGGCGGGAGCGCGGGCCCTTGGGTTCGGCCATGGCCTTGATCTCACTGGCGGACGGGCGGCCGGTGATATCGGAAAGCTGGCGCTCAAGATCGGCGACGACCGCGCGGGCGTTTGCAAGTTTCTCGCGCAATTGATCCTCGGCCCTCTCGGCCAGGGATGCTAGGCGGCGTTGGAGTTCGTCAATTTCCTGCTGTGTGGATGTGGCTGGCATGGATCCTCGTTGCGATTTCAAAGGAGGCAAAAAATTACGTGCGGGGTAAAAAGGGCAAGCGAAATCGTCAAATTTCGCTGATTAGAGCCCAATCTCGGCACGCCACCGGTCGAGTGTGCGCATATTGCCGAGCGAATCGCTCCACGTCATGGCGGGCGATTCCCTGGCGGCAATCGATTCCGCGACGGTGTCCGCCTCGATGGCGTAAATGCTCCGGTCCGCGTGAACCTTGACCTCGGAGGTCTGGCCGCCGCGATGCAGGAGGAGCAGGCTTTCGCCGGGATTGCCTCCATTGACCACCCACGGGCTGGGGATATCCAGGTGGCCTTCCTCCCCCCAGACGCGCACCTGGTTCTCCAGCGTCACGCGCACGCCCGCGGTCACCTCGGCAAGCATGCCGCCGGGAAATTTCATCACCGCCGCGGCAAATTCATCGACGCCGGTCCGCCCAATGTTGCCGACGCCCTTCACCTCGTCGGGATCGGCGAAAGGCTCTCCGCGCGCCGCGCCGGCAATCAGGCGCGCCATGGAGACGCAATAGCAGCCAATATCCAGGATGCCGCCGCCGCCGAGCGCCGGATTGAGCAGGCGTCCGGAGGGATTCCACTCGGCGCGAAACGAGAACGCGGCCTGGACGAGCCGCACGGGGCCGATGGCGCCTTCCCGGATCAGCTCCAGGACGCGGGCGGTCTGCGGATGGCACCGGTACATGAACGCCTCCATGAGGAAGACATTGGCGGAGCGGGCGGCATCGACAACAAATTCCGCCTCGCTGGCATTCATCGTAAGCGGTTTCTCGCACAGGATGTGTTTCCCGGCGCGCGCGGTGTGAATGGCCCACTCGACATGCATGGGATGAGGCACGGAGATATAGACGGCGTCGATCTCCGGGTCCGCTAGCAGCGCCTCGTAGGTGGCGTGGCCGCGGGCGGGAAAATCGGCAAGAAACTTGTGCAGCGTCTCCTCGGCGCGGCTGCCGGCGGCGGCCAGCTCCCCGGTATGCGAATCCCGGAGGCCTATCGCGAATTTCCGCGCAATGGCGCCGGTTCCCAATATTCCCCACCGCAATTTTTTGCTCATTGCGCCGGATGCTACGCGGGCATCAGGCCGAGCGCCAGCCGCGCGGTGCGCTCCGTGGCGCCCTGGTGCGCGGAGACAATCTCGAGCGCGCGCCGGGCAAGCGTCTCGCGCTGTGCGGGATCGCGCAGCAGCGCGCCAATCGCCGCCTCAAGCGCCGCCTCGCCGGGCGCCTGGATTGCCGCCTTTTCATCCACAAGGCGGGAGACGACGGCGCGAAAATTTTCCATGTGCGGGCCGAAAAGGACCGGCTTGCCGGCGAAGACGGGCTCGATGGGATTTTGCCCGCCCACCGCCGCGGGACTGAGGCTCTTGCCAATATAGACGACGGTCGCCAGCTCGTACCAGGCGCGCAATTCTCCCGTGGTATTGACCAGCAGGCATCCGGGCGGGATGGTCCTCTCGGATTCCGCGGAGCGCAGCGCAAAGTCCAGACCGGCCTCGGTGATCTCCGCCGCGGCCTCATTGGCCCGCTCGACGTGGCGCGGGACGATGATGAGGAACAGCGCGGGAAAATCCCGGCGCAGCCGCGCGGCGATGCGCGAGAGCATCCCCTCCTCTCCCGGGAACGTGCTGCCGCCCAGCAGCACGGGCGCATCCGCCGGCACGCCGAGGCGCGCAAGCAGGGCGCGGAATTGCGCGGCCCGCTCATCGCGCACCGGCGGCTGATCGAATTTGATATTGCCGGTGACGCGAATCGACGATGCCTCCGCGCCGAGCGAACACCAGCGCGCGAGATCGTCCGGCTCCTGCACGGAGATCGCATCGAGCTGGCGAAAGAGGGGGCCGGTAAAAAAGCGGAACCGGCGGAAGCGCGCCTCGGAGCGCGGCGAGAGGCGCGCGACAAGCGCGGTGGGGATGCCGCGCGTGGCGGCTTGCGCGAGGAGATTTGGCCAGATGGCCTCGATGAAGATGAGGCGCTCCGGGCGCACGGTATCCAGCGCCTTGCGGGCGAGCGGCCAGGCATCGATCGGGTTGTAGAGCGGCTCCAGCCACGCGGAGGCATTTTCCTGCGCCAGCGCGAAACCGGTGGACGTGGTGGCGGAGAGCACCACGCGCAACCCCGGCCGCGCCTCGCACATCTGGCGGATGAGCCGCAGCGCCAGCAGCGTTTCGCCCACGGAGATGGAGTGCACCCAGACCCATCCTCCTTCGCCGAGCCGCTTTTTTACCGCCGCGTCATAACGGGCAAAGCGCTGCCCGAACTTCCGCCGGTAATTGCCGCGCCGGATCATGCGCCGGGCAAAACCCGGCAGCATCGCGAGGAAGACGAGCGGGAATGCGAGATTGTAAATGAGCAGCGGCAATGCGGCGGAGGGCTTGCGCATGGATGGCGTTTATCCTGCGGGTTTGATCCGCAGCATTGCAACCTCCGTGGCGCCATACCTCCGCTCCCAAATCAGCTCCCACCGGGCGCCAAGCGGCAGCGCCTGACCAGGAATTTTTTCCAGGATGAAGAGGCCGCCCGGCGCCAGCGCGCCGACCAGCGGGGCGGAGGCCATCAGCTCCGGGGTGAAATCGCGCTCGCCGGGGCCCCTCGCGTAGGGCGGATCGGCAAAGATGAAGTCGAACGCCCCTTTTGGCGCCAGCCGGTCCAGGTAGCTGAAGATATCCATCATCTGGACGATGCCGCCCGCGAGGCGCGTTTTCTCCAGGTTCTTGCGAATGGACTGCGCTGCGCGGTCGTCTTTCTCCACGAATACCGCCTCGCGCGCGCCGCGGCTGAGCGCCTCGATGCCGAGCGTCCCCGCGCCGGCAAATAAATCGAGCACCCGCGCCCCCTCCAGCCCGGCCTCGAGACTGGAGAAGATCGCCCCCTTGACGCGGTCCATCGTGGGCCGGAGATCGGTCTTGGGTGCAATGAGAGGGATGCCGCCCGCCCGTCCTGAGATGACTCGCATGAGGAGGTTAGGGCTGCGGGCCGTTGGCGTCCGGCTCGGCCTTGTGGTGTTTCCGTTTGAAGAGGGTGTTGAACATATCCAGCATCTGGCCCTGGATGCGGACGCCCTGGAGCTTCTCGAGGAGGTGGGTCTTGGGGTCGCTCAAGGTGTTGCCGATCTGGAAGTCGATGAAGCGGGTATCGCCGGTATCGCTCGACTGGAAGAAATCGACAATAATGGAAGGAAGGCGTTTGACGATGGCCTGATTGACTGTGAGGCGGGCGTTCAGCGCCAGCTTGCCATCCAGGTCGATGGTGCCCTGCGCGGTCAGCTCCAGATTGCCGGATTGCAGCAGCAGCTTGTCCACATGGACGATGCCGCCCACGACGCGCGCATCCGCCTGGGCGGTCTTGAAGTCGAGCTGGGCAAGCTCCGGAATGCCGAGGCCCATCCCGAGCGTTTCCAGGATCTCGAGCTTTTGCAGCCGGCCTCCAGCCACCTCCAGGTGGGCGCTGCCGTTGATGCTACTGGTCTTGCCGGGATTCCCGTAAAGGTCCAGCCACCCCTTCAGTGTGCCTGTGATTTCGCCCTCGGGCTGGCCGGCATCGGTCATCAACTTGTTGGCGTTCACGCCATCGAAGCTGACATCCACGGTGAAGGGGCTGTGCTTGACCTGCGTGGCCATCTGGCCCTGGCCGCGGAGCTGGCCGCCGCCCACGCCGGCCTGGAAGGAGGAGAGCTTGAGCAGGCCGTGCTGGTAGCTCCAGTCCGTGGACATATCGCGGATGAAAAACACGCCGCGGGCGGAGATATCGGAGCAGACCGCGTGACCCTGGGCGCCGGTGACGCGCGGGTTCAGGGTATTGAACCGGACGCCGGCGAATTGCGCGAGGCGGTTGCCGTCGTGATCCCAGAAATCGAAGCAGGCGTTATTGACGGCCAACTGGTGGACGACGATCTCCCACTTTGGCGTCTCCACGGACTTTGCGGGAGCGGCGGCCGGAGCCGGCGAGGCGGCGGGGGCGGCCGGGATGCGGGGCAGATCCCACCGTCCATTGCCGGACTGGAACCACTCGACCGTGGGGTTATCCAGGGAGACCTGGGTCGCATTCAGCCGGTGTTTCAGGAGCGCCATCCACTCAAACCGGGCGGTAAACCCCTCTCCATTAAAGAAATTGCCCTCCATGGGAGGCACTTGCGGGACGGTGATGCCGCTGGCCTTGAGCCCGCTCCAGGGAGTGACTATGGTGCTGGTAATATGTACCGGCACCTTCAACGCGCCGCCCAGGGCGCGCTCGATGCGCCTCTGGGTGCCGGCGGACTGCACGTAGAGGTTCATCCCGATGAGACCCAGAACGGCGAGGGCCACCAGAATGCCGGCCCCGATAAGAAATCCCTTGAGCAACTTTCGCACAGCGCGAGAAAAGTAATGGCAGAGAACCGAAAATAAAGCGGAAATCGGACATGCCCCCCATCCTCGTGATCATCAACCCCACCGCCCGCAGCGAGCGCGCCCGGGCGTTGTGCCGGAAGATCGAGCACCTTTCCACCCGCGCCTACGTGCGCATCACCAACGGTCCGGGCGAAGCACAGGCGCTGGCGGAGCAGGGCGTCGTCGAGGGTTTCGAGCGCATTGTGGCCGCCGGAGGCGATGGGACGATCAACGAGGTGGTCAACGGAATTGCCGGCTCCGACGCGGCGCTGGGGCTGCTGCCGCTGGGCACGATGAATGTCTTTGCCACGGAGCTGGGCCTGCCGGTGGGCAATCTGCGCAAGTGCTGGGACATCATCGAGCACGGCCAGTCGAGGCCGGTGGACCTGCTGCGGGCAAACGACCGGCACTTCGTGCAGATGGCGGGCATCGGGTTCGATGCGCAGATCGTCGCGGCGACCAGCTTCGATTTCAAAAAAACGCTGGGGCCGCTCAGTTATATTATTTCCGCAACGCAGATCGCCTCGAAGAAGCCGCCGCTGCTCAACGTGCGCGGCGGGGGCGGGACGCGGCAGGGATCGTTTGTGCTGATCGGCAACGGGCGGTATTACGGCGGGCCGTTCGTGCTCTTCAACGAGGCGCGCGTGGACGACGGGCTGCTGGATGTCCTCATTTTCAAAAACCTGGGCTACCTGGACATCGTGCGATATCTCCAGGCGATCATGCTTGGCAATCACACGGCGCTGAGCGACGTGGAGTATTTCCAGACCGCGCAGGCGCGCGTGACCAGCGAGGAGGGGGTGCCGGTGGAGGTGGACGGCGATGTGATCGGGACGCTGCCGGTGTCTTTCAAGGTGCTGCCGAAGCGGCTGCACGTGATGGTGCCGTAAGGTGAGCAGAAGGGCGCCATCCCTGGTCCGGCGCTGGTTTCAACAGCGTTACGGAACGCCGACGCCGGCGCAAAAGGAGGCGTGGCCGCTCATTGCCGCCGGCCGGAGCGTGCTCATCGCCTCGCCCACGGGCACGGGCAAGACGCTGGCGGCGTTCCTTTCCGTGCTGGATCAACTGGCCTCCGCGCCAGAGCCGCCTCCGGCTTCCGTGCAATGCCTCTACATCTCCCCGCTGCGCGCGCTGGCGTATGACCTGGAAAAAAATCTCCAGGAGCCGCTGCGGGAGATATACGGCAGCCTGGACGCGGCGCCGATCCGCGTGGGGATGCGCACCGGGGATACCTCCGGCGCGATGCGGGCGCGCCAGAAGGCGCGTCCGCCGCACATTCTGCTGACCACGCCGGAATCGCTCTGCGTGCTGCTGAGCCAGCCCTCATGGCTGCCGGTATTGAGCACGGTGCGCTGGGTCATCGTGGATGAAATCCACGCGCTTGCGGAAGGGAAACGGGGGGTGCATCTCACGGTAAGCCTGGAGCGGCTCGCGGCGTTGCGGCCCGCGGGCGCCCCGCTGCAACGGATCGGCCTCTCCGCGACGGTTGCGCCACTGGAGGAGGTTGGAAAATTTCTCACCGGCGCGCATGGCGAATGCGCCCTGGTGGATGCGGCGGCGGCGAAGAAAATCCAACTGCGAGTCCATACGCCGCTGCGCAAGAACCCCTATCCGGAAGCCGGCTACACCGGGCAGCGGTTGATCCGCGAGCTGGGGCAATTGATCCGCGATCACCGGACGACGCTGGTTTTCACCAATACGCGCTCCGGGGCGGAGGCATCGACTTTTTGGCTGCGCGAGACCTGCCCGGACCTCGCGGACGTGATCGAGTGCCATCACGCATCGCTGGACCGCGATGTGCGGCAGGAGGTGGAAGACCGGCTGAAGCGGGGAGAATTGCGCGCCGTGGTCTGCTCGACCTCGCTGGAGCTGGGTATCGATATCGGCTCGGTCGATCTGGTGGTGATGCTGGCGACGCCCAAGGGCGTGAGCCGCGCGCTGCAGCGCACGGGCCGGGCGGGCCATAATATCCACACCATCAGCCACGGCATCCTGATGGCGACGAATGTGAATGACCTGGTCGAAGCGTGCGCGACGACGCTGCTCGCGCGGTCGCGGCATCTGGACTTTATCCGCATCCCGGAGGCGCCGCTGGACATCCTGGCGCAACACCTGGTGAGCATGGGCTGCGAGCGCCGTTGGACGCGCGACGAGGCGTTTGCGCTGGTGCGCTCCGCGTGGCCGTACCGGGATCTGACGCGCGCGGACTTTGACGCGACGCTCGATTACCTGGCCGGCGGCGGAAAATCCTTGCGGATGCAATACGCGGAGGTGTTCGGAAAAATCGAGCTGGACGACGAAGGATTTCAGACCCGGCCGGGGCGGGTGCAGCGGGAGTTTTTGCAAAACGTCGGCGTGATCCCGGAGACGGGCGTGGTGCATGTGCGGCTGAAGAACCGGCTGCTGGGCTCGGTGGAGGAGAGCTTCATGCGGCTCATTGATCCCGGCGACGTCTTCATCATCGCCGGCAGGCCGGTGCGGCTGGAGCGGACGGGACAGATGGAGGCATTCGTCACGCGGGCGGATGGGGAATTGCCAACGATCCCGCGCTGGAATGCGCACAAGATGCCGCTTTCGGCGGGAGTCGCGGGGGAGATTTCGCGCTTCCGCGGAGAAATCCGGCGCAGGCTGGAAGAGGAAGAACCGGAAGCGGAACTGCTGAAGTGGATTGCGCGCCGGCTGGATTGCGGCGCGGCAAATTCCCGCGTGATTCACGCAATGGTTTCCACGCAGCACCGGCTCTCCGAGATTCCGCTGGAGGGGACGCTGCTCATCGAGGAATTGCTGGAGGAGACGAAGGAGGGCACGGCGCGGCCACGGCACTACTTTTTCCATTCGCTCATCGGGCGCGCGGCGAATGATGCGCTCTCCCGCGTGGTCGCGCGACGGCTGAGCGCGCTGCGCGGCGGCAATGCCATCAGCACGCCGCACGATTACGGATTTGTGCTCACCGTCGCGGAGCATCAGGGAGTCGAGCCCGGGGAATTGCGGGAGATTCTTTCGCCGGAGGGTTTCATCGAGGATTTTACAGCGGCGCTGGAGCGCTCGGAGATGTTGAAATACCACTTCCGCAACGCGGCGCAGACGGGGCTGATGGTGTATCGCAATTTCAACTCCACGCGGAAGCCGTTGCGGAAGCTCCAGTGGTCCACGGAGGTGATCTTCAACGTGCTGCAAAAATACGAGCCGGACCACGTGCTGCTGCGCACGGCGCGGCAGGATTGCGCGCAGGGCGGGTTTCTCGATGCGCCGGCGGCATTGGCGTACGCGGAAAATCTCGCGCGGCTCGGCTGGCCCTTGCGGCACCGGCAGGTCGCGCATGTGCCGCCGCTCTCATTCGCCATGTACGCCACGCGCATCAAGGAGGCGCTGCATGTCGAGGATCCCGCGGAGACGATGGAGCGGTTGTTCCATCAATGGTGGCAGGAATTGAACGAAGATAGCGAATAGGGACGGACCCCCTCTTCCCGGCGTATGGCCAGATATCAAACCTCAGGCCAGATGAAGAAAGGAGGATGCCCGCACTGGCCCGGAGGCCAAGTGAGGAACGGAAACCGAACCGGGTCGAATGCCTCAATTCACCGTGAAACGCGCGGCGAAAGCGCCATCCACCTTGTCGCGGAACGGGAGGGTGCGGCGGGATTCCTGAAATTTCAACTCCGGGACTTCGCGCGCCATGCGGCGCACGATTTCCTCGTTCTCCTCGGGCTCCATGCTGCACGTGCTGTAAACGAGGCTGCCGCCCGGTTTGAGCCTCGCGGAGAGGTTTTTCAGCAGGCCCATCTGCATCTCCGGCATCTTCGCAAAATCCTCCCCGTTGAGCCGCCAGCGGACATCGATGCGGCGGCGGATGACGCCGGTGTTGCTGCACGGCGCGTCCAGCAGGATGCGGTCGTATTTTTCGCGCTCGCCGGCGGGAGGTTTCAGCCAGTCGGCTTTCCGGACCTCCACATTGGTAACGCTGAGGCGGGCGAGATTCTCACGCATCCGGACGAGGCGTTCGGCGGAAACGTCGCACGCGACGATGCTGCCTTCGTTCCTCATCATCTGCGCGAGATAGCTGGTCTTGCCGCCGGGCGCGGCGCAGGCATCCAGCACGCGCTCGCCGGGCCGCGGCGCGAGCATCTCGCAGGCCATGAGCGTGCTGGGATCCTGGACGTAGCAGAGGCCATCGACGATCCAGGAAATGGGCAGCCGTTCCATCTTCAGCATGAGCGGATGGGCCTCCGCCGGGTGGCCGCCGCCGGCCTGCATCAATTCTCCCATGGTTACCTTCAGTTCATTGACGCGCACGAGGATCTCCGCGGGATGATTGTTCCACTCGCACAACGCGGCGGTATCGAGCGCGCCGAACTGCCTGGTCCACCGATCCACAAGCACCTCCGGATGTGAAAGGCGGACGCCGAGCGGCGCCATGTCCAAATGTTTCCGCAAATTTTTCTCCTCGCGCAGAAATCGACGGAGCAGTGCGTTTACGAGGGATCGTCCGCGCCCCGCGACCTCCACGGTCTCATTGACGGCGGCGTGCTGCGGAACGCGCATGCGCAGCAACTGGTAGAGGCCGATCCGCAACGCCTGCCGGGTGCGCGAGTCGATATCTTCCTCGCGCAGCTTCGAGACCAGGAAATCCAGTGTCCGGCGGAAGCGGATGACGCCGTAGAAGATTTCCATGAACAGCGCGCGGTCGAGCGTGGAGAAGCGGTTCTCATCGACCGCCGCATGGAGGACGGCATCGGCAAATTCAGTCCCCTTCTCCCAGCGCATCAGCGCTTCCACACAGGCGGCTCTGGGGTTTGCGGTGGGCATGGCTCAAGCCGCGCCGGCGCCGCGGATCTTTGCCTTTTTGGTTTCGCAATCGGCGTTGATACGGCGGACATCCATTGCCAACTGGCTCTCCAGTTGCTCCACCTCCTCCAGCTTGGCGGTGGCAAGCGCCTTGGCGATTTCTCCCTTGAAAAAAAGCTCGCGCTCGGCAATGCGGGCGCGTGCCGCCGACTCGATCTCCGCGATCTCTTCTTTTTGTTTCGCGGTCAACTGCCGGGTCGGCGACTGCCGCTCCAGGCGTTCCATCGCCAGTTCGTATGCCGATTTCATGGGGATTCGATTTTTGCCCGTTGCAACCGGGCGATCAATTCTTAATCTAGCCTTTCCTGCCGCATGATCAAACTTCTCTCCACGGATTTCGACGGCACGCTCGTGAATCACTTCGAGCATCCGCCGGTCATCCCCGAACTGATCGACCTGCTGCGCAAGCTGCGGAAACAGGGCGTATTTTGGGCGATCAACACCGGGCGCGACCTGGGGCACATCATCCACGGGCTGGATGAGTTTTCCTTTCCCGTACAGCCCGATTATATCCTCACCAGCGAGCGGGACCTCTTCCACCGGCGCGATGGCGGCGGGTGGCAGCCTTACGGCGATTGGAACGAGCGCTGCGCCCTGGCGCACGACGACCTGTACGCGCAGGCGCAGCCGCTGCTGGACCGCATCCTCCGGTTCCTGGAGCGGGAGACGAGCGCGCAGGCCATCTGGGATCAATCGCGTCCGGTGGGCCTGGTGGCGGAGAACGAGGCGGAGATGGACCGCATCGTGGCGTTCATCGAAGCGGCGCGGGAGCAGTTGCCGTTATTCGCCTTCCAGCGGAATACGCGGTACATCCGGTTTTGCCATGCCGATTACTCAAAAGGAGCGGTGCTGGGCGAGCTGGGGCGGCTGCTCGGAGTGACGCGCGAGGAGATATTTGCCTGCGGCGATCATCACAACGATATCCCGATGCTGGATGGGAAATTCGCAAAATGGGTCTCGTGCCCCGGCAACTCCGCCGACGCGACCAAGGAAACGGTGCGCCATGCCGGCGGCTACGTTGCCCGGGGAATTGCGAGCGAAGGGCTCTTCGAAGGGCTGATCCACTTCCTGGAAGGCTACGGACTGGGTCCGAAGCGGTGAGTCACGCCAGGCGCAGGTCAAAGGTGAGCGACTGCTCGCGGAGTTTCCGGCAGGGGCGGCGGGTCAGCTTGATCCCGCGCGGCGGGCACTCGGCGAAGAGGCGGCTGCCGGAAGGCAATTGGTAGGTGGCGACGGGCTTGCCCGTGCGCCTGTCCGTGATCGTCAGATGAAGCGGCAGATGCGGCGGCATCCCGGGATGAAGGGAGGGATAAAGCGCGGTGGCGCGATAACGGAGTCCGGCAAGATGGACACCGGGACCGAACCGCGCAAGCGGCACCTCGCGGCCCTGGGCGTAAATGCGGAAGTGCTCAAAAAAGGCGTCGTTGCCGAGCAACTCGAGGCGTTCCATGGAGGTATCCACGAAACGGCTCGTGCTGCCTCCCTCCATCGGCGTCTCGCAGAGGAGCGGCCAGCCTTCCAGCGCCTTGCGCACGGTGAGATGCGCCGATTTCTGGTGAAAATCGAGGAGCAGCGGGCAGCGCCAATCCCAGATATCGCGGTAGGTCTTTGGATTGAGCCGGAAGCCGTCGCGGGCAAGATCGCGCAGGATCAGCTCGAAATCGCTCCAGAGCCCGGTGGGAAGAAAGTAGTAATCGTGGAGTAAAATGCCGTGTACCGCCAGCGGCTGCACGCGGCGCGGCTCGAAGAGGCGGGCGAGGAGGCAGGTCCAGAGCAGCGCGATGGCGGACATCCACTCCGAGTGCGGCAGCGTCTCGATGGCTCGGAATTCAATGAGCCCGCGGCAGCCGCTCTCCCACGCCAGATTCCAAAACTTGTCGAAGCTGATCTCGCTGCGATGCGAATTGCCGGAGAGATCGATATGCAAGTGGCGCAGCGTCTCGCTAATCATGTAGCGGTGATCCTGGCCGTGATCCAGAGACTCAAGATGGCGATAGGCCATCTCCAGGTCGTAATGATCGCGCGCCGATTCATCCGGACGCGGCGCTTGCGAGGATGAGCCCACATACACGCCGGTAAATAGATAGGAGAGCGCGGGATGCGCCTGCCAGTAGCGCAGGATGGCCGTTACCCAGCGCGGGTGCTTGAAGAAGGCGTTCTCGTCCAGGGATGGGCCGCCAAAGAGGAGATGATTGCCGCCGCCCGTGCCCAGTTCGCCCGCGGGCGTGGATTTGAAGGAGCGCATGCCGGCCTGCGCCGCGCACTCATCCAGCGTCTTGAGCCACCATGCGTAATCCTGCACGCTGTTACAGGGCGGGAGATTGATCTCCAGCACGCCGGGATCCGGCGTCAGGGAAAGCTTGGTCCAGAGATTTTCACCATCCTCAGGCACATACCCCTCAAACCGGAAGAGGCCCGTCTGCGGCATGCAAGCGGCGGGTGCGACGATCTCCAGCAACTCAAGGAAGGGCCTTTGCAAAAGGGGCGGGAAGAAGAGCGCAACCTCGTCGCCGTTTTTCTCGATCACGAGCGCGCGCTTGAGCGCTCCCTCCGGCAGCAGGTGCAGCGGCAGGCGGAGCCCCGCGGGGCCTTCGGTGCCGATGAGCTTGAGTTGATCCGCAGAGAGCGCCCAGGGGCGGCTCATCCATTGCTTTCCATCGTGATCCAGCGGGAGCACCCAGTACTCCGCATCTGGATGCGCGGTATCCTCCAGCCGGTGCCAGCGGTTGCGGATGCCAAGGCCCTTGGAGATCGCCCGGCGCGCATCGGCCAGGCGCAGCGGGGGCCGCTGCTTCTGCTTCGCCTGCCACGCCTTGGAGCCGGGAATCGGCTTGCCCGATTTATCCCAGATGAGGTGGAGCGCCCAGCGCGCATTCGGCTCGCCGGGGTAGAATTTGCCCTGTGACTGGAGGGCGATGGCGCCGGGCAGCTCGCGCTCGACCAGCGCGGCGGCCATGGCGCGCGCGTAGGACAGCTTGGTGGGGCCGAGGGCAGCCACAATCCACTCCGCGCCATCGGGTTGGACGGGAATGTAGCTGGGCTCTCCGCCCAGGGTTACTTTGATTTTATGTCGCTGAAATCGCGCGGATACGGCTTTGGCTGCTTCATCGAACGTGTGATATCGGGTCATCCGTTCAGTCGGGTCATGAGAACTTTTGCACTGAGTTTTTGTCCGCCGGAGCCTTTAAAGGTGCCGCGGAGAGGTGCGGCATCGCTTGCGTCACGACCGTAAGAGACTGCCACGTAGCGTTCATTACACCATTGGCGATTCGTGGGGTCCAGCGCAACCCATAACATGCCGGGAACCAGCACCTCCACCCACGCATGGGTGGCATAGGCGCCGACCAGACGGCGCTTGCCCGGTTCATGATGGGGGGCCACAGCTTCAATATATCCACATACGTACCGGGCCGGCAGTCCGGCGGTGCGCAGGACGCTGAGCGCGATGTGCACGAAGTCCTGGCACACGCCTTTCCGGTTTTTCCAGATGATGGCCAGCTCCGTGGAGTTTTCCGTGACGCCCTTGATGTAATCGAAGCTGTCGTGAATCGCCTCGTTCAACCCGGTGAACGCCTGGCGCAGCGTGAGATCGCCCCGCAGGTACTTGCGCGACCATTGCACGGCGGTGGCGCCGGTCTTCACGATGCCGGTGGGCTCGAGATACTCAAAAACATCCGGCAGTGCGGAGGAGAATATCTGTTTCGCCTCCTGGACAAAGACCTGGAGGCTCTCCTCCGGCAGCACGGGCGGGCGTGTTTTGACCAGCAACTGGCTGCTGACGACCAGCTTCTGGTGCCGGAAGGGAAGGGAGAAAAAATCGACCCGATTGCCGAAGTGATCGACGTAAGTGGAGGTGCGCGTGGCGGGCTCGATGACCACCTTGTGCTTGAGGACTTCCTGCGTGGGCAGATCCGGCGGAGTCAACCGCGCCTCACCATAGGCCTCGGCAGCCGCATTGCTGTATTGGTAAGTGGTGGTGTGGGTGATCTTAAACTCCATTCGGGCAAGGCGCGGAGGGCTCATCGTCGCATGCCGGGGGCGCGATGGAAATGGAAAATCCGGCGATCCAAATCCACAAGGTTTGCGAATAACATTCCGCTGCCGCCGGCCTCCCGGCGGGTCCTCGCTCGCAGGAGCGCGGCGTCGCCGATTTTCCTTACCCGCCCCGTATTTCAACCCAGCAGCATCGGTTGCACGGATTCCGCGATGAAGGCCTGATGGCTGAGGAAACCGTCGGAGATCAAATGGTGGACGCCGGATATGCCGTCGCTCAGGTGGGCGAGTAATTGCTCGATGCCTTCCAGCGGGCGATTCTTCCGTTCTTCGCCCGGAGGGGCTTCAAGCGATCTGCGGAGCTGCCCGTACCAGTCGATGCTCTTGATGTGCCCGGTGAGCAATGCGATGCCCTCGAGCGCTCCGGATGGGCCGGGCTGCCCGGGGGAGGCGGATTTTTTGAGGAGCGCGTAGCACCCCTCCAGACAGCGGAGCACTGACCGCGGGCCCACTGGATTACTGAAGAGCAACTCGATGATGGGGCCAGGCTCCGCGCGCATCTGGTAAACGCGCCGGTAGGCATCGCGGGTGCCGAGCAGGCGCAGGAATGCGGAGAGCTGAATCTCCGTGGCCAGCGGAGGCCTGACGAGGCTGCGGCTGATGGAAAGCACGGCGTGCGAGGTGATGATGGCCCGCTCGAGCAGCTCGCCCGCTTCGCAAAAACGCCAGCCATCGTCGCCCAGCACGGTGCGCTCCGCAATGGCAAAGAACTGCGGGATGGACTCGATGACCGTCTCGCTGAGCCGGCGCGCGATCTGCCCGCACTCCTCCTCCGGCAGGTTCTCGCGGAACCGGGTGCGGCGGAAGAGCTCGCGCAGGCGATTGAGCGTGGCGAGGGCCTCCGGGCTGAGCGATTCGCGGATGGACTCGGCATTGATCATTGCGCGCGCGAAGGTGCGCACCACGGTGCCCGGGTCCTGCTGCAGCACCAGCCGGTAGCGGTCCCTGCGCGTGGTGATGCTGCGGCGGCTCTCGCCGGCGGCGGTTTCCAGCGGCGGCAGCAGGCGGTTCCACATGGGGCGGTAAAGCTTGCGCTCCGCGGCGTTCAGCTCCTCGCTCTCCAGCGTCTCGATGGCCTGGATGAGATAGGCCTGATGATAGGCCCGCTCCAGGTAACGGCCCATCCAGTAGAAGGATTCCGCCACACGGCTGGTGACCTCGCGGGCGGGGTGATGGATTTCCACCGCGTTGCGCGTCCACGTTTGCGCAGCCTCCGCCGTCTGCGAGAGGGCGGGCACCCAGGAGTCCTTGCTGATCCACGCCCGCTTCTCCATGCCGCGGGAGAAAACACGCGTGAGAGCGCCGGGAAAAACCTCGTACTGCCCCTCGTCCCGCCGCAAGGCATACACGATGTGATCCTGCTCCAGATCCGCCTCGTCAGCGCGGCATTGGACGGGCTGGGCCACATAATTGCGCGGGTTCTTCCGCACGGCGCGCGTGATTTCCTCCGTCGAGCGGAAGGTGATGCGAGAGAGGCTGGATGCGAAAATAGGACGGATGCGGAATGCCTCCAGATCTTCGAGCACCATCTCCTGCTGATCCAGATCGCCCAGCCAGTAGGTGCGGAGGGTCGGGAGGATCGGCGCTTCGTGCAGATAATAGCGGATGATGCGCGGCGCCATGCTCAGGAGGCTGGCATCGTCCGCGAGCTGGCTGCCCAGCGCGTTCACCAGCTTCACGGTGCCGCGCCGCAGGCATTGGACGATGCCTGGCACGCCCTCCATCGATCCTTTCCGGAACACGAGCGAATCCAGCCGGGCATCCGGGACGTGATTGTAAATGATATCCACCCGCTTCAGGCCGCGGACGGTCTTGAGGTACACGCGATCGTCCAGCACCAGTAAATCGCCCCCCTGCACCAGGGGGAGGCCCATTCGGCGGGAGAGAAAGCTGTGCTCCGCGTAAAGGGCATCCTGCGTGCCGGGCGAGAGCAGCACGGCGGAAGGCTCGCCCCATGCGGGCTCGGCCAGGCTGCGGAAAGCCTCGACCACCGGAGAAAGCATATCCGCCAGGGAGCTGACCGCGTTGTCCTCAAAGAGGCCCGGCAGCACGCTGGCCAGGGCACGCCGGTTCTGGAGCATGTAAGAGATGCCGGAGGCGCGGCTGAAGTGATGCTCCTTGACCGCCAGGGCGCCGTTCGCATTGCGCGTGAGGCAAATGCCGCTGAAGTGCAGGTAAGCGTTCTTCGGCAGCGCAAGGCCGGTGGAGGCCGCCTCGTAATGCGGGCTGCCCAGCACCGGCGGCACGGGAATCGCCCCATCGCGCAGGATCTGGCGCTTGCCGTGGACATCGTGCAGGAACATCTCGAACGCCCTCAGCCGCTGGCTGATGCCGGCGGTGATCAACTCCCACTCCTCGACGGTAAAGATATGCGGCAGCAGGTCGCATATCCAGGGCTCCTCGCCATTGGGCAGGCCGTAGGTGACGCCCATCTCCCGCAGGGTGGCCTCCATGTGCTCATCCAGCGCGCGGAGGTCCTGCCGGCGCAGGCTTTTCAGGTAATGCAACGGCCCTGCGTACCCGGGCCGCGGATTGCCGGAGGCATCGTACACGTCAAACCTGAGGCCTTTTGCCGTCCGGGGGGGAATGGAGGGACTTCGGCTCACTGGCGCAAAGTCTTTCGCAGGATTCGGCAACTTCAAGCCGAATTCACGTGCGCGGTTCTTCTCTTCTCAGACGGGCTCGCCCGCCAGGCTCTGCGGCATCTGCTCGATTTCATCGGTCCAGACCTGAAATTTTCTCAGGACATGCTTGCCAAATGTGGTGGTCAGCGCCACGTCCACGGCATCGCGTCCATAGCCCATCGCCACGCGCCCGATGCGGCGCTCATTGTGCCGGGCATCAAAGGGATGCCAGCGGCCCTCGAGGTAAACCTGGAAGAATGCGCTGAAGTCCATGGGGGAGGGCACCGGCGGCACGCCGATATCGCCCAAATAACCGGTCGCATAGCGGGCCGGGATGTTCAGGCACCGGCAAAAGGCGACCGCGAGATGCATGAAATCGCGGCAAACGCCGCGGCGCTCGTGGAAGACCTCCCATGCCGTGCGGTCGTCGCGGGCAAACTCGTAACCGAAGGTGATCCGCTGGTGGACCCAATCGCAAATCGCCTGCACGCGAGGCCAGCCGGGCTGCGTGGTCCCAAAGAGCTGCCACGCCACCTCGTTCAGCTTTTCAACCTCGCAATACCGGCTGCCCAGCAGGAACGGGAGCACCTCTGTGGGCAAATCCTCCACCGGATGCTGGCACGCGGTGGGATATACCGGTTCCGGCAGGCCGCTATCCTCGATGACCGTGTCGTAGTAAAGCCGGATGAGGCCGGGGGGGGCGACGATTTTGGCACAACGATTTCCGAAGAAATCGGTGAAATTTTCAATCTCGACCGCGGGCTGGGCAATCAGCCGTTCTGGCGCGCGCAGGTCCTTTACCCGCTCCGGATGCACATACAACATCAACAACATTGGCGTTGGAGCGGATACTTCGTAGGCAATGTCGTATCCGATTCTGATCAGCATTTTGCGTGGGTCGTTGCGTGGGTCGTGTGAGTCGCGCCCGGGACTGAAACGCGCGGCGGGTCATTTTCGCTCTACCTCGCCCAGGAATTGTTCAAATAAGGGTTCGTAGGATAAATCGCGCTCCGGGTGATATTGGACGCCCAGCGCGTAGGGATAATTTGTGAGCCGCACCTGCTCGATAACGCCGTCTGCCGCGCACCACGCCTCCACCTCCAATCCCTCTCCCAGCCGGTTGAGAGCCTGATGATGCGAGCTGTTCACGCGGTCGAAACGCACCGTGGGATTTTGCGCAAAACGCAACGGCTGAACGTTGTGCAATTTCATCTCCGGCAGATCGTGCCCGGGGATGTCCAGGTGCAGCGTGCCGCCAAGCGCGACGTTCAGCACTTGCGTGCCCTTGCAGACCGTGAGGATCGGCACTCCTTTTTCCAGCGCGGTTCTCAAAGCGGAAAATTCAAATCCATCCCGGTCCGCCTCCGCATCCTCCTCGATCAATCCCAACTCCTCCTGCGAAATCGGCTGATTCAAATATGCCGCGCAAATATCCGCGCCTCCCGTCAGCAACAGGCCGCCCATGTTTTCCAGATCGACAGGGCCATGCCGCGCGTTCTCCAGCACGACGCCGGGATGCGACGCGAAGAACGACGCAAACGGCTTCTCATCCTTCTCGCGAATCCACGAAACCACGCGATACATAGACCGGCACGCTATCCCCGTTTCCGTCTGTACGGAAGCAGGAAAGGCGAAACTGAATCAAGGCCGCGGCGCGGGCCCGCTACTCTTTGCGGCGGCCGATGCCGCGGTAGTTGAAGCCGAGCTGCCGCATGGTGCCGGGATCGAAGAGATTGCGTCCGTCGAAGATCAGCGGGGTGTGCATTTGAGCGCGCACCTCGGCCAGGTCGATGTTTGCGAAATCCTTCCACTCCGTCGCAAGAATCAGAGCTTCGGCGCCCTGGACGGCCTCCAGCGGGCTCTTGGCGAGGACCACGCTCTCCGGGATGAGCTTGAACTCGCGCGCTTTTTCCATGCCCTTGGGATCGTACGCGGTGACGTGCGCCCCCTCCTTGACGAGGTCGTTGACCAGGTCGATGGCGACTGAGCAGCGCACATCGTCGGTATCCGGCTTAAAGGTGAGGCCCCAGACGGCGATCCGCTTCTCACGCAGCACCCAGAGGGCTTCGCGGATGGCCTTGAGGAAGCGCTCCTTCTGCTCGACATTGATGCGCTGGACCTCCTTGAGAAGGGTGAAGGGGACGCCGAGATCATCGCTGATGGCGATGAAGGCGGCAATATCCTTCGGGAAACAGGAGCCGCCGTAGCCAAGGCCGGCGTTGAGGAAATTGCGCCCGATGCGGCGATCCATTCCAATGCCGTCAGCCACTTTCTCGACATCCGCGCCGCTGGCCTCGCAGATGGCGGAGACGGCGTTGATGTAGGATATCTTGAGCGCGAGGAAGGAGTTGGCGGCGTGCTTGATGAGTTCCGCGGAATTGATGTCGGTAACGAGGATGGGGGCATTGAAGGGCTCGTACACCTTCTTCATGAGCGCGAGGGCGCGGTCGCTATTGCCGCCGATGACGATGCGGTCCGGCTTCATCAGGTCGGGCACGGCGCATCCCTCGCGGAGAAACTCGGGGTTGCTGACCACATCGAACTCCGCGCCATGCTTGTTGTAACGCTTGATGGTATCGGCCACTTTCTCGCCGGTCTTTACCGGCACGGTGCTCTTGTCCACGATGACGCGGTAATGGTCCTTCTTGAGGACATTGGCAATCTCACGGGCCACCTTCTCGATATAGCTGAGGTCCACGCTGCCATCGGGCTGCGGCGGGGTGGGCACGGCGATGAATATCACCTCCGAGCCATCGACGCCTTGCTCCGTGGAGTTGGTGAAATGGAGGCGGTGGGCGGCGACGTTGCGCAGCACCAGATCCTCGAGTCCGGGCTCGTAAATGGGAATGCGCCCGGATGTGAGGGCATCGACCTTGCGCTGGTCGTTATCGACGCAAATCACGTTATGCCCGACTTCAGCGAAGCACGCGCCGGAGACGAGCCCGACATATCCCGAGCCAATGATGCAGAGGTTCATGTAAATTTTTTCGGAGTGGAGTTGGAGCGGAGGATTGTGAAGGGCGGCAGGCCGTTCTGTCAAAGTCCTACGGGCTCTTGCTGTCGATACTGCCGGGATCGAAGTTAAAGGGCAGGGTCGCCGAAGGGATATCCTTGAGCGTCATCGTGAAAAGGAGCGCGTAGAGCATGCGCGGATTGGAGCCCGGGCCATTGTTTTCCACCTGGATGCCCAAAGAGGCAACCCAACTGCTCATATCGCGGTGAATCTGATAAACCTGGTTCTCGAGCGTGCTGTTGGTGAACTCATACTCGTCGCGCGAGGAAATGGACCAGTTATCGTTGATGCGGCAATAGAGGCCGACATCGAAAAGATTGCCATTCTCGAAGAACGGGTTGTGGTTGAGGTACTCGTTGCCGACGGTGAACTGCCAATCCTGCGACGGCATGTAGGTCACATTGCTGATCACCTGGTTGAAGCCGTGGGCGTTGAGCGGCGTCTGAGTATTGGTGCTGAAAAGGATCCACGGCACGGGCTGGAAGTTGACCCGGTTGTAAAGGTTCGAGAGAAGGCCCTGATGGAAGCTGCCGGTCGCAAAGGTGGGCTCCTTGAAGTTGACATTGACGGAGGTGCTCCAGAAGAACCAGCCGAAGGTGCGGTTATCGCGTTTGGTCTCGAGGCGGTTGCGAACGCCGATCTGCATGACAGCCCAGTTGCTGATGGTATCGATGCCCGTGAATTGCGGGAAATCGAACATCGGCAATTGCGTGGAGGGCTGGTAGCGGTCGATCTGCAGAATCTTGCTCGGGTCCGCGCTGGTGGCGGCCAGGGAGAGATCGACATACGGCTGGATGACGTGCCGCAGATCATCCAGCCCGAGCAGGCGCGACTGCACGCTGGGATACTCGCGCGAGACTTTGAAGGAAGACTCGAAGCCGCCATCCACGACGCCGCGGAACAGGGCGCCGTGGGTAATGAGGCGCGTGCTGGTGGTTTCGACAACGCTCGGCACCAGCGTGTTGTTGGGCAACAGGTTTTCGACCGTGGTATCCTTGACCTCCGTGTTGAAGGCGCCCTGATTGGTATAGTAATCGCCGCGGAAGCCCAGGCGCGGGACGAAGGAGAGGAACTTCCAGAACTCCATCGGGTAAATGAGCTCGTGGTAGGTATCGACGCGGTCGTAGTGATAATCCTGGAATGGCGCATCGGGCTGGGCAAAGGCGAGGCGGTAACGGCCGGCGGAGAACTCGCCGTTGTAGAAAAGATTCGAGCCCTCGGTGACGGCGTGGCGGGTGATGTCGTAATTGAGCGCGGGCAGCTCTTCGGAGACATCGTTGAAGGTGTTGAGCTGG
>DATAXI010000073.1:0-14737 GCA_036266845.1 Chthoniobacteraceae bacterium | reverse complement strand
CAGACTATCTGCGATGACTTTGCAAGCCGCCGTCCGCTGCCCGGCGTCGATTACGGCAAGTTCCCGCCCGGCGCCGAGTTCCCATGGTCCTACCGCACCGTCCTTCGCAAGAAACCGGGCAAAGCCATGCGCGCCCTCGGCAACCTCGGCATCGCCGCCCACAAGGCGCAGGCGGCGTACGTCTCCATGGATTACTCCCGGCTCCGCAAATGCGAACTCTACACCCTGGATGACGTCCGGCTTGATATCCTCGCCATCGACGAGGCCACCGCGAAGCCTGTGGAGATCGTGGTGTACGTCCTCATGGAAGCCGCCTCCCGGCTCATCGTCGCGTACATCCTCAAGCCCGCCGCCGCCATCCGCGCCTCGGATGTGGACGAGCTGCTCGCAGCCGGCCTCCAGACTCCCGGTTTCGGCATCGGAGCCGATTACGTCACACATATCCTCTTCGAGCGCGGCTCGACGGCATGCAGCGAGGGAGCCCAGCGCGTGCTCGAAACCGTCCTCGGCGAGCTGGTGATCAACGGAGCCCCGCTCCCGCGCATCCGCGTCCATCGCACCGGCATGAACGGCGGCGTCCGCTGGATCGGCGCGCCGCGCGACAAGGCCAGCGGCAACGCCGCGGGCAAAGGCGTGATCGAGAGCTTCCACCGCCGGCTTCACAGCGCGCTCCTTCACCTGCCCGGCCAGCGCGGCAACAACCGCGACAACCAGCCCGCAAGCCTCGGCATGGAAAGCTCGGAAAGCTTCACCGCCGGCGGCCTCGCCGCCGAGGCCCAGAAGCTCGCCCAATTCCAGATCGCCGCGGATGCGGTGGGGAGCCGGTGCGCCTTGCGCCTCGGGATGCTCTACGTACGCCAGCTCGCCGATTGTGTCCGCGATGCCATCAAGGCCCACAACGGCGAAGCCGGCCACGCCTACCGCGGCCATGGCTCCCATCATGAAGCCGAGATCGCCCCCGGCGTCTGGCAGCGCACGGAAAGCACCCCCGAGCCCATCCCGATGCCCGCAAGAAATATCCACTTCGAATCTGCCCCCGAGGACGATGCCCCCAGCCCCAAAGGGGCGCCTCAAAACAGCCCAGGGCAACGCCCTGGGTCATCCCCGCGCGAAGGCGCAAGCCCTGTAGGGGCGCCTCATCAATACCACCTCAACACCCCAGCCCCGTCCGGCTTCGTGAAGCTCACCAACGCCCAAAAGAACGCCATCTACTTCGGCGCATGGAACAAAGTCCAACTCGCAAATCCAAGGCTCGACCGCTTCGCCATCACCCGCCGCACCCTCGGAGCCGTCCCCAAGCCCCTCGAAATGACCGCCGGGCAATTCGAAAAAATGCTCGCCGTCTTCAACGCCATCGTCCGCGACGCGAAATCCGCCGACCCATTTTAATTATGCGCAACATTCATTTCACACCTGACCTTAGCGCGGACAATACGGCGCAGCCGTCTCAAGAGGCGCATCCGCGCCTGCCAAGGCTCCGCGAGCGCACCAACGATCCGCTTACCGAATACCGGCAGCGCCCCGGCCAGGTCGAGCGCCTCCCGGACAGCGTCGCCGCCCTCATCCTCTGCCACAAAGGCCGCAGCGTGGTCGAGCGTTCCCAGATCAAGGTGACCATGGAGAAAAAGGATTACGTCTTCGCCAGCGCCGATTCCCTCATGATCCACGCCAAAAATGGCACCGGCGAAAAAGTCACATGGGTCATGAATCGCCAGAACCCCGATGCCCTCCATCTCCTCAGCGACAGCGGCGAATACATCGAGACCGTCCCCCTCAAGGGCCAGGTCGCATGGTTCGACACCAGCGACGCCGCCAAACGCGAACTCGCGGATCGCCGCCGCGCAATCGCCCGCGACAAAGAGCGCCTCCAGGAGCTGCACATCGAGGATACCGCCAGGGCCGTCGCCGATGCCCGACACAACGCCGGGCAAGTCCATCACCTCGTAGCCACTTTCCCAGCCGCCAGCAACCCTGCCGCATCCGCTCCGCGCGCGGATCGCGCCGCGGCGGCCATGCACGGTGTCGATCAGGCCCGCGAAACCCGCGTTACCCGCAAGCGCGATCTCGCCGCACGCTCCCGCAAAACCGGCGGCCTCGAAATCCTCGGCGGCGACGAGCCCGATCCCGCGCCCATCTCCTCACCGGCCCCCGTCACCCTCGACATGATCTGAATATCCTATGAGCCCACAAATCCCAATCCTGAAACCCACCCGCCAAACCTTCGGCAGCCTCGCCGAAAAAACCGAAACATCGCCCGATTCCGCCGAGCCCCTCATTGACTTGCCCGGCCCCGAAACCCCGGAACACCGCGTCCGCGCCAACACCTGGGGCTTGCCCAAGGACCTCGTGATGCGCGAGACCAAGAAATATTCCCCCGCCACCTGCGACGCCTTGCGCTGGCTGTACGAGTGGGCGCTCCACAACAACTATTCCCGCACAGATATCGCAAAGCTGATCGACTACGACGCGACGGTCATCACCCGCGCCCTCACCGGCAAATATTCCGGCGCCCTCGATAACATCACGAAATCCATCCAGGCCCTGCGCGAGAAAGCGGAAATCCGCCAGGCCACGCACGATTTCGTCCCGCTCTCGTTTCATCACAGCTTCAACACCTATCTCGACAAAGCCCGCAAATACCATCGCATGGCGCTGGTCACCGGCCCCAGCTGGATTGGAAAAAGCCAGGCGGCGAAATCCTATCTCTGGGCCAATAATCACGGAGCCACCAAGTACCTCCGGATGCCGTCCGAGTTCGGCATGCAAGCCATCTGGCGCCGCATCGCCGGCGCGTGCGGAGTCAGCCGCGATCAACCCGTCGCCGTCATTAAAGAGCGCATTATGGGCATCGACGGCTACGGCGGTGGCGCGCTCGATGACCGCCACCTCCTCATCGTGGACGAGTGGGAGCAGGTCCTCTGGACTTATCCCGAGCACGGCCGCGTGAAGACGTTCGAGATGTTCCGCGAAATCTTTGACGCCTGCGGCTGCGGCATGGCCTTCATCGCCGCCCCCTCGACGGAGCAGCAGATGGAGGAAGGCCGGCTCAAGGTCATGCTCAAGAAATTCGGAAACCGCTGCCCGTTCCGCCTCCGTCTCGACGAGTCCCACAAGCTCATCACCCCGGCTGATCTCCGCGCCATCGCCATTTCATTCAAGGTATCGCTCGCCCCGCGCAAACACCCGAACCTCCCGAGTGATGACGAGCGCGAGTGCTACGACATCCTCCGCGACCGCGGCAACGTCGGCGATCTCTTCCTCGCCTTCGCCGCCGGACGCGACATGGCCCTGAAGCAACGCGCCATTTTCACCTTCGATCACGTCAAGCTCGCCTGGGGAGCCATCTACGGCCGCCCCGAAACCACGGAGGACCGGAAATGATCACCCGTAAAAAACTTACCCGCAAGGAGCGTAACGAGCATTGCCGTAGTCTTCTCCAAGCAGCGATCCGCTCCATCATCGCGGCCAGCACCTATTGGGACATTAAAGCGGAAGGCTTCGCCGCCTGTGAGCGCCTGCGCGACATGAAATGGCAGGTCAAGGCGCAGCTCAGCCATAAGGAGGAAAAATGAGCGCCCCAAAAAAACACGGCTGGAAGTTCATTAATGGCAGCACCGCCCAATGCCGTGTAGCCGTGCGCGAGGCAACCGCCGCGGACCTTATCGACCTTGAGCACGCCATTGGGCGCGAACGGTTGAGGACTATCCCGCGGATGCCCCTGATTAAGCGGCTCCGCGAGAAAATCACGGATTTGGGAGGTAACCCGCTATGAGCGCCTGGATCGCGACATTTCACTTCACTGTCGGCATCACAAAAACCGATGGCATTGATTTGATGTGCAGAGTGACAATCCCCTTCATCCCACAAAAGGGAATGATGATGGCCGTCTTCAAAGGGGACGATCTCCATGAAGTCGGTGACGTAATGTGGTATGCCGGGAACCCGTTTAATATCGACGTTTTCTTTAAGGAAGAAGCCCTCTTCGGAAAGCATCTTCTCAGCGGAGCATTAAAACTCGGCTGGATGGAGGGAGTATGAGCGTCACCAAGCACCAGGCATTCCGCGATCTCGCGCTCACCACCTGCGCCTGCGGCGCCGCGAAGAAGCGCATGATGAGCCATTGCCGCGCCTGCTACTTCAAGCTGCCCCGAGCAATGCGCCAGGCCCTCTACAACACCCACGACGACTACATCACCCCCTACAACGAAAGCCTGAAATTCCTCGGCCTCGAAAGCCCCTCAGCCCGCGAGGATCGCCGCCACGCCGCAGCCATCAGGGAAGGCGTCCAGGTCGTCATGAAGGAGGTCGAGTTGCGCCAATGAATCTCCTTAAAAGCAAACGCGCCTGGCTCCGGCTCCTGAATAAACGCTGCGAAAAACCGGATCATCAGCCATTCCCGGAGCAATACCCCTGCTTCGTTTACTTCACCGTCCGGAGCTTTGGTTACGAGCAAGAGAGCGCCAATTTCCTCTATCCAAACGACCTGGCCCGCATGGCCCATCAACTCGAATCAGCCCGCTCCAATCTCTGCGGTTAACCCTAAGCAAACCAAGAAAGGAAAATCCCATGGCAGACACCAAACCCGACAACGAAAAAGGCATGACCTTCACCGCCCTCGTGCGCATCCACGAGGCCAACTGCGGCATCGATTACCCCACCGACGTGGAGCAGAACTTCCGCATCGCGATCATGAAAGCCATCGCCCGAGACCTTGGCCTCGAACAGCTCAAGACCACCATAATCACCGGCCCCGGAAAGGGCGTCCCGAGGAAATAACCCCATGCCCAACCATTACCTCATGTGCCATAGATCAATGGATGGGATCACGCCGCTTAATCAAGCCAGGCAAGCGATCCACCATGTCCTCAGTCGCATCCAAACTCATCCCGGCATCGGCTACCTCCTGGGGATCGGGTCCGAGAGCTACGCGCTCCTCACGGAAGCCTATGCCACCATCACCGGGCGCGAGGTTGAGGCGGTAAGGGACGAATTCCACAATCACAACGCCGCCGATCCGGCTGCCGATGAACAAGCCATCGCCGCCGCTGTCGAGCGCGCGCAGGAAGAATGGGAACCGTCGCAAAATGACTTAGAGGAGTTTATCTCCGGCATGGCGATCCCGGACCGGCTCGAACTCTTGCAAATGTTGAAGGATCGCTACTGCCCGCGATGTGGAGGCCGGGTCATCGTTAAGCCATGCGCGTGCCGGCCTAGCGTGCACCGCTACATCGCCGCATGAACCTCACGCTCCTCTCCCAAGCCGAGCTGCGCCAGATGAAAGCAGACCTCACACAACGCTGCCACAAGCGTGACACGAAGCGCCTGCAAGCCGTCATTAACGAATTAAACGCCCGGTTCGGCCATCTTACCGGTGCCTGGTTTGTCGGGACCGATAAATTCGGCACCCAACTCTGGGGCCGTTACCGCAAATCCTATGATCTCCCATGAGCATGCCTGACCTCATCATCCCATCCCTCATCCCGCTCGCCATCGTGTGCGGCTGGCACCTCCGTGGCGGCGTCCAGGCGCTGAGGCGCACCCGCCAGCGCCGCCGCGAGCGCGAGCGCAATGCCGAGAGCATCTTCGTACAGCCCTTCCAGCGCGATTACCGCGACGAGTTTAACCAGCTCCGCAACACATTCCCCGTGGACGACGACGAACTGAGGAACGCCAAAGTCTTGGCCCGCGCCAAGCCCATCAACCGCCCATTCTGATTTAGTGTAAATGAAATATATTGTCTCAGTTTCAGGCGGAAAAGGGAGCTACGAGGCGTGGCGCCGCTGCATTGAGCAAAAAGGGCGCGAAAATACGGTGGGTGTGTTTGCGGACGTGGGGAGAATCGCGCGCAATGGTGAGACGGTCTGTGGTGAGGACGATGATCTGTATAGATTCCTTGATGATATCGAGCGAAGCTTGGACTCCCCTCTTCACCGGATCGCATCGCCGCTTTATACCGACATTTGGGACGTCTTTTTTAAAAACCGGATGCTTGGATCGACTTTGCGCGATCCCTGCTCTAGGTGGCTGAAACGCAAAGTGCTCGCCGATTGGCGAATTTCAAATTTCGGGCGCGTAAACACAGTCGTTGTGCTCGGGTTATCTTGGCAGGAGCGAGGGCGGATCGTTGAGTTTCAGTCGGTCTTTGGTGATGCCTGCTGGTTCCCTTGCTGCGAAGAGCCCTTCGTCACCTATGAGCAGATTGACGAGGAACTTGCTTCGCGCGGGATTGCTCCCCCGGCTATTCATGGCGAGGGATTTTCGCATAATAACTGCGGCGGATTTTGCGTAAAAATGGGGCTCTACCAATGCTACCTTCTGTGGAGGCATCGGCTGGCTCGATGGATGTTTGCGGAGGAAAAAGAGATGGAATTCCGCGCGTATCTGGGTCGCGACGACGTGACAATTTTTCGGAAGGACGACGAGAATATCACAATGAGGGAACTTCGCTGGCTCTTTGAGTCCGGATACGTTCCGAAGAAGCGGAAGCAGCGATCCTGCGCGGCGTGCATGTTGCCTACCGTCTCCGAGCTTTTGTTTAAACTGACATGAAATCTCCCAGCCTCCACAAAAATCAGCAGCGCATGCTCGCACGCCGAGGATGGACCCTCGAAGAGGCCCCCGACGGCTCCCTCACCGCCGTCCTTGATGACCTCCGCGCCTCGGTCGCATGGGCTCTCGATCAATGCCGCAAACTCAGCCGGCGCGAGAAAAGCAGCCGTTATCGCCGCGGCCACCTCCAGCAAGCCGCCGCCTATCACCGCGCTTACATGTCGAAACGCAGGCAATCACCATGACCGCCGCCGTCCAAAACCCCATTCTGAAGCGAAAGCGCACCCCCGAGGAACTGAAATATCTCGCCCTCTGGCGCGACGCCTGCCTCGCCCAAGGCTGGAAATCCGGCGACCGCGAACTGCGGATGCGGATCCACACCCGTCTCTTCGGTGCCCCAATCAGCAGCACCGGTTTTAGCCACGCCCATTTCGACCGCGCCATTAAACTCTTCAAGCTGCTCGCGAACTCAACCGACCTGGACGCCGCCATCGAGTTAGTCGGCTACGAAGCCCACGATGCCGCCCAGGCCACCCATCAGCCCGTCATCCGCCCCGGCAAGAAATTCCCGCAACGCCGCCACGCCTCAATATACGAGCAGGAGACCAGGACCAACGACCCCGGCGAGCGCCGCCGCTGCGTGTACGTCATCAGCCGGTTATTCGATCCGCCCTATATCGACAAAATCAAGCGCGACCTCTTCTCCACAGCGCGCCCATGGGACGAACTCGATATCCCCGATCTCGCACACCTCCGCGACATCCTGAGAACCCGCCTCAGCAAATGGCTCACCGCCGCGAAGCAAGACCCGCGCGCCCAAGAAACCCTCGGCATCGATCTCGCCTCGCGCAACCCGCGAAGCCCCAGCGGCATCGCCAGCAACGCCGAACTCATCAAGCGCCTCCTAAAGCGCGGCAAGCCAGTCCAGATGACCGCCCCCCCCGAGGAGCACCCGTTTTGAAATCCCTCCGGCCCGAACTTTTTCCATGACAATCCCAAACGCCGCCGTGGCCAAGCGGATCAAGAAGATTACCCAGGCCGAGCAATTCATCAGGGCGACCACCTTCATTTACCCCACTCGCTACCCGATTGCCGAGCGGTTCGATGTGCTAAATCATATCGGGGTGAGCGGCGGAAAGGACTCCACGGCCCTACTGATTTGGGCATTGCGCGAGAGCGATTACCCGCGTGATAGCATTGTGGCCAGCTTCTCGGACACCGGCAACGAGAGCAGCGTGACCTACCGCTACATCGACTATCTGGAAGATGCTTTGCAGATCGGCATTATCCGGGTGAAGCCGCCGAAGGATTTCTTCGAGTTGGCAAAGTGGAAACGGCGGTTCCCAGGCGCGAAAGCCCGGTTCTGCACGCAGTTCCTCAAGATTTATCCAACCGCCGGGCTGATACGTCACCTCGAGGCCCGCTGCAAGACCCTGGTGCTCCATAGCGGCGTGCGGGCGGCCGAAAGCGCAGCCAGGGCCGACTTAACGCCGGAGACCTTCGATCCGGTCTTTGGGCATTGGGTGAAGCGTCCGCTGCTCACCTGGTCAATCGGCCAGATATGGGACTACCACCATGCGCACGGGATCAAGCCCAACCCGCTCTATGCCGCTGGCATGAGCCGGGTAGGGTGTTTCCCCTGCATCATGTCGCGCAAGAGTGAGATTCGGCGTATCGCCACCCTGTTCCCCGAGGCCATCGACCGAATCCGTGAAGAGGAAAAAATAAGTGGCGGCGCGGCGAATGGTAATTACAGCAGCTTTTTTCCGGCTAAGACCGTGCCCGTCCACCAATGCAGCCGAACCTACGTCAACTGCAAAGGTAAGACCTTCCGCGTGGCCACGATTGACGATGTGGTGCGATGGTCCTGGACCGCTCGCGGTGGGAAGCATCGGGAACTGGATTTAGACGGTATCACCAAACTGAGCGCCGAGGCGTTCAACTGGGAGGAATTGCCCCGGCTCGAAGAAAAGGGGCGCTCATGCCCCGCCGGAATAGGGCTTTGCGAGTAAAGAACCTTAATGATCGACCAGCTCCAACTCCCCCTTGAGAAGCGGAAACCAAACGTGGCTGCCGACCCCAAGGATATCGAGTTGCTCTGCGAATGGCTGATCGGACGGGGATGGGTCCGTGCCGTCGCGATTGAGGCCTTTTTCCCACTCTGGAAAGCAAACGATCACCGCTACATCCGCGCCATCGCCAGCCAGAGCGCCGGCCGCATCCTTAGCTTCCCAGGCTCCCCAGGGTATCGCATCGCCTTGGAAGCCTCCATCGATGAGCTATGGCACGCCCGCAACGTCTTCGACCGCGCCGGCATCGAAGCCGCCGCCCGCAAAAAAGAAATCGATGCCGTCATCCACCGGAGAAAACCATGACGCTGGATAAACTCGGCACGGAGTTAGTGGATGAATTCATGCGCGAGATCAACGAGAAGTTCTATTTCAGTGGCCCGAAAAAGGCGTTTTTTTGGGACCGCAGCCTCCTGATTCAAGCCATTCAGTTTCCCGCCGTTTACCTCTTTGACCGCGGTATCCGCAGGGAGTTTCCCGTCGAGAGGTACCGAGAGCTACTGACGGGCATCATCGACGGCATCTACAAGCATGGAAATTCAAAGGTCGAGCACTTTGGGCGCTATTTCCTGACCTGCGTTCAGACCCACATGCGGAGCCATCATGGCGACGATTATTATCAGGAAGCAATCGCCACCCGGAACGTCTGTGCCGGCATTGATGCCGGAAAGGTCTTCAAAAAGAAGACTCCAGTCACGGACTCCACAATCGAGGTCCTGGCGACTGCCGCGAAGCTGGCCGCGCAAAAACGAGGCCGGAAGAAAGCTAAACTCGCGCCCACGCCCCAACTTGATTTATTCGCCTGCACCCCCTCTGCACCCCCTCTGCAGAGCCCCAGTAGACGCCCTGCATAACCCCCTGTTTTTACCCTCAAACCTTTGTCAATCGCCCCTTTTTACCCCATTTCCGCGCAAACCGCCGCGCCCTGACTCAATCCGGTGGAAAGCCTGTCCCAATGCCTATTTCCGCTTCCCGCCGCTTATTTCCACATCCGCGCAAACCGCGCGTCCTGACTCACAAGGCTTCGGGCTCGACCCCCGGCTTCCGATCTTTGAACCCTGCGGGTTCAGCGGAATTACCTGAGGGAACCGTTATGCTTTCAGAGCAATTAAAATAATGCAGTGGCCACCGCCCGGTATGTCGCGGGGAGGACCGTTGCGCTTGGCCGGCACGGCGCGGGGGAGGACCGCTGCGCTTGGCCGGCATGGCGCGGGGGAGGACCGTTGCGCGTGGCCGGCACGGCGCGGGGGAGGACCGTTGCGCTTGGGCGGCACGGCGGGGGGAGGACCGTTTTGAACCCGAAGGGTTCGTAGATCGGAAGCCGGGGGTTGAGCGGAGCGATACCCCCGGTGAGACGCCAAAAAACGCAAGCACCCTGGAGGGGTGCAAGATTCTCCGGTTCGGAGCAGAAACACGGCTCTGGCACCCTTGCAGGGTGCGCTCATTTTTTGGATGGGTCCGGGGGTATCGCCCTTCGCAAGGCTTCGGGCTCGACCCCCGGCTTCCGATCTTTGAACCCTGCGGGTTCAGCGGAATTAAGCGGCATTTGCGAGGCAAAGAGGAAGCAGGCCGCCGCCAGCGCCATCGCGGAGAGGCCCACCGCGATACCCATCGCCTTGGGCTCGTGCAGGGCGCGGGCTCCCTGGTCCATCATCAGGCCAAAGACGCCGACGCTGCGTTTCACATCCTCCTGATAAACGCGCGAGTCATACGGGGACTCGGCGGTATCATCCTGGGCCGAGCGCAGGCCGTGCCAGTACAGCGCTTCGCCGGTTGCCATCCCCGCCAGCAGGATGGCGATGCCGATGTAATTGACGAGGGATCGCCGCTCCATGCGCGCGCTATTGGCCCAGCAGCAGGTTCACCGCCGCCTGGGCATCCAGAAGCCCGTAGCCGGCTTTGTAATTGTAAGTCGTGCCGGTTTGATTGGTCATCGTACCGGTAACGACGGTGGTGCCGGTGGTTGCGGTAATGCCAGCGCCGCTTAGTTCGTTGGCATTAAAGCCATAAAATCCCGTGTCGGAAAAGACAAAGCCGATGTAGAAAGAGTAAGTATCTCCGGGCGCGAAGTTTTTGAACGGGATGGTAAGAATGGGAGCTTTGCCTTTTGGACCGCCGGAGTAAGTCAGCGTGCCCGTCTTGATGGCCGGCTTGCCGGTCTTTGACACCACGCCGAATGGAAGCCCGGCGTATCCCTTGGTGTCGAACTCCATGCCCACCGGGGATAAGTCAATCGTGAGGCTCGCAAGGTCCGCGCCGGCGGAGCCGCTGTAAGTCACTTCAAAGTTATTCGGCACCGTCATCCCGTCGCCGGAATCGGTGAGAAGAATTGCGCCCGCGGAGCCGGAGCAGACCATCGGCTGTTCATTGATCAAGCCCTGCGTGCTTTCGGCCATCAGGTTATAGATTTGGGTCGAGGAAAGCGTCCCCTTGCTATTGACGGAGGCCGCATTGATCAGCAGCGCCGCGATTCCGGCGGCGTGCGGAGTCGCCGCGCTGGTGCCGGCAAAGTTCGGGTAACCGTCGTTATCGTAATCGTAAGGATCGACCCTGCCGTTGTAACCGGGGAAGAAACTCGAGTTGACATTGTCCACGCCGGAGAAGACTGGCTGGTTGCGGATGATTGGCGTGGAAAGCCGGTTGCCGTTCGAGTCAAAATAAATATCCACCGGCCCGTTGGAAGAGTAACCATCCACCAGCGGCGTGTAAGTATGGCCTTCGGCCGGGTCCGGGGCATCGTCATAGACATACGCGGCCACGCCGGCGCATCCCGCGGCGCAGCAGTGGCCGTAGGCGGCGACATTGCTCAGGGTAATATCGGTGCCGATAATCGCGTCTTCGCCATCGGTCGCAAGGTAACGGATGCGGGAGGCGGGCTGCGCATTGCTTACGCGGTTGGTGAGGACAATCGCGATTTTGTAAGTCGTATAAGGTCTCATGTCGCCCACCGGCAGCTCCAGCGGCTCGTCCGTGGCGCCGTTGTGATCCACGCCGCTCAGGCGCGCGTTATAGACGCCCCCGGCGCCGAATACCAGGATGTCATAGTCCGCGGTGATTCCGCCGGCGTCGAAAGGGTCGTTCCACTGAAAGATGAGCGTCGTCGGAGCGGCGCCGGTGATGATTGTCTGGATGACCACCGGGTTTCCATTCGTATCCGTGCCAAACTGGTGCCACTGGGCGATTGCCTTGCTCTCGCCGGCCGGAATCGTGGAAAGCTGGATGCCTTTTGACGCGGCCCACTTGCGGGCGGTGGAGTTTGCGACGCCCGTGAAGTTCGCCTCGTAGCCGGAGTTGCCGTCATTGCCGATGGCGGAGAAATAGGCGACGCCCTGGCTGGCGACCGTATTGATCTCCTGCGCGATGGGGCCGTCGGAGAACATGGGCTCATCGTCGAAGGCGACATCGTCGCAAATCACGTTGCAGCCTGCGTTCTTGAGCCGCGCGATGTTCATCACCATCTCGGAATCGGTCTCGCCGGTGGTGCAAAACGCGAGATGCGCGCCGGGGGCGACGTCGTGGACGATTTCCAGCATCGCGCGGCCTTCGTCGGTATCGTATTGCGGGTAGCCGCCGTCCTGGATCACCTCGACGTTATGCGGCAGGTAACCCGCGGCAACCTCCTGGGCGGCGTCCAGCCAGTTGGGATCGTTCCGATGGCCGGCTTCGGCATCGTTATAACTGTCCGAGAGCGCGCCCACCGTGGCTCCGGCGCCGGTGTAGCCGCTGTTATTGACTTCCGTGGTTTTGAGCACCGTCACCCCCTGGCTGATGGCGGGAAGCGCAACCCGGTGGCGCGGGCGCGGCGCAAGGTGCACCGCCGCGACGCCTTTTGCGCCGGCCAATTGCCCGGCGGCCTTCAGCGGCAGCCACGCGGAGAAGATCCCCTTGCGGTACCATGGCACCGAGGCGGTCACCTTTGCGCCCAATGCCTCGAAATTCGCCCGCACGCCGGCCAGCGGGACCTTCCCGTTCAGCGTCACCTGCACCAGCACGCGGCCTTGCGTGTCCATCTGCGCGTGGTCGGCATCGGCAATCGCGGTGCGGGCGCTCTGCGGCTCGGGTTTGCCGGACTCGATCAGCGCCCGGTACTCATCCAGCAGCGGTCCCAGGCCGCGCCCCAGGTTATTTGGCGCGGCCATCAGGCTGAGGGGGCAAGCGAGCAGCGCGACGAGGGGGATAAGACGAAAACGCATAGAATGCCGGACTCTGGACCGGGTTTGGTTTCCGCGCAAGAAGCCAGGGATGAACCGTGCGGCCGCAGGGTTCGAACCGGCAGGACCCCCACTGAACATCAGGCACTTCCGGAAGACTACTCACCCCAGTGCTCACCTGTAAGCGGAACGGGGCCTTGGATCGGGTTTTCGGAGGCCGAGACTTATGATGTCGAGCGGATGGGAATGCTTACCCTCACCTTTGCCGATCACGTGACAGAGCCAAAGGAGGCGACGCGCCGTTTGAAGAGTCTGATAACCGGGGTTCTCAATCCTCGGTATCTGGCATGGGTGCGTGTCTTCGAGAGACAGAAGAGTGGACGGATTCATTATCATCTGATCGTCATCCTCAAAGAAGACATCAAATCGGGCGTGGATTTTGCCGCTTTCCAGGCACGCGATTACCGCAGCGCTGGGGCGGTTCTCCGCGCAGAGTGGGCCTTCTGGCGAAATACGGCCAAGCTTTACCGATTCGGGCGAACCGAGCTGATGCCGATTCGAAGCTCGGCGGAGGCGATTTCCCGTTACGTGGGGAAGTACATCTCGAAGCATATCGGAAACCGGGAAGAGGGGGACAAAGGCGTTCGCCTTGCCGGTTTCTCAAAGGGCGCACGCGTCGGTACCAGCCGCTTCGCGTGGGCAACGCCCGGCTCCTGGGTCTGGCGTCGAAAGCTGAAAATCCTTGCTGAGTCCCTGGGGGTTCCGGAGATCGCCGGCATGACCGCCCGCTTTGGGCCGCGCTGGGCGTTCTATCTGCGCGAGGTCGTCGCGCGGTTCCAACTCATGGAGTACCCCACAGAGGAAGCCTACCTCGCAGACGAAAGAACACCTTTTTACGAAATGGATGGCTGGACCGACATTCGTTGCTCCGGTGTTGACGGTGGCCGAATCACCCTGCCTCAAGCCATTGGGGAGGCAATCATGCTTCTTGTGAAGCCGCGTGACCGTATGGAGTCGGCGTTAGGCAAACCATCGTCCAGGTACAAAGCCCCCCGTCCATCTCTCACTCGATCTCCTCGTCTCTCTCCCCAACCCTGAGGCTGCGAGACCGCCTCTCCATGCGTCCTGAGGCTGTCGAGCAGCCGAACACCATTTCGGCGGCGGCGGGTAGCAGGAAGCCTGACGCGCGAAGCGGGGCGGGATTTCTGCCGGGTGCGTCAGGTTGGGGGTTCATGTTATCGGTGATTCAGTTTTTCGGTACATGCAGGAACCGGTTCGTCAGTCATTGTCCCATCCAATTGGAAGTGGCTCCAAAAAAGTCGCCATCAAAGGCTCGAGTGAAGTTAATAGAATCACCAGCACGCATCTTTCCTTATTGGCCACCGTGAAATCATCACGTTGCAACATTCCCTGCCATCCAACATATTTCCCTCTCCCGCTCCAACATGGATATTTCCCTTTCCGATCATTTCCAATAAGGAGCGTTGCCCGCAGCAATGTCTCCAAGGCCGTCTCATTGCTGACCATTGTATCGTAAATGTGCTGATCCGCACCTTTGAGCAAAGGTTTCTTTATACCAACCGATTCCAGTGCAGATAAAGTGTATTTAATAAGTAGGCGGTTAGTTTTCATCCGCATACTCCCAAGCATTTGCCTTTCATACTCGATCAACTTTTGTGCAATCAAGCGCCGATGTTCGTCATTGTATTTTTCCGTCTTAGTAGCACCACCAGCATTTTGGCTCACTGAGTAAGGGCGGTTCTGTTTTGTGGGCTCAGAATAAAAGGTGACTATTCTATTGATAGCACGATCAAGGTACTCATCAGTTAGCAGCCTGTTGAAATAATCCCCAGTCGAGCCGGAGCGGCATTGCTGAGGGGCGGGGCTGGTGGCAGAATGGCGGGCAGCATGATTCGACCGCAACGAAAGAGCCGCCAAGGCGAGTTTTGGATCGCGCGCAATGAGTTG
>DATAXI010000071.1:0-97364 GCA_036266845.1 Chthoniobacteraceae bacterium | reverse complement strand
AACGGCACGCTGCTGCAATCCATGGGCATCGATTAGCGGCAAAGAACTTCACGCCCCCTGCCGAAGGGGGCGTGGTGAATGTCTCCAGGATGCGTGAACCGCTTCGGAAGAATCGCGGCGCCCGCCCGTCACTCCCCGTTCCCGCATCGTAACCCCCGCGCTCTCCGGAACCGCGAAACGGCCCGCCTCTTTTGGCGGTGGGGAACCCCGAGCTTGCACGAACCCCCTGCATTCATAAACTGCAGACGGCTCAAGCATCAGCCGGGGTGGCGAAATTGGCAGACGCGCCAGACTTAGGATCTGGTACCGAAAGGTATAGGGGTTCAAGTCCCCTCCCCGGCATCTCCTCTGAAAGCCGCATGAATACAGGAGATTATGCACCTCAGGCAGGAAAATCATCCATGCTCATCGAATCTCATGAATGCCCGAGAAAGCCACCTTTTTCCAGTAACTTGGCCGTCAAATTGACACCCACGGCCAACATCCCGTGCGGTAGCCGTCGTTAAACACTCTAATAATTCTAAAAAACACGCTTCTGAATGCCCTCCCAGATTGCCTTATCCACGCGAAGAGAAGCTAGTCTGCATTCCATTAACAGCGAACAAGCCTGTAAGTATTTAATAAAATGCTCAAGCTCCGCTCTATCCCATGTTCGCACCCTTAACTCTCCCTCTAGCTGATCCAACTTTCTTCCCAACATCGCAGGCTTAAATAAATCTTTCGCATTCTCGGAGAGCAAATAGGCGCGCGTTTGTTGTAAAACATTCCTTAGTCGCGCAAGCGTAACATCGAAAGCACTTCCTGTCTCCAGAGTAAGTTCACGTGACAATGCATACAAAATTGCGGACATCTGCATGACCTTCGCTTCAACGACTTCAGAGGCATGACTTACGCAGGCGTTAGACCATTGAATCAATCTTTCCACCCTCTCACAGCGAGAAAGAAAAGCCTCAATCAAATCCATCATCCACTGCAATAGCTCATCAGATTTCGAAAGCATTCCAGAAACCAAGAGAAATACTTCCTGCCAGCGTTCTTCGAAAAGATGTTTCTCGACAAGTTCATTTACGAGACCCGCCTCTACAAAATATACCGCCGTCAGATACTCCTGCACAGTCAGATGCGAAAAAGAGTAAACATCCTCCGCACGTTTAACAATAATCCCCTGCTGTATTTCTATAGCATCCAGAACGTGACTCGCATCCAAATGTTTTGGAGCCTGTAATTCATTCTGCAAAAATTTCCGAAGCTTTCCCACAAGGTCTTTTTCTGAAAAAAAGAACTTAGAGCTTATATATGCGGGTCCAGCAATTTCAGCAAGCATTTGCACCTCGAATTCGGGGTGCAAATCTTGGTAGATTGGGTTATTGTGAATGCGCTTTTCCGCCGCCCATCGTTCTATAAGAATGTCGATTCCGCGCTTATACAGCGCACTTCTATTTGCAGGCAAACGCTGCGTGCTATCGTACACAAGACATAAAAATGTTAGCAAAAGCGGTGTCCTCGCCAATTCCAAGGTTGCGCGATGTATTGGCAAACGCAAAGTTTCAATAAATTTAGCTGCCACGCCCGTCTCTCTGTCTTGTTGACGCTGAAACCAATTTTTGATGAATTGATTAATTTGTTTCTTATCGTAGTCCGCCAATAGCACATCCGTAAACCTATGAAAAAAGCTCGTGTAAAAAGCAGTGCGGCAAGATGTGATAAAACGATTTAATGTAACCGGCCTCTTCTTTTTTTCCTCCTTCTCTTTATCTCGCTCCCTTTCCAACGAAAGTTCTTCTCTGCCTATCGCATCGCTGCTCCTTCCATATTTATCAACAAAATCGCGTATGTTGATAATTGCTGCTTCAAGGCAACTGCCTGGCACTTCGTCGAGTCCATCGAGAAGAATCAAGAGTTTCCCCCTCCCCAGAGCGCGTTCTATAAACCTACTCGGATCGGGAAATCCGCAGGTATCAAACTCCTCTTCGATTAGCTGAAGAATATCAAGCTTGCCGTCACGCATTCGTCGTAATTCGATCAAGACAGGAAGATTCTCATGCTTGTATTCGCTCCAAACAGTGGTCGATGAATCGAAGGTTACTGTGCTTTTTATCATTTCGAGGCTATTTCCAAACCAACTTTTGCGTGGCAAAAGGGCTTCAAGTCCCAGTCTTCGAAGAAAAGTGGATTTCCCGGCCCCTGGTTGGCCGAGTATATTTAGAAATTGAATTCTATTCGCTGCATCCATTGCATCTGATTTGTCCACGTTTCTGGCAAAACCTCTCTCCTTGCTATTGACGAACGCAGCTTCCATCTCCTCAACTGACGTGAATTTCCGAAGGAAATCGGGACGCATCGTTTGCACCGCCGTATAAACTTCGCGTAACGGCACAGGTTCGCTCATGCCAAGGATTTTGATCATTCCGTGGCGCTCTGAATATTTCTGAGCATAATTGGACATCGCGCGCCTAATTTCTACTTCATTCCAAACGGCATGCTTGGCCTCTTTGACAATTTCCCAGGCCATGTGAAACGCAGCTATGGAGCTTTCTTCAATCAATTTGGATTCTAATGCCGGATCGACGTGCATTGCTCCTTTTCTACTAAATGTCGCTATGATCCAATCCAAAATTGATCGAAAAGCGTCCAGACTGAGTCTCGACGCTTCCCATTCTCGCTCAATTCCTGCCAAACTCCAATCCATAGTGAGAATCCAGCAGGGCATTGAGCACCTCGGGCCTCTTGGGAAACTCACTCGGCGCGCCGTCCTGAGGGGCCTCATCGAACGAACAGAGACCAGACATTCCTCGTCTGGAAGTGACCACGTTTCGGCTCTCTATTTATGAAGTACGGGGAAGATGAGGCGATTGCTCCACGCCACCGCGCCTCGGGGGCCCAGCTAACCTGCTTGAGGAGGTCGCCAAACTGCTGACGAAGCCAGGTTTCAGCGCCCCGATCCACGCTGAAATCCTCTCCGTGACGATCTCGGCAATTTCCAATGCCGATTTTCGTTTCAGGTTCTCAGAATCTAGCTCAATACTTAGACGTTCAGATTTACAGTTCAACGAAACTGCAATCCCGCGGACATGCCCATCATGGTCAGGGTCTTCAGGACTTCTCCCTCTGCCGCAAAAGCTCAAGCTACATGGGCGTAAATCGTTGGGCTGCTTTGGCGTTCGCATCAATAATTTCGAATCTCGCATGCTGACCCGGCTTCCTGAGAATTCAGGCATCCGCCGTCATACTTCCCTCCGATATTCGTAAACGCAAAATAATCTCAAAGGTGTCGGCTACCTAAACTAGTATAATGATGTGTGGGCCAAGATCACGATCTACTCATTTGAGAAATGCAATTGTCAGGAGGATGAGGCGCCGATAAAGGCACTGGATGGACACAACTATTTTACGTCAAATCCTTTCTCGCATGAGTGAACGCACCAAAATCATCGCGGTTGCTTTGATTGCTTTTGCCGCGGGCAGTTTGATCAAAGGATCGGGAGATACGGGGCGTTTTATTCCATTCGGCGCCTCTGGAACCACGATCCTGGATTCAAAGACGGGGACAGCCTGGACCATTGAATCCGCGGGTTACAAACGGCTCGCCTCGTTTTCCTACTGGAGTTCCTGATGGGATTTTAACTCGCCTCCCGGACGGCTTTATGCTGAGGTGCCGCGAACCAGAAAAAACAGAAACTCAAATCCAATATTATGGCCAAAGGCAAAAACAGCAGAAAAGAAGTGAAAAAGCCGAAGAAGGAAAAACCGAAAGCCTTGCCCCCGACTCGCAGGTCTTCCTGAGATTCGCTTTTGTGCAAAGCGCACGAGTCCTGATTTTTGTCGATGAAGCCAATGTCGTGAGTTCGGCGCGATCGTCAGGGCGTGGCATCGACTGGCTCAAACTGCGGGATTATTTGACCCAAACGGACAAGGGCCGCGGCCTGCTTGAAATGGTCGTGTATGCGGGGCTGCCGCCTGGAATTCCGGAATGGCAAGGTGAACTGGATAAGAAGAACAAGTTCATATTTTGGCTTCGCTCGCATGGATTCATGGTGGTGACGAAGGAGGGATCTCCAGCGGAAGAAAAGCGTTACAAGGCCAATGTGGACGTTTTGATGGCGATCGACGCCATTGAATTATCCGTACAAATGCGTCCCGATGTGGTTGTTTTAGTCACTGGCGATGCGGATTTTGCCCACCTGGCATTGCAGTTGAGACGGCGGGGCATTCGTGTGGAGGTCGCTTCGATTGCCAAGACACTCGGAGGTATATTGAAGGCTGCCGCAAATGAGATTGTCGATTTGGCCCCACTATTCGATTCCTTCGAGGCGATGGGATAAACACTCGCCCTATTGACCCGCACGTTTTCTTTTAAAAAATATGGCGCCAAACGGTAACAGGCTTCCCCGGCATTGATCGGCTCGCGGGTTCATCCGGTAATCTCTTAATCCAGCGGAGAGCGCCTGGCTGGACTCCCCAGCCCAGCCAGGCTCCCTATCTCTCCAACAGGTTCTTCAGCTTGCAGCGCGAAAATTGGTATCGTCCCATTCCGGCTGCAATGGGCCGGGCACGATTTTATCGCCGGCATCTCCCATGGCGGCTTCTTTCTGTTTGAGCGCGGATGGGCCGATTTTTAGCGATTCATTGAGCGGCACGCGGAACTCCGGCTTATGCCAGCCGCAAACATGGCAGCGCCATGGCCGCAGCGCGGTGTCGATGCAGACCGCGAGCCAGCCGGCAAGCCAGAGGCCGCCGGTCAGGATTGTGGCGATGAGGTGCCTGCTGTTGTGGACGCGGCTCTTCACAAAGTCGCGCTCGCATTTGCACCACGAGCAATACGCGGTGAATCCGCCCGGGTTTCGCGCCACATACGCCCACGCGCCCGGCCTCGCCTTTCCAGCTTTGACCATGGCAAAAGGGATAACCACCCAATCCCCGCCGCGCAACTATTCGTTAATAGGCATACTCCCCTATTGGCGGCTCAAGGGAAATATTAGAGATATTGGCCGACGCCTTAAAAAGCGGCGGGGAGTTTACCGCGAGCCGCTTGACTGCGGGCAATTAACCGCCCGCTTGCGGCTTTAGGTGGCGGTTGACGAAATCGAGGATCATTTTCCGCACCTGGGGAGTATCGAAGCCGGGTCCGCCATGGCCGCCGCCGGGGATGATTTTGAGGGTCGCCTCCACGCCCGCCGCCTTCAATGCCGCCGCAAGCTCCTCACTCTGCTGCATCGGCACCAGGGGATCGTGATCGCCCTGAAAGATGAGAAACGGCGCGGCGGTTTTGGATACGAAATAAACCGGGCTGGCGCTGCGGGCCAGGGCCTGGTGGGTGGAAACGGGACCGCCCAGGAGTTGCTCGATTGCGGAGGCGGGCGCATCCAGTTTCGCCTCCGGCACATTGCCGTAGTGGAGAAAATCGGTCGGCCCAAAGTAATCGACCACGCATTGGACGGCGCTCGATTCGCCGGGATTCGCCGCGGTATCGAATTGCGTATCCGTGCCGGTCACGCCAAGGAGCGCCACCAGATGCCCGCCGGCGGATGCGCCCCAGGCGGCGATGCGCGTGGGATCGATATCGTACTTCGCCGCATTTGCGCGCAGCCAGCGGATGGCGGCCTTGCAGTCTTCGATTTGCGCGGGAAATGGCGCATCCTGGCTAAAGCGATACTCGATGCTCGCGGCTGCGTAACCGTAAGGAAGGAAGCCGCGCGCGGGGCAATTGGCCTTGCTTCCCGCGTGCCAGCCGCCGCCGTGGATCCAGACGATCAAAGGCACGGGATGATCCATGGGCTCCGGCAGGTAGAGATCCAGCCGCTGGCGCGGCCCGGCATTGGGCACGTAAGGGATATCGCGCACGGTGCGCGGGCCGGCAGTCGTCCGCTGCGCGTAAAGCGCCGGAGCCAGCGCCAGGACCGTCAGGAGGAGAATCGGAATGCGAATCGATTTCATGCGCTACACCGGACCACTTCCGATCAATTCGCGCAACCGCACTTTCAGGTCATCGATTCCCTGGGACTCCGCGGCGGAGATGGGGATGACTTCGCGCTTGCGGAAGCGGCGCTTGAACGCCTTCAGGTTTTCAGCGGCGCCAGGCAGGTCCATCTTGTTCGCGATCACCAGCCACTCGCGATCCGCGAGGGTGGGATCGTACAGCTTCAGTTCCTCCCGCAGCGCGCCCAGGTCCTCGACCGGGCTGCGCCCCTCGCTGCCGGCCATATCCAGGACAAAGAGCAGCACCTTGCACCGGACGACGTGCCGCAGGAATTCGTGGCCAAGCCCGACATTGAGATGGGCGCCCTCGATCAGCCCCGGAATATCCGCGACCGTCCCGCGCGAGTAACCGGCAAAATCCACCACGCCGATGATGGGATGCAGCGTGGTAAAGGGATAAGGCGCCACCTTGGGATGCGCGGAGGAAATGCGGCTGAGCAGCGTCGATTTGCCGGCATTCGGGTAGCCGATGAGCCCGGCATCCGCAATGGTCCGCAGCTCGAACACGAAATCCCCTTCCTCTCCCGGATCGCCCGGGGTGGCCTCGCGCGGGATGCGATTGGTGGAGCTTTTGAAATGGACGTTTCCCTTGCCGCCCGCGCCCCCCTTGCACAGGACAAATTCCTGGCCCGGGTGGGTTAAATCGGCAATCAACTCAAGGGCCGGGCTGCGGATATCGAGCTTCTTCTTAGGCGCGGGCGCCGCAGCCTCTTTCGACAGGTCATACATCATCACGCCGCCGCGGCCCAGCACGCCAGCGGGTTGCGCGGGCGCGGTGTGATAACGATATACCAGCGTACCCACCGGCACGCGCAGGTGTTTCGGTTTCGCGCCGCGGCCGTAGAGATTCTTGCCCATGCCGTTCTCGCCATCCAGCCCGCGGATGATGGGCTCATAGAAATAGGTCGCCAGGTTATCCGTGCTCGTGTCCGCGATCAGGATGAGATCGCCGCCGCATCCGCCATCGCCGCCATTCGGGCCGCCCTTGGGGACAAATTTCTCGCGCCGGAAGGAGACGCAGCCATTGCCGCCGTCACCCGCCTTTGCATGGACCTTGATTTGATCGACAAACATTTGAACCCCAATGAATAAATGCGCGCAGCCTTCGCTGCAAGTTAATGGGGTGAATTCCCATTTCCATCCCGCTATTTGCGCTTCGCCCTGTAATCGTCGCTCATTCCCTTGCCCTCGATAATTTGCGGGATGCATTTCCCGATCCGGGATTCGCGGGTTTGGGACTGTTTCGGCGCGGAGAAATGCATCAGGTAGGCTCTCTGGCGGCCCGGCGTCAATGCCTTGAACGCGGTTTTCAATGCGAGGTTTTCCTTGAATGCTTTTTCAAGTTCCTCCGGAACCGGGAATTCTGAAATTGTCTTATATTTTATTTCCAGGCCCGCTTTCTGGGCTTCGATGGCTTCGCGGATATAAGCCTTGAGCACGGATTCCAATTCCACGATTTGCTGGAAACTGGTAAGCCGGATCTGGCGGGCGGCCTGGGTGTTTTCCCCGGGTTTTACCAGAATTTTTTTTGGATCCTTCAATAAGGCGCCCTTGGCAAGCAGGAGCGCACAGCTTTCTTTAAAGGGAGCGATGATGACGACGTTACTTTCCTCGAACATGTAACAAGGTTTTCCCCACTTCAATTCTTCGGTCAGGCCGCAGCCGAGGAGGATCGCTCTCAGCTTCACCATTTCTTCCCGCCATTGATTGGCTTTCCTCAGGAAAGCATCGACCTTGGGATTCATTTCACTCTTTGCCATGGGATGTTACTTGAGGCTCTCATAGAGCGCCTTGGTCTGCGCAGCGATGGCATTCCATGAGAATAATTCCTGGGCGCGGCGGCGGCCGGCTTTGCCCATGCGCTCGCGGAGGGCGGGATCCGCCATGAGGAGGTTGATCTTCGCGGCGAGATCGCGCGCAAATCGATCAGGGTTCACGGGCTCGAAGGGGCTCTCTTTCAATTGCTCCAGCGGAACCAGAAAGCCGGTTTCGCCATCGACGACCACTTCCTTGATTCCGCCGACGGCGCTTGCGACGACCGGGGTTTCGCACGCCATGGCCTCGAGGTTGATGATGCCGAAGGGCTCGTAAATGGAGGGGCAGCAGAAGACCGCGGCGTGGGAGTAAAGCTGGAAGACGGCGGCCTTGTTGACCATCTCCTGAATCCAGATCACGCCCGGGCGCCGGGCCTGCGCGGCGGCGACGGCGGATTTCATCTCGGTGGCGATCTCCGGCGTATCCGGCGCGCCTGCGCAGAGGACCACCTGAAAGCCGGGATTCATATACTGGATGGCATTGGCCAGATGGATAATGCCCTTTTGCCGCGCGATGCGCCCGACGAAGAGGATGAACGGCACGGCGGGATCAATCCCATACGTGCGCAAGGCATCATCGGCGGCGATGGGCTTGTACTCCCCGGTATCGATGCCGTTGTAGATAATGGGGATGCGCTCGGGAGGGATATTGAATAACCGCTGGACATCATTCCTGGACTCGCGGGAGACGGCGATCACGGCATCGGCCATTTGCATGGCGGTGCGTTCCACCCAGCAGGAGAAATCGTAGCCGCCGCCGAGCTGCTCCCGTTTCCACGGGCGCAACGGCTCCAGCGAGTGCGTGGTGATGACGAGCGGGATGCCGTAATTGAGCTTCGCGAAAATGCCGCCCAGATGCGTGTACCAGGTGTGGCAATGGACCACGTCCGCATCGATGGCCATGGTGTTAAAATCCGTGCAGCGCCGCACCGCGCCAAAGATGGAGTGCAGATTCTTCGGCGCGGTCCACCCGTCCGAATCGAGGCCGAAACCGCGAACGCGCAGATGATCCTCCGCCACATCCTGGCTGCCGAAGCAACGCACCTCCACCTCCATCAGCTTTGCCAGTTCCCGCGAGAGGTAATCGACGTGAACGCCCGCGCCGCCGTAGATATTGGGCGGGTACTCGTTGGTCAGGAGCAGCGCTTTCATGGGTTGTTCATCATCCCCTGCGCCATTTTCAGGCCGGCGATTTGCGAGGCGGTCACGTTCTTTTGAAATGCGGCAAAGGCGGTGAGCTGCGGGGGGCTGAGGATGGACATGGCCCGGTTGTAAACGCGCTGGTTCATCGCATCGAGCTGCCGGGTATATTGGGCAACGGAATCGGGGCCCATGCCGGCCAGTGGCTGCGCGCCGCCGGCAGCGCCGGAGAAGAGCGCGGGCAGATTCGCCCGCTCCTCGCTCATGATCTGGATGAGCGCCTGGCTCTGGTCATCCTGCAACGGCGTGCCCACGGAATCGAGCTGCTGGCCGAGCTGCTGCACCTCGATGCGGTCCGCCAGCGTTTTCTCGAATTGCTCGTAAGTCGCGTACCGGGCGGAGCCGAGCATCGATTTGAGCGCGTCATCCGCGGAGTTGGTCGCGGCGGTGGCGGCGGACATATCCACCCCGCTGCCGGAGAGGACATCCGCGCTGCTGTCCATAAGCGCCATCTGGCGATCCTGGAGAAGCTGGTAGAACTGGCCGGCCTCATCCGGCGTAAGATGCGCCTCTTTCACAAATGGCGCGTAAATGCCGCGCAATGCTCCCGCCTGCTGCGCGGCGATCATCTTCCGCATTTCGGGATCCTTGAACATCCGGGAGAAAAATCCGCCGCGATCCGATTTTTTCTCCTCCGGCTCCGGCGTGGGCGATACCGCGGGCTCCAGGCGCGGAGCGGCAACGGCGCGCGCGGCGCGAAGCTGCTCGGCCTCCGCTTCCATCTCCTGCACCTTCTGTTTTTCCGTGGCGGCATCGCGCGTGAGGGTATCGTTTTCCGCCTCCAGGCGATTGACCTGGCGGGCGAGCGCGTCGGACTGCTGCGACTCATTCCACCACAGGACGCCCGCGGCGATCGCGGCCGCGGCAAAAAGAGCGGTAAGGATAAACGAAAGGGATTTCATGGGGAGCCTGAGAATAGAATGCCGGGGCAGGGTTGCAAATCTCCCTTTTTGTTTGCATCGCCCCGGGGTGCGGGCGCATTGATTTCTTCAGAATGTTTTCGGTGACGATCCTTGGCTCCGGCAGCGCGGGAAATTGCGCCCTGGTGGAGACGGCAGGTTGCCGGCTGCTGGTGGATGGCGGGTTCAGCGCGAAGCAAATCTGCGAGCGCCTGGCCGCCGCGCAGGCGGATCCGGCGGCAATCGATGCGATCCTCATCACGCACGAGCACGTGGATCACGCGCGGGGGCTGGAGGTGTTCTGCAAAAAATTCGCGACGCCGGTGTATTGCAACCGGGAGACGGCGGATGCGATCCGGCAAATGGGAATTTGCCGGAAGGAGTTCCGGCTCTTCCAGTCCGGGAGCGATTTTACGGTGGGCGATGTGACGGTGCAGACGTTTTCCGTGCCGCACGATGCGGCGGAGCCGGTCGGTTTTGTCCTGCATCACGGCGGGGCGAGCCTTGGGTTCTGCACAGATCTCGGGTTCGCGACGCGGCTGGTGCACGAGCGGCTGCGGACGGCGGCCACGGTGGTCATCGAGACGAATCACGATGAAAAGCTCTTGCAGGAGGATAGCCGCCGTCCCTGGCCGGTAAAGCAGCGCATCATGTCCCGGCATGGTCATCTCTCGAACACGGCGGCGGCGGAAGTGCTGGCAACGCTGGCTCAGAATGGGCTGCGCCGGGCGATCCTGGGGCATCTCTCGCGCGATTGTAATACGCCGGATCTGGCGCTCGGCGCGGTTCGCAATCGCCTGGCGGTGGACGGCGTTACCGGGATCGAGGTGCATTGCGCCTCACAGCGCGAAATCTCGCCCCGGTTCGAGGTGCTGGCCGGGTAATCCCACGCGGACGCGGGGATACAATCCGGAACTCAGTGACCGGCGGGTGAGGCGGCGGGGACGGACGGCTTGGCCGCAGGCGTTGCGCTCATCGCCGGAGGCGCCGCGCTTACGGGCGCCGGAGCGGCCGGGGCAACGGATGGCGCGGCGCTGGCTGCGGCGGGAGGAATCGCCACCGGGGCGGGCGAGGCGGCGAGCGGTACGTTCATCCCCTTCGTCGCCGCAGCCGGCAGAGGCGTCGGCGTCGGGCTCGAGAGATTCTCGAGACCGCCCACGGGGGTCGGGGCAGCCGAGGGGCCAGTGGCGGGGCGCATCAGGCGCAACTCAGTCATTGCCTCCTGGGCAAAAATGCTGTCCGGGAATTGGGAGCTGAAGTTCTCGAACAACCGGCGGGCATCTTCGGTCTTGCCTTCGTGCCGGAGCAGGTTCGCCTGGGCCAGCACGGCCAGCGGCGCGGCAAAACTATCCGGATACTTTGCGGCCACTTCCTCGTAACGGGATATCGCGTCATCCTTGCGTCCGGCGATATCCATGGTTTCCGCGACGCTCAAATCGCCCGCGGCGGCCAGCGGATGCTTCGGATTTTTCTCCAGGAAAGTTTCGAGCACCTGGATGGCGTCGTCGTATTTCTTGGCGTCCCGGAGCTTGCTGGCAAGCACCAGCGAGGCATCCCCGGCGGCGACGGTTCCTTCATATTTATCAATGACCTGCTGGTAATCGTCATTGCTCACCGCCTGGGCAAGGGCGGCGCCGGCGGCCTGGATGCGCTGGGAACGGTTGTACTCGTACACGCCGAAGGCGATCGCCGCGAGGACGATGACTGCCGCCGCGATCAGGATCACCCGCCCATATTGATTCCAAAAAAGGATGGGATCGAACCCGGCATCGATAAAGTCCTCCTCCTGGTCTTCTACGGGATCGGGATCGGGGTCATTGGAAGCGCTGGCCATAATAAATTGCAAAAGGGGGAGGTAAGGTTCCAGACCCCCGCGGGGATGACAACATTTTTTGGAAGGAATCGGGAACAAAAGCCCTTTCCATTTCCTTTGGGCAACCGTATAAAGGCGGGCTCACCTTATGGGTAAACAATATAATAAAGTCCAAAAGCGCCGCCGCCGCCTCGCTTATAACGAGCGTCTGAAGGAAGCCTCCAAGGCCGCCCGCAAGCCGGGCCGGGCCAAGGCCAAGCCGGTTGCCGCCAAGAAGGCCGATGCTCCGGCCGAACCCGCCGCAGCCTAACGCGAAAACCGCGAATACCGCGAAAACCAGGCTCCGGAGCATTCCCGCGTAGAATCCGGCCTCACCCATCCCTCCCGCAGCCGCGCCGCCCCCGGTCACGGTTTTGCCGGGATATTGAGACCTCTTCTCCCAGTCCTTTCCTTCTCCCTTGTACACGCAGAACGAAAAAGTCGAAAAAGTCGACATCGCCCACGAGGTCTCGACCTCCTTCCTCGATTACTCGATGTCCGTCATCGTGGCCCGGGCCCTCCCGGATGCGCGCGACGGGCTGAAACCCTCCCAGCGCCGCATCCTCTTCGCGATGCACGATCTCTCGCTCTTTCCCGGGCGTCAGCATCGTAAATGCGCCAAGATCTGCGGCGATACCTCGGGCAATTACCATCCGCATGGCGAGGCGGTGATCTACCCCACGCTGGTCCACATGGCGCAGCCGTGGGCGATGCGCGAGAGGCTGGTGGACGGGCAAGGCAATTTCGGCTCGGTGGAAGGCGATCCGCCGGCCGCCATGCGTTACACCGAGGCGCGGCTGACGCACCTGGGCGCCCTCCTCATGGAGGACATGGAGAAGGACACCGTCAACTTTGTCCCGAACTACGACGAGACGAGCCAGGAGCCGACCGTTCTCCCGGCCGCATGGCCAAATCTGCTGGTCAATGGCGGCACGGGCATCGCCGTGGGCATGGCGACCAACATCCCGCCGCACAATCTGAGCGAGGTCATCGACGGCATCTGCGAGCAGATCGATAATCCCGATATCACCATCGACGAGCTGGCGAAGTTCATCAAAGGCCCCGATTTCCCCACCGGCTGCATGATCTGCGGCGTCGCCGGCATCAAGCAATACTTCGAAACCGGGCGCGGCAGCGTGAAGGTGCGCGGACGCGCCGGCATGGAGGAGATGAAAGGCGGCAAGCAGCAGATCGTCATCACGGAGATCCCCTACAACGTGAACCGCGCGACGCTGGTCGAGCGCATCGCGGAGCTGGTGAACGAGAAGACGCCGGGCCTGACGGATATCTCCGCGATCCGCGACGAGAGCGACGAGAACACCCGCGTGGTCGTCGAGTTGAAACGCGATGCGCTGGAAGAGATCGTCATCAACAATCTCTACAAGCACACGGCCCTGGAGTCCTCGTTCGCGATTACGATGCTGGCCATCGATCATGGCCGGCCAAAGCTGCTTTCCCTCAAGGAGGCGATTGCCTGCTACATCGAGCATCGCCGCGAGGTCGTGCTGCGGCGGACGCGTTTCCTGCTGCGCCAGGCGGAGGAGCGGGCGGAGACGCTCGAGGGTTTCCTCATCGCGCTCGCCCATATGGACGATTTTATCCGGATCATCCGGGAATCGGCCAATCGCGAGGAAGCCCGCGTGAAGCTGCTGGCCTATGAATTTACCCGCCCCCAGGTGGAGCAACTCGGCATCCTCATCCGGAGCGAGGCGCGGCTGACGGAGGGCCGCTACGCGTTCAGCGAGAAACAGGCGGATGAAATCCTGAACCTGCGCCTGTATCAATTGACCGGCCTCGAGCGGGAAAAGATCGTCAACGAGTACACCGCGCTGATCGCCACCATCAAGGATCTGCTCGATATCCTGGCCCGTGAAGAGCGCGTTTACTCCATCATCAAGGAGGAACTGCGCGCCATCCAGAAGAAGTACGGCAGCCCGCGCCTCACCGAGCTGAAGCCGGACATCAGTGAGATCAACATGGAGGACCTCATCGCCAATGAGGGCAACATCATCACGATCACCCACCAGGGCTTCATCAAGCGCACGGCCGTCAGCGCGTATCGCGCCCAAAAGCGCGGCGGCAAGGGCGTCATCGGCATGCAGACGCGCGATGCCGCCACGGAGCAGGAGCAGGATGACTTTGTCGAACATCTCTTTACCGCCACGGCGCACGATTACCTCCTGTTCATCACGCAGGAAGGCCGCTGTTACGTGGAAAAGGTGTGGGAGATTCCGGAGATGGGACGCGCCGCCAAGGGGCGCTCGATCGCGAATTTCCTGGAGCTGAAATCCGGCGAGAAAATCGCCGCGACCATCCGCATCCAGGGAAAGAAGACTGACGAGGAAACGTGGACGCCGGACCTGCACATCGTTTTCGCCACGCGCACCGGCATTGTGAAGAAGTCGAACCTCTCGGACTTCAAGAACATCCGGAAGGGGGGCATCATCGCGATCCAGATCGAGGAGGGCGACCGCCTCATCAATGCGAAGCTGACCACCGGCATCGATGAAATTGTCCTCATCACCAAAAGCGGGATGAGCCTCCGGTTCTCAGAGGAGGAATTGCGCGATCAGGGCCGCAATACCGTCGGCGTATGGGGCATCCGTCCGGAAACGGGCGATGTGGTGGTGGATATGGCAATCGTCACCCTGGACGCAACGCTGCTGGTGGCCGGCGAGAACGGCGTCGGCAAGCGGACGCCCTTTGACGATTACCGCAAGCAATCGCGCGGCGGCAAAGGCATCATCACCATGAAGACCGGCGATAAGACCGGCGAGGTGGTGGGCGCACTGGCCGTGCGGGAAAGCGACGAGCTGATGCTCATCACCAACAAGGGTCAGATGGTTCGCACCCGCGTCGCGGAAATCCGCGAGGCCGGCCGCAACACGATGGGCGTGATCCTCATCCGTCTCCGCAACAACGAAAAACTGCAAAGCATCGCCCCGGTCGTCAGCCAGGAGGAAGAGGAAAACGACGACTCTGCGGCAAGCCCGGAAATCGCGGTAGGCACGGAAGCCGCAACACCGGAGAATCCTTCTCCGGAAGCCGCTCCTCCTGAGAACACGGCGGAGTAAACGCCGCGCACCGGGTCCGTTTGCACCGGGAAGGGTTTGTCACACCTTGCCCGCCGCAATCTCCCGGAGCAGCGCCTGGTTGAGCCGGATGCCGGCTTCGAAATTCTCGACGGTAAAAGTTTCGTTGGGCGAATGAGCGCGGCAATCGGGCAGGGCGAGGCCGAGGAGGAGCGTATCCACGCCAAGGATTTCCTTGAAGCTGGAGACGATGGGAATCGAGCCGCCTTCGCGAATGAGCGCCGGCTGGCGCCCGAAGGTTGCCGCCAGCGCACGCTGGGCCGCCTTGCCGAAATCGGAATGCGGATCGGTAAGGTACGGGTCGCCGTGATGGCCGTCAGTGATCTCAATTTTGACCCCGGGCGGCACGTGCCTTTTCAGATGCTCGCTAACGAGGCGGATCGATTCCGTGCCGGACTGATCCGGGACGAGGCGGAAGGTGAGTTTCGCGAAAGCCTTGCTCGGGATGACGGTCTTTGTCCCCTCCCCCTGGTAACCGCCGCCGATGCCGTTGATCTCCACCGTCGGCCGCGCCCACATCCGCTCCAGCGGTTTGTAGCCGGCCTCGCCAAATAGCTCCGGCGCGCCGGTGATCTCCAGCAACCGCGCGTCGTCGAGCGATAACCCGGCCCACGCCTTGCGCTCCCAATCCTGCAACGGCAGAACCTTGTCGCACAGGCCCGCAACCGCAATCCGCCCTTGGGAGTCGTGCAGGGTCGCAAGCAGCCGCGCCAGCGCCGTGATGGGGTTTTGCACCGCGCCGCCATAAATGCCGGAGTGCAGATCGATCGCCGGCCCGGTGACGCGCAGTTCCAGGCAGCCGATTCCGCGCAGGCCGTAGGTCAGCGTCGGCACGCCCGGCGCGACCATCGTGGTGTCGGAGATCACGACCACGTCGCACCGCAATTCCTCCGCGTGGGCGGTCAGGAACGCCGCCAGGTTTGGGCTGCCGATTTCCTCCTCGCCCTCCACCACAAAGAGGACATTCACCGGCAACTCCCCGCCCCCTGCCAGCGCCTGCTCCACCCCCAGGATGTGCGCCATGATCTGCCCCTTGTTATCCGCCGAGCCCCTCGCGGTGATGATCCCGTTTTCCAGCCGTGGCTCGAACGGCGGCGAGGTCCAAAGGTCCAGCGGGTCCGCCGGCTGCACGTCGTAATGCCCGTAAATCAGCACCGTGGGACGCCCCGGCTTCGGCGCGTTCCGCGCAAAGATGACCGGGTGTCCCGGCGTCCCGTGGACCGCCGCGTCCAGCCCCATGCTCTGGAACTTCTTGTATAGCCATTCCCCGCACGCCGAGACGTCATCCCGGCAGGCGGGATCGGTCGATATGCTGGGAAACCGGAGAAAGTCGAAAAGCTGCTCAAGATGGGCGTCCATGCGGAAAGCATCGGCGAGAAAACCCGAAATTCGAACTTAGAATTTGGCGGAAGACACGAAATTTGAGATTCCTGCCGAGTCCACTACATATAGTGGTTAATAAATCTCGCCTCCACACCAGAACGTGCTTGCCAGAAAATCCGGTCGGCGTATGCTCCGGCTTCGAACCCCCTCTTAAAGCCTATATCATGTACCTGCAATCGCTCGAAATCCTCGGTTTCAAGTCCTTCGCCGTTAAGACCGTCCTCAATTTCGACAAGGGGGTCACGGCCGTCGTGGGTCCCAATGGGTGCGGCAAGTCAAACGTCCTGGATGCCATGCGCTGGGTCCTGGGCGAGCAATCCGCCAAGGCTCTCCGCGGCGGCGAGATGGCGGACGTGATCTTCTCCGGCACGGATTCCCGCCCGGCGCTGGGCATGGCGGAGGTATCGCTCCGGTTTGCGGATTGCGAGAAGGAGCTGGGCGTCGATTGGAACGAAGTCTGCATCACGCGCCGGGTCTTCCGCGACGGCGGCTCCGATTACCTGCTCAACAAGACCCCCTGCCGGCTCAAGGACATCCAGCAGCTCTTCATGGATACCGGCATTGGCCGGAGCGCCTACTCCATCATGGAGCAGGGCAAGATCGACCAGATTCTCTCCTCCCGCCCGGAGGACCGGCGCGCCATTTTCGAGGAAGCGGCGGGCATAACAAAATTCAAGTCCCAAAAGAAGGAGGCGCTGCGCAAGCTGGAGGCCACCGAGGCCAACCTGGTGCGGGTGACCGACATCATCCGCGAGGTGAAACGGCAGATCGGCTCCCTCCAGCGCCAGGCGGCAAAGGCGCGCCGTTACCAGGGAATGATCTCCGACCTGCGCACGCTGGAAACCCACCATGCGCACCGGCAGTTCACCGCGCTCAATACCGATATCGAGGCCGCGGGCGCGGAAATCGAGCGCCTGACCAAGGCGCAGGAGACGCAGGAAGGGGAGATCGAGACGCAGGAAACCCACGTCATGGCCCGCCGGGCGAAGATCGAGGAACTCGAGGAATCGCTGAACGAGGCGCGCCAGGCTGTGCAGGATATCCGCAGCCACATCCAAAACGCGGAGCACCGCATCGGCTTCAATGCGGAGCGGACCGAGGAATTCGCCGGATTGATCGAGCGCTACAGCCGCGACGTCGCGGGAGCGGAGGAGAAGCTCGCCATCCAGCAAACCCAGATCGAGCACAACGACCACGAGCTGGCGGAGATCGCCGAGGCGCTCAAGGGCGGCCAGCAGCATCTGAGCGAGCAGACGGCGAAGGTGAACGCCCTCTCCGGCGAGCGCGTGGAGACCGAGCGGATGCTTCAGGGCGTATTCTCCGGCATCGCGAAGATCGAGAGCCGCTTGAGCGCTTTGCGCAACGAGGTGGGCTCCCTCACCGGCCAGCGCGACGGCAGCGAGGCGCGCATGGGAATCCTCCAAAGCGAGATCGAGCAAATGGGCATCGGAACGGCGCATCTTCGCGAGCACCTGGAAAGCGTTCGCGGCCGGTTGGACGAGCAATCGCGGGAACTCGAAGCCCGCAACCAGGAAGCCCGCGAGGCCGATCTCGAGGCAAAGGGAATCGCCGCGGAACTGGAAGCCGCCGACCGCGAATTGCGCTCGCAAAACAATCAGCTTGCGGAAAAGGAATCGCGCGCGGGCGCCCTGCGACAATTGATCGAGTCCGGCGAGGGTTTTGGCGAAGGGCCAAAGGCGGTCCTGCGCGGGCTGGACAACGTGGAATTTTTCAAACCGGCGGTCGGCGGCGTGCTCGCCTCCCACATCCAGGTGGATACGGAGAACGTGGCGGCGGTCGAAGCGGCATTCGGCCAGAATCTGCAGGCCATCGTGATGAAGGACAGCATGGTCGCGGAGGCTGTCGTCAAAACGCTCTCCGCCAAGCAATGGGGCCGGGCCCAGCTCATCCTGCGCGAGTGGCAGGAGGCCGCGCCCGCGCTGGAAAATGAGCCGGCTCCCGAGGGAACGCTCGGCTGGGCGCGGGAGCGCGTGAAAGTGGATGCCGCGCTCGCCCCGGTGGTGGCCCTGCTGCTGGGCCGCTTTGCCATCGTCGCCGATCTGGACACGGCGATGCGCATGGGCCGCGAGCAATTGAGCGCGCCGGCGGAGAAACGCTGCGATTTTGTCACGCTCGCGGGCGACGCCGTCACGCGCCAGGGCCTGCTGACCGGCGGACGCGCCAAGGGCGAGAACGCCGGCGCTTCCATGCTGCACCGGCGCAACCAGGTGGCCGAATTCGAGAAGCAGGCGGCGGAGATTCGCGAGAAAATAGCCAGCCTCACCGCGGGCCGCGAAGCCGCGTCCGGGCGCCTGGATGCGGCCAAGGCGCGCCTCGGCGAGGCGCGCGACGAAGCCCAGAAGCTGACGGTCGCCGTCTCCGCAAGCCGGGGCGAATTGCAGCAGATGGAGCGCGAAGAGCGCGAGACGGCCAAGAAGCTGGAATCGCTGAGCTGGGAGCAGGAGAACGTTCGCAAACGGCATACCGAAGCGGTCGAGAAAATCGGCGCGCGCGAGCAGGAAACCGAGGCGCTTGGGACACAATTGGGCGATTTCCAGATGCAGCAGCAGACCGCCGCCGGGCAACTGGACGAGCTGCGCAACCGCGAAGGCACGCTGACAGCCGATCTGAACGAATTGCGCATCAAGGTGGCCACGGAGAAGCAACGCCACGACAGCCTCTTCAGCCAGCGCGCCCCGATGACGGCGCGGCTCAATGAATTGCGCGAGATGATCCTGAATCGCAAACGGGACGTCGAAGGTTACCGCGCGAAAATCGATGCCCTCGAGGCCGAGAGCGCCCGGATTCGCGAGGAGATGGGCGCCGCGCGCGAACGCCTGGTGGACGCCGAGGCGGAAGTGACGCGGCTGAGCGAGGAGCGCGCCGCGATGGCCGGCGAGGCCGAGGAGATCGAGGCCACGCTGCGGATCCTGCGCCGGCAGGTAAGCGAGCTCTCCGAGCGGCGCGGCCAGCAGGAGGTCCGCCGGACTCAGTTGCAACTGCGCATCGATAACCTGAGCGAGCACATGCAGCGCCGGTACCAGATGGAAATCCGCGATTTCCAGCCGGACACTTATCTCCTCCTCACCAGCCTGCGCGAGCTGAACAAGAAGCGGAAGACCAGCGTCGAGGAGCCAAATGGCGAAACCGCCGCCGCGCTGCCGGAACCGGAACCGCCCACCGCGGTCGAGGCGGCGCAGCCAGCCGGGCCCGGGGAGGAAATACCGTCGCACGAAACGGACCAGAAAATCGATTGGGACCGCGTGGAGGAACTGGTGCGCGAGCTGGAGCAGCGCGTGGATTCCATGGGGCCGATCAACATGGACGCAATCCAGGAGTACGACGAACTGGAACAGCGCCACACCTTCCTGGAGCAACAGCTCAACGACCTGACGAAATCGAAGGCCGAGCTGGCGGACGTCATTGCAAAAATTAACGAAACGACCCGCAAACTCTTCGCCGAGACGTTCGAAAAAATCCGCGTCAACTTCCAGGAGATGTTCGTGGAACTCTTCGGCGGAGGTAAAGCGAACCTGGTGCTCTCCGACGAGAACGATCCGCTCGAGTGCGGGATCGAGGTCATTGCGAAACCGCCCGGCAAGCAATTGCAATCCATTACCCTCCTCTCCGGCGGCGAAAAGACCATGACGGCGGTCTCGCTCCTCTTCGCCATCTATATGGTGAAGCCGAGCCCCTTCTGCGTGCTGGACGAGATGGACGCGCCGCTGGACGAGTCGAACATCATGCGATTCGTAAAAATCCTGGACCGGTTCGTATCGCAGAGCCAGTTCGTGGTCATCACGCACAACAAGCGCACCATCTCACGGGCCGATGTGCTCTATGGTGTGACGATGGAAGAACACGGCGTCTCGAAGCTGGTCGGCGTCAAGTTCGCGCAGCGCGAGGACTCCAGCAGCAAGAGCGACATCATCGGCACGGCAAACCCGGTGCCGGTGCCGAGCATCGCGGAGAGCTTCGGCAAAACCGAAGACCTGCACAGCGAGCGCAAGGCGGGGTAATTTTCCGCCGAACCCATCGTAACGGCCCCGCTTTGGCGAGGGATGTTCAGCCGGGAGCGCGGGCGTCCCTGCCCGTTGCATCCGGATCGCGACTCAAGGGCGCACAGCCAGGAGTTTCGCCAAGGCTCGCCGGTGCGCCGCGGCCAGCGGGACGTCCGCGAGGTCCGCGACCGCGTGCCACGCGTGGCCTTCCTGCAATCGCCGGGGCGCTTTGCCGCGGTAAACCGAGAGCGTCACGCGGTGGTGGGTGAAAGGGTACTCGATCACCAATTCCGGCGTTGTCTCCGGCGGGCGCTCGAGCGCGGGCAGTTTCCACAGGCCGCCCCAGCGGTTGCCGCTTTGTTTCTCCAGCAACACCGCGCCGTCCCGCGTGATGAGCGCGCATGGCTCCGAAAGCCGGACCGTGCGCCGGCGCGGTTTCTTGACCGGCAAGTCCTCCGCGATGCCCAGCGACTTCGCCTCGCAAAAATCCGCCACCGGACAGGCATCGCATTTCGGCGCGCGCGGAGTGCAGATCAGCGCGCCGATTTCCATCATCCCCGCATTGAACGCCCTCCCGTTGCGCGCCGGTTGAAGTTTTTCCGCATGATCCCAAACCCGGGCCATGCCGGCGCCGTCGATGGGCTCCCGCACTGCAAATACCCGCGCCAGAAGCCGCGCGATATTCGCATCCACCAGCGCCGCGGGCTGATTATACGCAAAGGCGGCGACCGCTCCCGCGGTGTACCGGCCCACACCCGGCAGCGCGCGAATCTCCGCGACCGCGTGCGGAAAAACGCCGCCTGCCGCCACCACGGCCTTCGCCGCCCTGTGGAGATTGCGCGCGCGCGAGTAATATCCCAGCCCCTGCCAGAGCGACATCACCTCGTGCTCCGTGGCCGCCGCCAGCGTGGCGCAATCGGGAAATTGCAACATCCACCGCTCATAATAGGGGAGCACCGTCGCCACCTGGGTCTGCTGGCACATGATCTCCGATACCAGGACGGCGTAGGGGTCCGTGGTGCGCCGCCAGGGCAGGTCCCGGGCGTTGCGCCCAAACCACTCCGCCACCCGGCTGCGGAACGCTTTGCTCCCGCCGCTTCCTTCTGCAATTCTCCCGGTTGTGTCCGATAAAGCCCTCACCCTTTACACCTCCCCGCTTTCCCCGCCGCAGGCGCAGAAACTGAAGACGATCCTGGAGGAGGAGGAATGGAAATTCACGCCCAAGCCCTACACCCTTTTTTACGCGCAGAAAAACAAACTCACCCTGGCCGTTTATGAAAAAGGGCCAAAGGTGGTCGTGCAGGGCAAGGGGACGCAAGAGTTTGTCGAGTTCACCCTGGAGCCCCAGATCCTCGGCGAGGCCAAGATCGGCTACGAGGAGGTGCACGCGCCGGAACGATTCGAGCCCCACTTCGGCATTGATGAGAGCGGCAAGGGAGATTTCTTCGGGCCGCTGGTCATCGCCGGGGTCTATACGGACCGGAATATCGCCCACCGATTCATGGAACTGGGCGTTCAGGACAGCAAGAACATCAAGTCCGACAAAAAAATCCGCGATCTCGCCTGCGCCATCCGCGAGACCCGCGGGGCGTTCCAGAGCGTCGTCCCCATCGGTCCGCTGAAGTATAACCAGCTCTATCACGGCAGTTTCCACGGAAATCTGAACCGGATGCTCGCCTGGGGCCATGCCCGGGTCATTGAGAACCTGCTGGAGGTCCACCCCGAGTGCCCTCGCGCCCTCTCCGATCAATTTGCCCGGCCGCACGTCATCGAGCGGGCGCTTCTGGAGAAGGGCCGCCGCATCACCCTGGAGCAGCGCACCAAGGCGGAGTCCGACCCCGCCGTGGCCGCCGCTTCCATCCTGGCCCGGGAGAGTTTTATCGATTGGATGGATAAAAACGGGCGCAAATACGGAAAGGCCTTTCTCCGGGGGGCTTCGGCCCAGGTCAAGCAGATGGCGACCGACCTTGTGCGGGCTCACGGGCCGGATATCCTACGTGAAATTGCGAAAACTCACTTCAAAACCGCCAGTGAAATAGCCCCAGAGACCTATCCGCCAAAAGCTGATCCGGGTAATCTTTTTTGAGAAAATGGTAATCTCTTTCAAGAAAGGCACTTGCGAGGCGTGCGAGCTTCGATAAGTTAAGAAAATGGCTACGCTCACCAAACGAGACCTAGTGGTCAAAATCTCCAATGAGACCGGCTTGGTCCAACATCAGGTTTATGAGGTCATTCAAAAGACCCTGGACCATATTACCGACTCCCTCTCGGAGAATGACGTGGTTGAATTACGCAACTTCGGCATCTTCGAGGTGAAGCTGACCAAACCCCGTGTAGGCCGGAACCCCAATGTTCCGGGCAGTGAGTTCAAAATTCCCGAACGGGCGACGGTCAAGTTCAAGATGGGCAAGATCATGCGCCAGCGCGTTGGCAAGCTGTCCGCCACGCTCAAGCGCAAGTGACGGCCCGCGCGCCCGGTACGTTGGAAAACCTTTAGGCCCGGCTCAAGGCGTTCGCGGAGACGAAGATATTGCGCTCCCTGAACGCCGGGGGACTTTCGATCAGGAGGCACATCCTGCCGCCGTGCGACTTCATCGCAAACCACGGCGTCGCAAGAACCCGCTCCGGGGCAAACGCCCACTGCGGAGGCTTTAAATGGTATTGGCGGCTAAGGTGATCCGCGATCGCCGCCAGGGTTGCGTCCGCCAGGCCGTCGTCTCCCAGGATCGCTGTCATGGACCGCGGCTCTTCTGCAAGGCGTTCCGCCAGTGGCTCATCGTAAAACTCGTCCAGAAACTCCGGGACTGCGAACCCAAAGGTCTGTGCATTGGAGCCAATGGCCGCCACTTCGGCAAGCGTCCTTGGCCGTGGCGATTCTCTCATCAATTCATCCTTGCACCAATTCCTGGATGAGAAAATGGGTTTTTGGCGGGATCCGATCCGCCGGATAGAACTTTTCTACAACCTGCAGGACGGATTCTGAATCGGCGAGCCGGAGTTGTCTGATAAGAAACAGGATATCCTCCCGGTCCCCGCTGGTTTCGTAGGAAGGGGAACGGGACGCCATACATTTCATCGCAAGCAGATATTCCGCGGTTGGCCGGATGGCGCGCAGGTTTTCCCACTGCGGCAGGCCATCGCTGGTGTACTCGCCGGCATGGGAAAGGAAGCCCTTTACCCCGTCGTTTAACCAATTCGGCGGGAGGTGGAATTCCTCACCGATCTCCGCGGTATGGCGTCGAATCATCTCTGGGGGCTTAAAGACGGCGTCCACGTCACGCGTCGAGAGACGGGCATTGAAAGCAAGAACCATGGCTGTGCCGCCGTACAGGCAGATTTCGCCGATAATCCCCTCGCCTCGCAATTTTTCATCCAACCGGGCGAGTGCCTTCAAAATAGTTTCCCGGGCCAGAACTGGGGGAGAGAGTGGAATATCCATGGCTCCGGCTCACTTTACAAGACCATCGGCCTCAGGGGAAACCATGAATCTGAATCCCTTTGATTCCGGGTGCTTGAAAAGAGAGGCAGGCTGCGCGACTTTTGCCATCCCTTGAAAAAAGCCAAACCCACACCCGTCCTGAACGATTCCATCCGGATTCGCGGCGCTCGCCAGAATAACCTGAAGGGGTTCGATCTGGATATCCCCCTGGGGCGGCTCAATGTCGTCTCCGGTCCGAGCGGCAGCGGAAAATCGAGCCTGGCGTTCGATACCATCTACGCGGAGGGGCAGCGGCGGTACGTGGAAACCTTCAGCCCCTACACGCGGCAGTTCATGGACCGCATGGACAAGCCGAAGGTGGATGCCATTCACGGGATCCCGCCCGCCATCGCCATCGAGCAGTCGAATCATGTCAAATCGACCCGGTCCACGGTGGGGACCATCACGGAAATCAACGATTACCTGAAGATTCTGATGCCCCGGCTGGCCAAGGCCTATTGCCCGGAGTGCTCCCGTGAGATCCGGCTGGAAACGGCCAAATCGATCGCGGGGCAGATTTTCAAGTCCGCGAAGCCATCCAAGAAAAAGAATGCGGAAGCGCCGGCGGTATTGATCACCTTTGGCGTGCCGGTGCCGGCCAAGACGAAGCCCGCGGAGTTCTTCGATTTTCTGTGCGCCCAGGGCTACCTGCGGGTGTGGCTGAACGGCGTCGCGCATCGCACCGACGAGAAGCCGGATGTGCCGCGGCTGCCGGCGGTGGTGCGTGTCATCCAGGATCGCGTCACGCTGACGCCGGAGAACCAAACCCGGCTGTTTGAGGCAATCGAGGCGGCGCTCCGGCTGGGCCGGGGCCAGCTCGCGGCCATCCCGGCGGAGGCGAAACAGAGCGATTACACCGAGATTATGCCGTTTTCCACGGGCTGGCATTGCGCGCATTGCGATATCGAGATCGCCCCGCCCTCGCCCGGCCTGTTTTCCTTCAATAACCCCCTGGGCGCGTGCCCTACCTGCCGCGGATTCGGCCGGAGCATCGGCATCGACCTGGATCGCGCGATTCCCGACCGCTCGCTCTCCATCGCGGAAGGGGTGGTCAAGCCGTTCCAGACCGAGAACGGCGCGCAGTGCCAGCATGATCTCCTCCGCGCGTGCAAGGAGCGGGAAATCGATATTCGTGCGCCCTTCGACGGGCTGCCGAAGGCCGAGCAGGATTTCGTGATCTTTGGCGAGAAGCGCGGGAGCGGACAAAGCATCGAGGATCTGTCCGAGGACAGCCGCTGGTACGGCGTGAAGGGCTTCTTCGACTGGCTGGAGACCAAGTCCTACAAGATGCACGTCCGCGTGCTGCTGAGCCGTTACCGGAATTATACGCTTTGCGTGGATTGCCGCGGCGGACGCTACCAGCCTTCCACGCTCAATTTCCGCCTGGCCGGGCGCACGCTGCCGGAGCTGGCGGGCATGCCGGTGGAAAAACTGGCGGAGGTGATGGACTCGCTCAAGCCGGAGATCGCGGCGGAGGATCCGAACACGGAAATGCTGCGCGCGGAGATCGCGGCGCGGCTGCGTTACCTTGCGGAAGTGGGGCTTGCCTATCTGACGCTCGACCGCGCCACCAAGACGCTGAGCGGAGGCGAGGTGGAGCGCGTGAATTTGACCACCTGCCTCGGCGCATCGCTTGTGAATGCGCTCTTCGTGATGGATGAGCCGAGCGTCGGCCTGCACCAGCGCGATGTCGGCCGGCTCATCCGCGTGATGAAGAACCTCCGCGACAAGGGCAATACGCTCCTCGTCGTCGAGCATGAGGAATCGGTCATCCGCGCGGCGGACAATCTCATCGAGCTGGGGCCGGGCCGCGGCGAGCAGGGCGGCGGGCTTGTTTTCAATGGTCCGGTGAATGAGGTAAAGCGGGTGCCGGAGTCGCTGACCGGCGATTACCTGGCCGGACGCAGGAAGATCCCGGTGCCGGAGAATCGGCGTACGCCAAAGCATTGGCTGGAGATCAAGGGGGCCGCGGAGCACAACCTGCACAAGATCGACGTCAAAATTCCGCTCGGCGTTTTCACCTGCGTCACCGGAGTCTCCGGCTCCGGCAAGAGCACGCTGGTCAACGACGTATTGTACGAGAACTTCCAGGCGCAGCGCGGCCTCAGCACGGATGAATCCGCCGTGGGACGTTGCGCGAAGCTCATCGGCACGCAGCGCGTGGAGAGCATCATCCTGGTGGATCAATCGCCACTCTCCCGCACACCGCGCTCCAGCCCGGCGGTATATCTCGGCGCGTTCGATCCCATCCGCGAAATCTTTGCGCTCCAGCCGGAGGCGGCGGAGGCCGGGCTGATGGCCGGCGCATTCTCCTTCAACAGCGGCAAAGGGCGTTGCGACCGCTGCAACGGCAACGGCTTCGAGAAGGTGGAGATGCAGTTTCTGAGCGACATCTTTGTCCGCTGCCCGGAGTGCGACGGCAAGCGCTACCAGCCGCATGTCCTCAAGATCAAGGTGGGAGGCAAATCGATCCATGACGTGCTGGACAGCACGGTTACTGACGCCATCGCCTATTTCTCGAAGCTGCGCGACGATGCGGCGGCAGCCGATAAGCACTCGCCGCTCGCGCGCCAGTGCCAGAAGGCCATCGATCCGCTGCGCATCCTGGAAGAGGTGGGCCTTGGTTACCTGCGGCTGGGCCAGCCGCTCAATGTCCTCTCCGGCGGCGAGTCGCAGCGGCTGAAACTGGTCGGGCACCTGGCCACGCAAGGCTCGCAGGATAGCCTGCTCATTTTCGACGAGCCGACCACGGGCCTGCATTTCGATGACATCGCGATGCTGGTAAAGGTGTTTGACCGGCTCGTGCAGCAGGGCAATACGCTGGTCGTCATCGAGCATAATCTCGAGGTGATCAAGTGCGCCGATCACGTCATCGATCTCGGCCCCGAGGCCGGCGAGGCAGGAGGCTTGATCGTCGCCGCGGGCACGCCGGAGCAGGTGGCCGCGCACAAGGGCTCGCACACCGGGCGTTACCTGGGCGCGGTGCTTGCGCACAAACCGGTGGACGAGGTGGAAGAAGCCGCCGGCCTAGTGGCCGAGGCGCCGGCGCCGTATGCGCTCAAGTCCAGCGGCATCGATGTGCGCGGCGCGCGCGAGCACAATCTCAAGAACATCTCGCTCACGATCCCGCGCGACCAGATCGTGGTCGTCACCGGCCTCAGCGGCTCCGGAAAATCGACGCTCGCCTTCGATATTCTTTTCGCGGAGGGGCAACGGCGCTTCCTCGACAGCATGTCGCCGTACGCGCGCCAGTTCGTGGAGCAACTGGAGAAGCCCGACGTCGATCTCATCACCGGGCTGCCGCCTAGCGTCGCCATCGAGCAGCGGGTCACGCGCGGCGGCGGAAAATCGACGGTCGCGACGGTGACGGAGGTCTATCATTTCCTGCGGCTGATGTTCGCGAAGCTCGGCACGCAATGGTGCCCCAAGTGCAAGGCGCCGGTGGAAGGCCGCAGCGTGGCGTCCATCGTCGCCCAGACGGAAGCGCTGGCGCGCCAGGGCCGCATCCGCGTGCTGGCCACGCTGGTCAAGGCGCGCAAGGGATTTCACACCGATGTGGCGCAATGGGCCGTGAAGCACGGCTTCGAGACGCTGCTGGTGGATGGGCGCTTCGTGGCGGCGGAGGGTTTCCAAAAGCTGGAACGCTTCCGCGAGCACACCATTGATGTGCTGCTGGGCGAGGCGGCGGGTGAGGAAGGCCTGCGCCCGCTGGTGGAGCGCGCCCTGGAGATCGGCAAGGGCACGGCGCGCATCCTCGACGGCAAGAACCGCTCGACCATTCTCAGCACGGAAATGAATTGCCCAAAGTGCGGCGAGGCGTTCGAGGAGCTGGACCCGCGGCTTTTCTCGTTCAATTCCCCGCATGGCTGGTGCACCGTCTGCCGCGGCTTTGGCGAAGTCTGGGACGCGGTGGAAACGCCGGAGCGCGAAAGCGCGCTGGAGGCGGAGCTGGACGAGGAGCGGCAGCACGAGTGGCTGGACGAAGGCGAGGCCGTAATGTGCCCGGGCTGCAAGGGCTCGCGGCTCAACGCCGTCGCGCGCAATGTGCGCATCGGCCAGCTCACGATTGACGATATCACTTCAAAATCCGTCCGCCATGCGCAGGAGCTGCTGGGCGGCCTGTGCTTCGACAATACGCAGGGCATCATTGCGGCGGATATTCTGCCGGAAATCGGCCAGCGGCTGGAATTCATGGCGCGCGTCGGGCTCGATTATCTGGCGCTCAGCCGGTCCGCAAAGACCTTGAGCGGCGGCGAGTCCCAGCGCATCCGGCTGGCGGCGCAGCTTGGCTCCAATCTGCGCGGCGTCCTGTACGTGCTGGATGAGCCGACCATCGGCCTGCATCCGCGGGACAACCAGGCATTGCTCGATACGCTCGAGACATTGAAGTCCAAGGGCAACTCGCTCGTGATCGTCGAGCATGACGAAGACACGATGCGCCGCGCCGATACCATCATCGATCTCGGCCCGCGCGCCGGTTCCCATGGCGGCGAGGTGATCCCTCAGGGGCCGATGGCCTCGATCCTCAAGAATCCGCGCTCCGCCACGGGCCGCTGCCTGCGGGAGCCCCTTTGCCATCCCACGCGCGGCGAGCGCCGTTCCCTCAAAAATGTTGCGGAGTGGATCAAGATCACAGGCGCGTGCGTCAATAATCTCAAGGACATCGATGTCCGCTTCCCGGTGGGCCGGTTCTCCGTCATCACCGGCATCTCCGGCTCCGGCAAGAGCACGCTGATGCGCGGCGTATTGCTGCCCGCGGTCAAGAACGCGCTGAGCCGGCGGAAATCCGCGCAGATTCACGGCTTCGAGGAGATTACCGGCACGGAACACCTCGCGAATGTGTACGAGGTGGACCAGAGCCCCATCGGCAAGACTTCGCGCTCCACGCCGGCAACGTACATCGGTTTCTTCGATGACATCCGGAAGCAATTCGCCCAGGTGCCCGCGGCCCGCATGCGCGGTTATACCGCGTCGCGTTTCTCCTTCAATAACGAGGGAGGGCGATGCGAAACGTGCGGCGGCCAGGGCGTCATCAAGGTGGAGATGAATTTCCTCCCCGCCAGCTATATTCCCTGCGGCGATTGCCATGGCAAACGGTACAACGCGCCGACGCTCGAGGTGCTCTACAACGGCAAGAGCATCGGCGATGTGCTGGACCTGACATTCGAGGAAGCGGCGGAATTTTTCGGCGCGAACCCGCGCATCGAGCGCCCGCTTTCGCTGCTGGTGGAGACGGGGCTTGGCTACCTGAAGCTCGGCCAGCCCAGCCCCACGCTCAGCGGCGGCGAGGCGCAGCGGCTCAAGCTCGTCACGGAATTGACGCGCGGCCTGGCGGTCGCCGAGACGACGCGCATCCGCCGCCAGCGGACGCCGAAATCGACGCTCTATCTGCTGGAGGAGCCGACCATCGGGCTCCACATGGCCGATGTGCATGAGCTGCTCAAAGTGCTCCACCGCCTTGTCGATGACGGCAACACCGTCGTTGTCATCGAGCACAACATCAGCCTCGTTGCCGATGCCGATTATGTGATCGATATCGGGCCGGAAGCCGGGGACGCGGGCGGCCAGGTGGTCGCCGAGGGGACGCCGGAGCAGATCGCAAAGAGCAAAGCGAGCCACACCGCCCCGTTCCTGCGGGACGCACTGCGCGGCGTCACGCCGGAGTCCGCGGCGGCAGCGGAATTGACCGCGGCGTAAGCGCCCAGGCGCTGCGGAGTTGCTTGCGAGTTCTGCGCGTCACGTTTTGCAAATCGGCCATGGACCGGCGGGCGGCGTTTCGCTGCCGCCGCGGAACGGAGGAGCGTGACCTCCTTGAACAACAACTCCGCGGAATTCCCACCGCGTTTCTGTGCGCGTTAGTTAGCGGACTTTTGCCTTGAATTCGAGGCGATCTTAAGGGCCAACGGCCCGTTTTAGGCCAGCCTGGGGCGCAGCGAGGAACGAGCGCAGCCCCAGGTTACCTACGCACGCGAAGCCAGCGCCAACGGCGCGGGAGAAACCCGCGGCAAATGAAATGGAAGATGCGCTGTCCGTTGCGAATTTCCACAGGAAGCCAATTCTCGCGGCCCGCACTACGAAAATCGCAGGGTGCCATCGCGTCAATTCTTCCCGCCGGTCACGGCGATGCCTTCGATGAAGGAGCGCTGGGTGAAGAAGAAGAGAATCAGGACGGGTAATACGACCAGCGTGGAAGCGGCCATGAGGAAATGCCATTCCGTGCCGCCGTTCTGGCTCTGGAAGCTCTGCAGGCCCAGCGCCAGGGTAAAATGATCCTGGCGAGTCAGGTAAATGAGCGGCCCGAGAAAGTCATTCCACGTGAACATGAACTGGAACAGCGCCACCACCAGCAGCGCCGGCCGGCAGAGCGGCAGCACCACCCACATGAAAATCTGGAACTCCGAGCAGCCATCGATGCGCGCCGCCTCGGAAATATCCCTGGGCAAGCCAAAGAAGAACTGGCGGAGCAGGAACACATTGAACGCGCCGGCAAAAAACGCCGGCACCCAGATCGGCTTGAACGAGCCAATCCAGCCGAGATTCCGGAAGAGCGTGAAAATCGGCACCATGATCACCGGGAACGGGATCATCATCGTCCCCAGCAACACCAGGAAGAGCTGGTCGCGCCCCTTCCACTCGATGCGGGAAAATCCATACGCGGCCAGCGCGCTGCTGGCCACGGTGCCGATCACGCAGAGCACGCAAAGGTAAAGCGTATTGGCCGCGTAACGCCAGAAATCGCCCATGCCGGCGATCGCGTCCGGATAATTGCGCCATTGGGGATGGCTGGGGAGCCAGTGTGGCGGCAGCGTCATCGTCTCGTTGAGCGGCTTGAGGGAGGTCGAGATCATCCACGCAAACGGCGCGAGGAACGCCACGCCAATGATGATCAGGACCGCCAGCACGGCGGGCGAAACCCAGCGGTTGTGTTCGCGCGCATTCATTTGCCGGCGTAGTAAATGTGACTCTCGGAGAGCTTGGTGGCCGCGTAGGTCAGGACCACGATCACCAGGAAGAGCGCCGCGCCGATCGCGCACGCATACCCCATGTTGAAATAATCGAACGCGTTCTCGAAGAGATAAGTGGCCAGGAAAAGCAGCGAGCGGTCCGGCCCATCGGTGCCGTTGGTCATCACATATGGCACCGCGAACACCTGGAAGGAGCCGATGACCGCCATGATGACATTGAAGTAAATCGTCGGCGAAATAATCGGCAGCGTAATGTGCCATGTCTTGCGCCAGAAACCGGCGCCATCGATATCCGCGGACTCGTACAGGAAGCGCGGCACATCCTGCAAACCGGCCAGGTAAATGACCACCGCGTTGCCGACGCCCCAGAGGCTGGCGAAGATGATGCCCCACTTCGCGTATCGCGCATCGAGCAGCCAGTCCGGCGGCTGCAAATGGCTGCCGAACAAATAATTCAGCACGCCGAAGATCGGCTTCAGCGTGTTATTGACGAGCCCCAGCTCGCCATTGAGCATCCATTGCCAGAGCACCGCCAGGCAGACCATGGGCACCAGCGATGGGAGGAAGAAAACCGTGCGCAAGATGCCGCGGCCCGGGATGTCGAAGTTGAGCAGGATCGCCAGCGTCAGGGAAATGAGCAGGCTCAGCGGAATCGAGAACGCGGCGAAGTAGAATGTGTTATAGAGCGCTTTCCAGAAGACTCCGTCGGTCAGCAGGCTCCTGTAATTCGCCGCGCCGGTAAAGACCGCCGGGGAGAGAGCCGAGTAATCGCACAGCGAGAACCAAAGCGAGCTGGCAAGCGGATAGACGCAGAGCGCGAGGAAACCGATCAGCCATGGGCTGATGAAGAAGAGTCCGTTCCGCAGGTTGCGTTGCTCGGCCTTGGTCATGGTTGTTTGCTCCATTCCGCGGTCAGCAGCGGCGCGAGGCGATGCCACCGCGCCTGGGTGCGCGCGAAGGCCTGGCTGTCCCGCTCCTGGACGCGTTCCAGAGCTTGTTCCGGCTGTGCCTTGCCTGTCCAGACGCGGTTCACGGCGTTCATCATGTCATTCTGGTATTGCATCCACATGGCCAGCGGCGGCACGGGGCGGGCATTGGGGCTCTTTGCCAGTTTCACGAATGTGGCGATGCAGGGATTTGGATGGTCGCGGTAAAACTGCGCGCTGCACTCGCGCAGCGGGCTGAATTTCCGCTGGAGCAGGCAGAGCTTTTCCATCGGCTTCTGGGTATTGACGTACTGGATGAAATCGAACGCCTCTTTCGGATGCTTTGCGCCCGCGGGAATGACCAGGCCGTCCATTTCCACGATCGTGACATCCTTGAGCGTCACGGGATCCGCCGAGGGGAAGGGCGCGACGCCCCACTCGAAATTGGCCGGCGCATAATTCTTGATGAAATTGTAATCCCACACGCCGTCCATGATCATCGCGACGCGCCCGTTGAAAAATGGATTCTGCGGGGACGCCAGACTGCCGAACCCGTCGCAGAACGTCAGCAGATCGTGAACGCCGAACCGTTTCGGGTAGGAGGCGATCCATTGCAGGGCGGCCACGTTGCCGGGATCGGTCGCGGTGATCGCGTCGCGTCCGTTCCAGAGGGAGCCGCCGAAGAAATAGCCCCAAAGCGGGTCCCAATAGCCCGGCACCTCGGGGATGTAGCCGATGGATTGCAGGCTGCCGTCCGGGCGGCGCTTGATGAGCTTCTGGTTATCCTGCTCCAGCTCCGCAATGGTCCTGGGCGGTTTCTCCGGGTCCAGCCCGGCATCGCGAAACATCTTCTTATTCCAGATAAGGGCGGTGCAGGAGGGCGTGGACGGGAGGCACCAGAGATGCCCCCGGTGCATGCTCATTTGCCAGAAGATATCGATGTACCGGTCCCGGGTGATGCCGGCGTCCGCCGCCATCTTGTCCAGGGGCATCAGCGCATTGTTTTCCGCATAGACGGGGAGCCGGCTGGAGTAGATGCCCGCGAGGTCCGGCGGCACGCCGCCGGCGGTGGCCAGCATGAGCTTGCGGTCGATCTGGCTGGTGCTGGTATAATCGACGTATATGCGATTCTGGCTTGCATTGAAATCGTCCACCACGGCCCGCATCGCATCGGCCTCGAACCCGGTCCACTTTTCCCAATACTCCACCACCACGCGCCCCTGGCTGGGATCGGGGGACTGGCGGCAGCCCGGCAGCGCCAGCAGCATTGCGGCTGCTGCGATGGCGAGGCGCTTGACGTTGGGCCGGGGGATTCGCACGTGGGGACTCCCCGGTACGCAACCGGTGAGTGGCGTTTTCGTCAAGCAGCCTTTTTGGCGCGGCAAAAAATAGCTGGAGGTAGCCAAGGGAAGATCGGCGAAACCGCTTCCCGGGTGCCAGACTTGCTCCCAGAATAAACCTGATGACAGCATCCATCCCGAACCCGCCGCCCCTGGACGATGTAGCACGGCTCTGCCTCTGCGCGGGGTGCCAGATGCTCCAGACCGGGGCCAATGGCCGGAACGTGCATGAAGCGGTTACGGATATCACCCAGGCGCTCGGGTGCGACTCGGCGGAGGTCTTTTGCCAGCACGCCGCCATTCTGGTGACGATCCGCCGCGGGCCGGAGTCCATCATGCAAATGAGCAAGGCCACCGAGCATGGAGTCAATCTCCGGCGCATCCAGGCGGTTCGCCAGATCATCCGGGACCTCGCGGCGGGCCGGCTCGATTGCGCGGCGGCCCAGGCCGCGCTGGACCAGGTGCCGCGCACGACGCCTGCCTACCCGGTCTGGCTGGTCTGTCTCAGCACCGGGCTGGCCTGCGGCGCCTTTGGCCGGCTGCTGGGGAGTGACTGGCTGGCTTTTCTGCCGATCGTCGCCGCGAGCACCGGCGGCCAATGGGCGCGGCATGAGATGCTGCACCGGCGGCACAATATCTTCGTGGTCGCGGGAGCGGTCAGTTTCCTCTCCGCGGCGCTTGCGGGCCTCGGGTGCAGGCTCGTCCACAGCATCCACATCCCGATAGCCACGGTGGCCGCCACGCTCCTGCTGGTGCCCGGCGTCGCGGTGCTGAACGCGCAGGTGGATATTCTGGAGGGAAAACCCAGCCTCGCCACGGCCCGCGCGCTGCGCGTGCTTTATCTGCTCACCTTTATGGCGCTGGGGCTGGTGCTGGCCCAGGCGCTCGTCCTTCCCCGGCCATGAGTATCCTCCAGATTTTGCATCAGGCGTTTTTCGGCGGCATCGCGGCGGCGGGTTTCGCGGTGCTCTTCAATTGCCACCCGCGCATGCTCCCGCTTTGCTTCGGCGCAGGGGCATTGGCTCTGGCAGTCCGCACGGCGGGGCAGGAGATGGGGACTTCGCTGGCGGTTGCCTCTTTCATCGCGGCGCTGGTGCTGGCGATTGCGGACAAGGTGTGGGAGGATTTTCCATCGCCGCGCGGCTCGGTGCTTGCGGTGGTGGGAGCCATCCCGATGGTCCCCGGCAGTCTTGCGGCCAAGGTGTTCATCAGCGTTTTCGCCTTTCTCCGCACGGGCCAGGGGCCTGGCGCGGGCGATTCCGCGGCATTCATGCAAACCATCGCGACGTGGGATAACATCATGATGCTCATCTTTACCCTCGCGGCAATCGGCACCGGCCTCGCGCTCCCCTCGCTGGTCCCGCGCAGCCCGCGGGAGTAACGCTATTGCCCGCCAAAAGCCCGCTCGTATTGGCGGGTGCGGAATCCCCACACCAGAAAGGCGATGCCGGCAAAGATGAGGAAGATGGAGAGCAACTGGCCGTAGGTCAGGAAGCCGAAGATGAACTTGAAGGGGGAATCGCTGCCGGGCTCGCGGAATTGCTCTCCCGCGATGCGGAGCAGCGCGTACAGAATGAAGAACGCCCCGGTAATCACCCCGCGCGGCGCCTTGACCATCGTGCGCAGCACCCACAGCGCGGAGAAAAGCACCACGCCCTCCAGCGCCGCCTCGATCAATTGCGACGGGTAACGCGGCGTGAGGATGGCCCGCAGCACCTCGCGCACATGCCCATCGGTCCGCGCGGCGGCGATGATGGCATCGACGGGCGAGTAATGCTTGGCCGCATAGGCGAGGACGCCGGGGTCCTGCACCAGCGCCGTGGCGGCGCGATCGGCGAGCACCTGGTTATCCTGAAGCTCCTTGGGAAATTGCATCGCCCACGAGACCCCCTGGGCGGCGCGCCCGTAGAGCTCGCCATTGATGAAGTTTGCCAGCCGTCCAAAGAAAAGGCCAATGGGCGCAACCACGCACAAGTTATCGCCGATGCTGGTCCATGAGAGATGATGGCGCCGGGCAAAGTACCAGGTAAAAATCGTCAATCCAATGATGCCGCCATGGCTGGCCATGCCGCCATCCCACACCTTGAAGAAGAGCAGCGGATCGTGAATCCACTCATGCCAGCTATAGAAGATCATGCTCCCGAGCCGTCCGCCGAGGAAGACGCCGAACAGGCCGCCCCAGGTGATGAAATCGCCCACCAGCTCCGGCGGCATCTGCGTATAGCCCCGCTGGGCCAGCCACCGGTAAAGGAAGTAGCCGGCGACGAACGCCATCACATAGGCAAAGCCGTACCACCGCGGGCCGAAACCGGGCGTGATCTCCCAGATGAAGGGACTGAAGTTATCGAGATAATAGGCGAGGTACATCGAAGGAACCGAGGATTAACGGTTGCCCGCGGCGGAATTGCAATCCCCGCGCAATTTTTCCGCCGCCGCCAGCGCGATGGCGTTGCCGCTCGCCTTCGCGATCCGGTCCACCTCGCCGCAGACACGCAGCGCCTCCTCTTTCTTCCCCTGCGGCAGCAGCGCCTGGCAGAGGCCGATCCGCAACGCGATGCTCTCCGGCTCCTGCACGCACGCCTGGCGAAAACAGGCCTCCGCAGACGCATAGTTTCCCGCGCCGATCAGCGCGCCGCCCAGGCTGGCGAGCGCCGCAGCCACCTGGGGATCGCCAGGCCGCATCTCTGCCGCGGTGCGGTATTCCGCCAGCGCGGAGGGGATATCGCCGGAGGCGCCGTACGCGTTGCCCATATTGATGTGCGCCTCGGCGTAGCCCGGGTTATCCCGCAACGCGCGCCGAAAGCATTGCTCGGCTTCGGCAAAACGCCCGGCGCGTTTCAGAAGGATGCCGAGATTGTTCTGCAACGTCCATGCGTGCGGGTCCTCCGCCGTCACGGCGAGGCAATAACTCGCCATCGAGTGATAAATCGACGCCCGACGCCAGGTCTGGACCATCAGCAACGCCATCGCCACGCATACCACGGGAGTGACCATGCGCCACCGGCGCGCCGCCAGCGCGATGCCCGCTCCCGCCACGGCAAAGATGCCGGGCGCGGCGAGGTATTGCCACCAATCCGCCACCGGCGTCTCCTGCATCAGCGTCATCCAGACAAAGCCGAGCACCGGCAGCAGCATCGCCAGGAAATAGGCATAGCCGAAAAGCAGGGGCCGCCCCCATCCCGCGCGCTTCAGGTAGAAGAGAATCCCGAGCGCCGCCGCGCCCGCGGCCGGCAGCCAGGCGCCCGGCGAGCGCAAATCCGGCAGCCATTGCGCGCGGATGGGGCTTAGCCCAACGGGCCAGATGAGCGCGCCCAGGTAAAACCACACCGCCGCTCCCGCGCGCGCAATCCGGTACGCAAGGGTATCGGGAATGAGCCCGTAATGCGGCGCCCGCGCCTGGAAGCGAATCGTGACCAGCGCCGCCAGCAGCGCGATGGCGCAATAACCCGCGAGGCGGATGCCATCGCGCCGCGTCAATTTTCCATCCAGCCAGAGCACGCACAAAAGCAACGCCGCCGGCAGCGTCACCACCGCCCCTTTGCTGAGCGCCGCCAGCAGAAATAGCGCGAGGGATAACCCATAGGTTCTCCGGCCTTCCCTCGCCTCCAGGAAAGTGAGCGCCGATCCAAAAAAAAGTGCGCCGGAAAGGGTGTTCTTGAGTTCCGCAACCCACGCCACGGACGCGGCGTTCACCGGGTGAATCGCAAAGAGCAGCGCCCCGAGCCATGCTCCCGGCACGCGCAATCTTTCCAGGATGCGCCAGAGCAGCAGGGCCGAGAGGGCGTGCAGCAGAATATTCACCACGTGATAGCCCACCGGCGTATCGCCCCAGAGCCGCCACTCCAGCCAGAAGACCGTGAGCGTCACCGGTGTGTAATCGCGCGAGCGCACCCCTTCCCAGATTTCCACGAGCCCGGCGGCGCCGCGCATTTGCGGATTTGCGGTGAGCAGGGTGTCGTCGTCCCAGACATATCCCGCGCCAATCGCGGGAAGGTATGCCGCGACAGCCAGGAGCACCAGCAGCGCGGCAAGCGTCCGTTTTGGGAAGGCGAAAAAATTCACGGGATGCGCTTCTGGTTAAACGGCGGCGCATCCGGCGGCAAGCCTCGGAGCTTGTGCTGATGGAACCCGCGGGCCAGTCTCGGCCCATCATGGACCCCGGTTCCAATCCGCCCCCCGGCGGCAGGCCCTTTCAATTCACCGGGCGCATCCGCAGTTTTCGCCACGCGATCCGCGGCGTGTGCCGCATGATACACTGCCAGCACAATGCATGGATTCACTCCGCGGCCACCGTGATCGTCATCGGGGCCGGCTGGGTGCTCCACTTATCGCGCGCGGATTGGTGCTGGATCATCCTCGCGATTTCCATTGTCTGGACCGCGGAAGCGCTGAATACCGCCTTTGAGTTTCTCGCCGATGCAGCATCGCCCGATTTTCATCCGCTGGTCCGCGATGCCAAGGATGTCGCCGCCGGCGCGGTCCTCATCACCGCCATCGCCGCGGCGGTCATCGGCTGCCTGGTGCTCTGGCCATATATTTTCAAGCTCACCCGGTAAGCCGAGGTCAGCACCTTCATCGCGGTGTCGCATGATTCCGGAATCAAAACTGTACGGCCACAGACTACAGGCCTGATCCGACATCGGTCCTAGGAAATTCCCACCACCTCGCTCAGGGTGTCCACTGTCTTGATAGCGGACGCTTCGTCCGAATAGAATGCCGGTCAACCACGTCTGATTACCCCGATGAAACCGTTACTCCCACTCCGCCTTCTGGCTTCCCTCACCGTAATTGCGGGCGTCGCGCTCAGCGCCCATGCGAAAGAGCAACCGAAGTTCGTCTCCCAAAATAACGACTCCGATATCCTCGGCGTCGCCAATTACACCGACCAATTGTGCGTCAACCCCTGGGGCATCGCCTCGGGCACGGATGGCGGGGCGCACGTAGCCGAAAATGGCGCGGGCGCGGAGACGACTTACGGCGGGGAAGGCCAGCTCGACGCCACCGGTTCGGACGCGAAAGTGATCCCTTCCGTTTCCGGCTCGGATCCGGGGACGCCGACAGGGATTGACGAAAACCTCTTCGCGATCCTCACCGGCACGGCCAACGATTTCCCGATTATCTCCGGCTCGGTGACGGTTTCCTCCCGCTACCTCTATTGCACTGAGGATGGCGCCATCGCGGGCTCGAACACTGCGGTGGGAAGCCGGGACGCGATCATCGGCACGGAGATTGCGGGCGCGGGCTATACCGGAATTGCGTTAAGCTGGAGCGGCACCGGCGCGGCTGCCAGCGGAACGGAGGGCACGCTCCAGCACCGGCTCTATGCGGCAAACTTTGCGCAAGGGCGCGTGGATGTCTTCGATGACCAATTTAACCTGCTGACGCTCTCCGGCAGCGCGCCTTTTGCGGAGACTCCGCCGGCGGTTACCGGCACCGTTGGAGGCGCGGCGTGGTCGCCCTTTAATATTCATCGCCTCGACTTCAAGGTGAAAGGCAAGACCTTCCGTTACCTGATGGTGGCTTACGCGCTGCACACCGCCGGCGCGCCCATGAACGATATTCCCGGCCCTGGCAACGGTTACATCGATCTTTACACGCCGGACGGCGCGTTCGTGACACGCCTGGTGAGCCCGGGCGGCGCGCTCAATTCGCCATGGGGCCTTGCGGTCGCGCATTCGCCAAAAGAGCTGGACCTGGATGCGCCGGTCGCGGTGCTGGTGGGCAACCATGGCGATGGCACGATCAACGCAATCGCCGTGGTGCCGGGCTTTTTTGATCTGACCAAAAATCTCGGCCAGTTGCACGGCGCCTATGGCGATCCGCTTGCATTTGATGATCTCTGGGCGCTCCATTTCGGCGCGAAGCAGGCGCCGAAGGCCTCCGCATTGGTTGCCGATCCGGCGGACCTGACGGAGGATGTGAAACACCTTTATTTCTCGGCGGGCATCGTCGAGGAGCAGCGCGGCCTCGTGGGAACGATCTCGCTCAAGTAAATTTTAACCTGCAAACCAACAGGGGTCCCGCACCGGCAACGGTGCGGGATTTTTTTGCGATTACCCCGGGGTCAGAACAGCTCGGCCGGCTGGCCTGTGGTCTCCAGCACGGAGTGCCACAACTCGCCGGCGGGATCCACTTTGCGACGGCCCTTGGTCACCACATCCAGCGGCAGGTGGATGAAGGTGCCGTGCCAGCGGCCCACCAGCATGCCGGTCTTGCCGGCCATCGCGGCATGCACGGCGTTCTGCGCGAGGCGGGAGCAATACACATTATCCTGCGGCGATGCCGGCACGCTGCGGATGATGTAGCTGGGATCGATGTACTTGATGTTGCACTCCGTCCGGCGCTCCTTGAAGAACGTGCCGATGCTCTCTTTCAGGAACATGCCGATATCCCCCAGCTTCCGGTTGCCGGAGGCATCCTTGGCGCCCGCGGCTTCCATGAGGTGCTGGCCCGCCCCTTCCGCCACCACGATGACGGCGTGTTTGCGCCGCGAGATGCGGTAATAGAGCGCCTCGAGCAGCCCGCGCGGACCGCCCAGCTCGAACCGCACCTCCGGGATGAGCGCAAAGTTCACAACATTGCCGGCCAGCGCGGCAAAACTGGTGATGAATCCGGAATCGCGTCCCATCAATTTGACGAGCCCGACGCCATTGCGCGAGCCGAGCGCCTCGACGTGCGCGCAGGTCACCGCCTTTACGGCCTCGGCAAACGCGGTTTCGAAGCCGAAGCTCTTGTCGAGGTACATGATGTCGTTGTCGATGGTCTTGGGGATGCCGATGACGCTCTTTTGCTGTCCGCGGCGACGCAGCTCCTGGCTGATCTCGTTGGCGCCGCGCAGGCTGCCATCGCCCCCCACCACGAAGAGGAGATTCACATCCAGCTCCTCGAGGAAATCGACGATTTCCCCAATGTTCTGCGGTCCGCGCGAGGTGCCGAGGATGGTGCCGCCAAAAGAATGGATGCTATCCATGGCCTCCGGCTTGAGCGGCCACGGGTTGTGCCCGTAGCGCGGGATCAACCCCTCGAAGCCATACCGGAACCCGTAGGTCCGGGTGACGCCGTAACGGTAGTGCAGCTCCATCACGAGGCCGCGGATGATGTCGTTGAGGCCGGGGCAGAGGCCGCCGCAGGTGACGATGCCCGCGGTGGTGCGCGCGGGATCAAAGAAAATCTGGTCCCGAGGCCCCGCGACCTCGAAACTGACTCGGTCGCTTGCGGGATCGCGAACGCCTTCGGCATCCGAGAACTGGTCTTCCATCAGCACGCGGTCGGCATCTGTGCGGAAGCGGACGGTGGACGTGCAGACGTGGTGGAGGGGGGAGCGGATTCGGGCTGAGCCGAGGGATTCGATTTTTGTCTCCATCGGCCCGCAACGCTCTCATTGAAGATGGGCGCAGGCCAAGCTTTTCCTTTCAACCCGCTCCTGAACTTGTACTTACACCGCCCGCCGGCGCGGGGGTAAAAAAACGGCGGGCGCAAATGCCGTTTGCGCGCCGGTGCGGATCGCGTTTATCCTTTCCGGATGTCTTCCATCGCCGCCGCCACCGAGACCATTCCGGACGCCAAGGGCCACTTTGGGCCTTACGGCGGCATGTTTGTGCCGGAGACTCTCATGACCGCGCTCCACGAGCTGACGGCGGAATATACACGGGCCCGCACGGACCCGCAGTTCAACGCGGAGCTGGACTACCTTTTGCGCGACTTTGCCGGCCGGCCCACGCCGCTTTACCTGGCCGAGCGCCTGACGAACGCGCTGGGCGGCGCAAGGATTTACCTCAAGCGCGAGGACCTGCTCCACACCGGGGCGCACAAGATCAACAACGCGCTCGGCCAGATTCTGCTCGCCCGCCGGATGCACAAGAAACGCATCATCGCGGAGACGGGCGCGGGCCAGCACGGCGTGGCCACGGCGACTGTTGCGGCGCGGTTTGGCTGCGAGTGCGTCATCTACATGGGAGCCGTGGATATGGAGCGGCAGGCGCTCAATGTGGCGCGGATGAAATTTCTAGGCGCGGAGGTGGTGCCCGTGACCGCAGGCCAGGCAACGCTCAAGGAGGCGATCAACGAGGCGATGCGCGACTGGGTGACCAATGTGCGCACGACGCATTACATCCTCGGCACCGCTTACGGCTCGCATCCCTATCCCATGATGGTGCGCGATTTTCATCGCGTGATCGGCATCGAGGCGCGGCGGCAAATCCTGGAAAAGGAGGAGCGGCTTCCGGACCTTCTGGTCGCCTGTGTCGGCGGCGGCAGCAATGCCATCGGCCTCTTCCACCCTTTCCTGGAAGATGAAACCGTGAAGATGGCCGGCATCGAAGCCGGGGGCGAGGGCATCGTGACGGGCAAACACGCCGCGCGATTCCAGGGGGGGCGCCTTGGGGTGCTGCAAGGAGCGCGCTCCTGGCTGCTGGCGGACGAGAATGGCCAGATTCAGCTCACCCATTCCGTCTCCGCGGGGCTCGATTACGCGGCGGTGGGGCCAGAGCATTGCCTCCTGCGCGACCGCGGCCGGGTGCAATACGATTACGCCACCGATACCGAGGCGCTCGAGGCCTTCCAGACGCTTTCCCGGCTGGAGGGCATCATTCCCGCCCTCGAGTCGGCCCACGCCATTGCCCACGTCATCAAGGTGGCGCCCGGGATGGATGGCATCATTATTGCCAATCTATCCGGACGCGGCGACAAAGACGTGGCGCAGGCTGCCGAGAAGCTGCTTTAAGGGCCTTCTCATTTTACCTGGGCTGCCACCGCCGGCTCAGACTTCCTAAAAAGCCCGGAAAGGCTTCGTTCGCGTATTTCAGAAACGAACCCAGGAGTTATGGGAATCCCCGGGCATTTTCAAAAAATCTTCCCCCGCATACGGATAAATGTAGGGCGAAATCCGATTTCCGGACTGACGACCGCCCATGCTCCTGACCATTTTTGTGCTGCTCCTCCTGGCGTGGATGTTCTGCGTCCTGGTGCTAAACGTGTCCGTGGTGGCAATCCACCTGTTACTGGTGGGGGCGGCCATCGTCCTGCTGGTGCGGCTGGTGGGCGGACGCAGGCGAAAGTGAGAATCCATTTGTCTCCCGCCAAAATTCGAGCATCGTATCCGCCCGTATGAAGCATTGCGGCCTATTCCTTGCCATTTTCGCCATACTCGCCCTCGGCTCCGTCCGCGGACAGGTGACGGCGCAGACTGATGCCCATGACCTGGCCGCGGCGGCGACGCCGCCTCCCGGGCCGGTGGCAAACCCGATGCCGGACAAGGAATTTGTCATCATCACCGGCGGCGTCTCGCTGTATGAGTGGGAGAAGTTCAAGGCGCAGCCGCACGACCATTGGTGGGCCAATTTTGTCCATGCCTCGCGCAATCGGTTTGACCAGATCCGCCAGCAGTACGGCTGGGGCGTCCGCATCACCTGGCTGGTCTATCGCCCGGCGTACATACGGCGCGGGCAGCAGGAGGGGCGCGATATTCTGGCCTTGATCCAATCGGTGCGGGATGCGGAGCGGCTCAACCTGGTATGGTTCGATAAAACCTCCGACCTGGTCGATTACCTCAACTTTGGCCAGGACCGCGGCAAGGTGAAGATCGCCGACCTGGAGTACTTTGGCCATTCGAACAAGGCGTGCTGGCTGTTCGATTACAGCAACGAGATCGACAGCGCATCGAAGTGCTGGCTGCATGACAGCGAGCTGGGCCAGATTCGCCGCGGCGATTTTGCCCATGGCGCGTTCGTCAAGAGCTGGGGCTGCCACACCGGCGAGGAGATGAGCGCCTACTGGCGCACCGCCACGGGCACCCGCATGTACGGGGCGATTGGCCGCACCGATTACTCGAACGATTACCAGGTGATGCTCTCCTCTCCCGGCGGCCGGTGGGTGTATTAAAAAAATTCGGGGTTCCGAATTTCAAAAATCCTCTCTAACTTGGGATGCGCTGTCCCATGAAACTGTCCGAACTCCAGCGCATTTACGATACTCCCTTCTTTGACCTCATCAGCCGGTCCCGGGCGGCATACCTGGAGCATTGGGCCGGGAATGAGGTGCAGCTTTGCACGCTGCTCTCCATCAAGACGGGCGGCTGCTCGGAAGATTGCGGCTACTGCGCGCAGAGCGCCCGTTACGATACCGGCGTGAAGGCGGAACGGCTGATGCCGGCGGAGGAGGTGCTGGCCGTGGCGCGGCGCGCGCGGGAGAACGGCTCCACGCGCTTCTGCATGGGAGCGGCATGGAAAGGGGTGCGCGCGGGGGATGCGCGCTTCGAGCAGGTGCTGGAGACGGTGCGGCAGGTCAGCCGGCTGGGGATGGAAGTTTGCGTCACGCTCGGGCAGCTCTCGCTCAATGAGGCGCGGCTGCTCAAGGAGGCGGGCGTGACGGCATACAATCACAACATCGATACCTCGCCCGAGTTTTACCCGGAGATCGTCACCACCCATACGTTTCAGGACCGGCTGGATACCATCTCCGCAGTGCAGGAGAGCGGCATGTCCGTCTGCTGCGGCGGCATCATCGGGCTGGGCGAGACGGAGACCGACCGGCTGAAGATGCTCGAGGTGCTTACCCATTTTGACCCGGCGCCGGAAAGCGTGCCGATTAATTGCCTGATGGCGATGCCCGGCACGCCGCTGGAGGATCAGCCGGCGGTGGATATCTTCCAGCTCGTGCGCCTCATCGCCACCACGCGCATCGCCCTGCCGCGCGCCAAGGTGCGGCTCTCCGCGGGCCGCACCCGGCTCACGCGCGAGGCCCAGGCGCTCTGCTTCTTTGCGGGGGCAAACTCGATCTTCTACGGCGACAAGCTGCTGACGGCAAAAAACCCCGGTGCGGACCAGGACCGCGCGCTGATGGAAGAACTGGACTTGCAGCCGCAGGCCCCATTTCAGGAATGCGCGGCGGCCGCGGGCTAAATACCCCGTATGCCGCTCTCATTCAAAGACCTGGGAGAACGGGAAATCCTCGCGCTTGCGGTGAGCCTGGAGGAAGAGGATGGACGGATTTACGGCGAGTTCGCGGAGGGGCTCAAAAAGAATTTTCCGGCCACGGCCCGCATCTTCGAGCAGATGCGCGATGAGGAATCCGAGCATCGCCGGAGGCTGCTGGACCAATACAAGAGCCGCTTTGGCGATCACCTGCCGCTGATCCGCAGATCGGACGTGAAGGGCTTTACCCAGCACAAGCCATTCTGGCTGGGAGCGACGCTGAGCCTTCACAAAGTGCGCAACGCGGCCGCGGTGATGGAGATGGAAACGACGCGCTTTTACGAAGCCGCGATGCAACGCACCACCGATGTCGGCACGCGGAAGTTGCTGGGCGACCTGGCGGAAATCGAGCGCGAGCACACGCACCTTGCGGAATCGCTGGAGGACAAGGGCATTTCCCCAAACGAGCGGAAGGAGGAGGAAGAGGCAAAACGGCGGCTCTTTGTCCTGCAAATCGTCCAGCCGGGACTGGCGGGATTGATGGATGGCTCGGTTTCCACGCTGGCGCCCCTCTTTGCGGCGGCATTTGCGACGCACGATACCAAACAGACGCTCCTGGTGGGCCTGGCTGCCTCCGTGGGCGCGGGCATCAGCATGGGCTTTGCGGAGGCGCTATCCGATGATGGCGCGCTGAGCGGCCGCGGCCATCCCTGGGCGCGCGGCGGCATTTGCGGGCTGATGACCGCCATCGGCGGCCTGGGCCACAGCCTGCCATTCATCGCCCGCAGTTTTCATTTCGCGTTTGTGCTGGCGGTGATGGTGGTGGTCGTGGAACTGCTGGTGATCGCCTGGGTGCGGCACCGGTACATGGATACGCCGCTGCTCTCCGCGGCCTTCCAGGTGGTGGTGGGAGGCGTGCTGGTGTTCATCGCCGGAATCCTGATCGGAGCGTCATAGCCGATGAACGCCCTGGGCAAACTGCTTTTTGTGGTGGGCATCGTCGTGGCCGTGGCCGGGCTCATCCTGTGGAAGACCGGCGGGCTGGGCGGGCTCGGCAAATTGCCCGGGGATATTTCCGTGCAGCGTCCCGGGATGTCGTTTTATTTCCCGATTACGACGTGCATCCTCATCAGCATCATCCTGACGCTGGTGATGTGGCTGCTGCGGAAGTAGGGGCGGGATATTTTCCCCGCCCCGCCGTTACTCGGGCTTCAATACCTTGGAGAGGCCAAGCTCATTGAGCTGGATCGGGTTTTGCTCGACCAGCTTGGCGATGTACTGCTGGCTGTTCTGGCGCTCCTTTTCAGTGCGCATTCTGGCGATAAGCTGGGTCTTGATCTCGGACAACTCCGGCGTGTAGGGCTCCTTGATATCGAGCACCTTCAGGATGTGCCAGCCATCGTCCAGGCGGATCGGCTGCGTCACGGTTCCCTTGGTCAGGTTGCCGAGCTGCGCGCGGATCTCCGGCTGGATGCGGTTCTCGGCCAGCCAGCCCAGTTCCCCGCCCTTTGCGGCGCTCTCCGGCTCATCGCTTTCCGCGCGGGCGACCGAGGAAAAATCGGCGTTGTGCCTGGCCAGCGCCTTGCGGATGCCATCCAGCTTTACCTGCGCCTTTGCGGCGGTGGCGGCGTCGGCATTCTTCGGGCACTTGATGAAAATCTGGGCGAGCTGATACTGCCGCGGGACCACGAGTTGCGATTTGTTCGCATCGTAGGCGGCCTGCACTTCGGCATCGGAGGGGTAGCTGGCGGGAGGCTTGGAGACGGAATCGAGAAAACTCTGCGCGATCACGCCATCGCGGACACGGGCCAGCGCGGCGGTCACCGCGGGATCCTGATCCCACTTCCTGGCAAGCGCCTCCTTGAGAATGAGGCGCTGGGTGAGGATGGCGCGCACCACCTGGCTGAGCGCGGCAGGGTCTTTTGCCGCGGCTGCCTGGGTATTGGCATCCAGGTTCTGGATGGCGCTGCGGATATCATCGGCGGTCACCTGGGAATCGCCCACACGGGCGATCACCTGCGAATCGTCGGCCGCATGCATCAACGGGACGGCGCACAGGGAGAGGGAGAGAAGGGCGGAGAGAAAAAGAGAACGGGGCATCGGTTTACGGTTTCGGTTTAGTATCAGCGGTCTTTTGGTCGGTAATCAACTGGTCTGTCAATTTGTCTTCGTAATCCTGCACCAGCGTCTCGAACTTGGTGCGGGTGACGCCGATGAACGGCTCCTTGGCGGTGAGCGCATCGCCCAGGCCAAATTTCTCGTACCGGTTCAGCACTTCCATCCCCAACTGGTACATCTGGGTATTTTTCCGCTTCTGGTCATCGACGGTTCGCTGGAGATGGATCGAGAGGTCCGCCAGCTTCGCGCGCTTGCCCTCGGTGTCATTGGCCATGGCGACCGCTTTTTTCTCCGCATCCTTCCACTGCCCGAGGTCTTGCTGAAGCGTGGCGATGCTCGTCTCCTGATCGGAGACGCGGGACCTCAATTCCCCGATCGTCTTGGAATCCGTGACCTGGGTATCGGCGTCCTTCTTGGTCAGGTCGGCCAGTTTTTTGGTGAGATCGCTGATCTGGCTCTGCAAATCGGTCACCTGGGACTGGAGCGTATCGTTTTGCTGCTCGGCGGTGCGCAATTGCACGATGGTATTCTTGAGCATCTCGCGCAAACGGTTTTCCGGGCTGTTGGCATCGTCGCCGCGCGCGGAGAGAATCGTGACCAGCGCGAAGCCTGCGATGAGGAGATAAGGATGTCGTTTCATGGCGTTTAGAATTTTCCGTTGATGTCAAACTGGACGACGTCGCTCTTGAAGGGCGGCCCCACGATGCTATCGGCGCTCATCAAGGTCAGCCCCAGCCAGACGCGCTCCCCCAGCGCAAGATTTCCGCCGATGGTGTAGCCCTTGAGGTTGGTGCCATAGAGGGGGGCGCCGAAGTCGGAATCGTTGAAGCCGTCCACGGTGCAATCCGTCTGAAGGTACCGGTAGCCGACATTGACACTCCAGTCCCACAGTTTCTCCAGAGCGGCATCGCCGGCGGTCAGGGTGATGATCCAGCCGTTGCTGCCGCCCTCGAAATTGCCGAGCGCCCCGGAGGCGGTGTCCGGCCCGCGGTTATTGACCGCAATGGCGCCGATCTTGGAGCCGTTGAATGCAAGGTTATCGACAAACTCGCCGATCAGCGAGACACGGATCGGGGCGAAGCGGTCATAGTTCAACTGGCCCGTGAAATCGAGTTCATGGAACGGCGACGCGAGGCCGTAATACTGGTATTGGTCGATGGTCCCGTAATCATTCTGCGCCGTCGGGATAATGTCGCGGATGGGGAAATAGGTATTGCCGTTCTGCGCAAAGGCCGGCCGGCTGTCGTCCGTATTACCCTGGTCCGATGCGGAGAGCGGCACAAACGGGTCGGAAAGATGCCCTTCCAGATTCTCGAAGTAATAAAGCGCGCCGGCGACCTTCGCGTTCAAGTCCTTATTGATGGTCCAGTTGGCGCCCGCCTGGACGGCAAAAAGGTACTTGTCCTCGCTCTCATACTTGGAGGGCTGATTGGAGGCAAAGTTGAAGTCCGTATTGAAGACCGGATACGCGCCGCCGGTCAGGAAGGGGGTAAAACCTTTGCCGACATTATAGCGGCCCTCCACGGTCAGGCCGTCAAACCCGAGGTCGCGCGCCCAGACGAGCGTGGTGCCGAAGAAAGGATTATCCTGCCGGCCCACGACAACGGAGAAATCCTTGTCGCGGTCATTATCCACCTCGTACTCCCACTTCAGGAATGCGCGGTCGAGCCAGACGGAATATTTGCTGAAATTGCCGCCCTGGCCGTCATTGGCAACGCCGAGCGTCTGGTTTTCCGTAACCGGCGAGTCATCCTGGCCGCTGGCGAGCCGAATGCCCATGCTGAAGCCCTGGTCCAGATCGACATCCGCCCCCAGCCGGGCGCGGAAGCGGAACCGCTCGCGGTCCTGATTCACGTCATACTGCGGAGAGAACTCCGTGCCTGCCACATCGAACGGAGCGCCGGTGTTGATGGCGTTAAAGTTCGGGAAAGCGCCGGTGGCGTCGTTGGTGTTCGGGAAGAAATCGCCCTCGTAACGGGTCCGCACGTCGGCGCTGAAGCGGAAGTGATTGACCCAATCCGGAATGGCGCGCGGGCTGGCCCAATTTTCCGTGCGGGCCTGTTGCATGACCTCATTTTTAACCTCGCTGGCCATCTCCTCCTTCACATTGTCGGGGATGTACGGCACGCGCACCTCGTCGTCGCTGGGGGGCGGCGGGGTCATCTCCTGGACTTTCTGGGTTACCTGGGCGACGACAGCCTGGGAGGCCTGGCTGGCATCCGCCTGCTCCTGGGCGTGGGCGGATTGGACATCGGCCTGCGCCTCTTTGGTCAATTGATCGGCATCGTCCTGATTGAGGATGCCCTTCTTGACCAGGCGCCGCAGCAGATCGACCGCAAAGCTGGTGGAGGGTGAATCCGGCGAGGCGCCGGAGACTGCGGGACCGGTGTGCAGCGGGAGGCTGTTTGCAAAGAGCGCGGGATCGTTGCCGGGCAGTTTTCCGGTGCCGCTGACGGCGGGCGATGGCGCTGCCGCGGGCATCGGCGATGGCGAGGCGGCAGGGGCATTGGCCGCGCGCACGGTGAGCGCGGAGCCAAGCAGGGAAATCAGGAGAGCAATGCGAAGGATCATTGTGGGCGGGTTGCGGAAAGGCGCATGACGATGGGTAGCGGCATGTCGGCCGGTGGTGGGTCGGTTAATTGAAGTCCATTGAGCACCTCATCCTGGAGGGCCTGGCGCGTTTTGTCGTCAATGCCCTGGCTGGATACGCGGACCTTGGTAATGCGGCCCGTGGAGTCCGGCCAGATGCGGACGACAACGTTCATGGAAGCTTTGCGGGTTTGAGGATTTTTGCGGAGCGCCTCGGCAATGGACTTTTGCACCTCGGTGGCGTACCAGCCATACTTGGTGCCGCCGGGTCCGCCGCGGCCCCAGCCGCCGCCGCCGCCCAGGCCGGAGCTGAGGCCAAGATCCTGGCCGCCGCCTGGGCCTGTAATGCTGGTGCCGAGCGGCGCGGGCGCATCCGGCGGCTTATCCTTGGGAGCCTCTTCCTTTTTCTCCTCCTGTACGGGCTGCTGCTGCTCCATCTTCTGCTCCTGCTGCTCGGGGGTCGGCTGCTGCTGCGGAGGCGGGGTGGGCGTATTGCGCGGCGGCGGAGGCGGTGGCGGCGGCAATGGCGGCAGGCTGATGGTCATGATATCGCTGCTCCGCGATTGCACCCCGTGAGAGAGGGCCTTGACGGCAAAGTAAATGCCCACTCCGAGGACGAGCAATACGGCAATAATGACCAGCCCCCGGTGGCGCTGGACAAAAGTGCTGTCGTCCTCTTCATCGTCGAATGCGGGCATCGAGTCAGGGAAAGCTGCGGTTTACTTGGCCGGTTTCGTTGCGAGGCCCACCTGGGTGATGCCCAGGTTGCCGACCACGGTCAGCACATCCATGATGGCCTGGTATTGCGTCTGGCTATCGCCGCGGATGACGACCGGCAGGTCGGGATTTGCCGCCTTGAGCGCGGTCAGCTTTTGCTGAATCTCCGGCAGCGTGGCGGGCGAGGTATTGAGGAAATATTTCCCCTCGTTATTGACGGTGATGGCCTGGGTCTTGGGCTTGGCCAGCGGCGGTTGCGGCGTGTTGCTGGCATGCGGCAGGTTCACCTTCATGCCCTGCACGGAGGCCGTGCACATGAGGATGAAGATGACGAGGAGCACATACGCCAGATCGAGCATCGGCGTGATGTTGATGTCGTCGTAAGGTTTGTCTTCCTGGATTTGCATGGCGGGTGGGCTTGAGTGGGGGCCGGGAGATGTACTGGATCAGGCCGCGTTAGTGGACGGAAGCCGCGTCGGCGCCGTCGATTTTGCTTTCGCCGCGGGGCCGGTAGAACTCGGCCAGCTTGGTGACGAATTCATCCGTGAAAACGTGCATGTCGCTCGTGGCTTCCTTGATGCGGGAGATGAGGTAGTTGTACCCGAAGAGCGCGGGAATCGCGACCGCCAGGCCGGCGACGGTGGCCAGCAGCGCGGCGGCGATGCCGGGGGCAATGGCGTTCACGTTCACATCGCCCGCGGCGGCAATGGCGGCAAAGGTGATCATGACGCCGACGACCGTGCCGAGCAGCCCGAGGAACGGCCCGCCGGAGATGGCGATCGTGAGGAAGACCATCGCCTTGTTCAGCCGCTGGCTCTCCCGCACCATGACGCCGTCCAGCGTGGCGCGGATTGCCTGGATGGATTGCGGGGAAAGGACGCGCTCGTCCGTGGAATCGGACATGCGGTGCCGCAGCTCTTCGACGCCGGCGTGGTAAATATGGTAGATGCACGCCTGGCGCAGCGCCTTCTGCGTCTTCTTGTCCACATGGCCGCCGAGACTCTTCGCGGATTCCATATCGCCGCCGTCGAGCACCGTGAGATCGCTGGCGACATGACGCCACGCCTTCATGAAATGAGTGCTGCCCCTGGCGTTCTTATTCAAAAAAGAGCCCTTGGTGAACATGACGGTCCAGCTCACGATGGCCATGACGGTGAGGAGGCAGATGACCGCCCAGCCGTCCGGCGTGAGGGAGCGTATGAGGATGCCGAAGGTGCTGTTGCCGCTGAGCCAGGTGCTGGTCTGCTCATCCGGTCCCACGGCCACCAGCTTGTTGGAAGCATCGCTGCCGCCCTGGCTGACGGAGGCAAATTTCACGAAACCGTCCGGGCGGGCGACCTTGGCGATCTGAAGCTCGTCCATGTCTCCCAGGAAACCGGGCCGCTTGGAGCCCGCCGCGGTATCGGCCCCGATGGTCATGTCGGTATTGAGACCCGGAAGATCGGCGGCAAGCGGAGCGCCGTAGGGATCGCCATCCAGAAAAAGCGTCACCTTGCCCGGGGCGGCGACCACGGCAAGGTGATGCCAGGTGTTTACCGGGATGGCCGCGCCGGCGACGGTACGCTTTAAGCCCTGCTGGCCGGAGATTTCGGCAAAGGGAACGCCGTTGTCCAGGCCAATGACCAGGCCGCCCGTGCCGTCGTACCGGCTGAAGATGACCGAGTTGGCCGCCAGCGTGCCGGGCTTGATCCATGCCTGCCAGCTCCATGAGCCGCCGGGGAAAACCCGGAGCGAAGCCGATGCGGGAATGGTCACCGGACTCCTGCCCGTCAGGCGCAGGCCGCTGCCGATGATCGCGTCCGCCGTGGGCGCGGCGGCCTTGGACGTGTTGTTATTGCCGGAGGCGTCGATGAACGGCGCGTTTTTCTCCCCGAAGTGATAAACCAGCACGGTGCCGGAATCGTACGTGCCCTTTGGGTCCTGGACGTTGGTCGCCTTCTGGCCGCTATTGCCGTAATACATCCAGATGGTGGTCTGCGCGCCGGGCTTGAGGTCCGGCACTTTCACCCAAACGAAGCCCTCGCTCATGAGCGAGTCGAAATGCTCGATGTGGTAAGTCAGTTGCGTCTTGTCGTCCGCGGCGACAAAGCGGATATCGCTGCCATCCTCCTTGGCCGCCTGGAAGTTGAAATCCCCATCGCTGAGCCGCAGCAGGACGGCGCTGGCGCCGATGGGGCTGTCGATCGACACGCCGGTGCTGCCGGTGTCGATGGTGATTTTCTTGCGGATGCTCCAATCGCCGTCCCACCAGGCATTGGCGGTGGCGGAGAGCGTGAGGACGGCCAGCGCGCAGAGCAGCAGCCGGCGCTGGAGGATGCGGAGCGGATTGAGGAGTTGCATGGCGGAGAGATGAGTGGGTCAGAAGTCGGTCCAGACGCGGAAGGTCAGGAACGGGTTGTGCGCTTTGGTATTAACTTGGGTAAAGAGGGGAATCGCGAGGTCCAGCGAGCCGTTGAAGTGATTGAGCAGCGTCAGCCGCGTGCCGCCGCCATAGCTGGCCAGGGAGTAGCGCTCCGTCTGATCCGGCAGCGGATCCTGGATGGAGGCCGCGCCGGCATCGGTAAAAAAGTAGAACCGCCACTCATCGCTCGGCTTGTTGGGATCGATCCCTTTGATCCAGGAAAGCAGCGATGGCGTGCGCGCCTCGAAGTTGAAGATAACGGCGTCATCGCCCAGCACCTCGGACTCCAGATAGCCGCGGACGGTGCCGAGGCCGCCCACGCTGAACTGCTCGCTGTTGATGAGCGGGGAATCGGAAACCTGGCCGCCCACCTTCGCGTAAAGCTGCGCGCCGCCCCAGATATCCTGCGTGCGCGACGTATCCCCGCGGAAGTAGATGAAATTGCGATCCGCGCCGTAGCGATTGTTGGTGAATTGGGTGGCGTTGCTGCCGATGCCGCGGAGATTGAGCACCACCTGGAGATCGAGATCGGTGAGCGAGGAGGGATCGACCCGGGTGCCGGAGTAATCGAGAGTCAGCGGCAGGTACGTGGTGGGCGTCTCGGTGGCCGTGGTGGTGGTGCCCGGCACGCCGATTTCCACGTTTTGATCGAACTCCTTGTACGCGATGCCGAACGTGAAGTTCTGGAAGTAATCGCCCATGGTGGGCAGTTTAAAGTTGGTATTGAGCCCGATGATATCGCCGCGTCCGGTGACATCGATGGAGCCGAGCGTGGAGACATTGCTGTTCTGCTTGGTCCCCTGGAGGGTAAAGGAGAGCCAATCCACGTTTGGAAACCGCAACGTGTAAAAGCCGGTATAGACGTTCACCTTGCTGACGTTCTGCGGCGAGACCTGGACGCTGCCGCCGATGGAATTGCCGGCCTGCCAGAGGTTGTCATAGCTCACGGAGGCGTTGAGCCGGAGCGGCGGGGTATCCGCGCTGTAGCGGTTGTTCAACTCCACGCTGCCGTGCAGCGGCAGGGTATCCTTGACGTTCAGGTCCACATCCATGGTGCCCGGCGCCGCACCGGCCTGGATGGAGGGGGTGACGCGCCGGTCGGGCAACTGGTTGATGCCCACCATCTCTTTCTGAACCTGGGAGAAATTGACGATGTTCCCCTCCGCCAGCGACGGCACTGCCCGCTTGATATCGTTAATATCGTAATAGCGCGAGCCATGCACCCGCAGGCGGCCGACCGGGTTCTCATCCACCTGCAGGAAGACGACGCCGCCCGCCCCGGTCTGCGGCGGCACGGTGACATTGACGGCGGTGTAATTCTTCGTCTCGTAAGCTTTTTGCAACGCCTCGCGCGCGGAATTGACATCCGCCGCGGTCCGGCCGGGCCCGAGGAAAGGATAGACCGCCCGCTGTACGTCGATGGGGCTAAGGTGATGAGTGCCGCGCACCCGGTACTCCCGGATGTAAAACTCCGGCTCCGGCGCCTGGGCCTGTGGCTGCGCGCCCGCTTTCCCCTTCGCCGTTTGCTGCGCGCCGGCGCCCGTTCCGCTGGTTGCCGGCTGGGCGCTCTGCGCGGCCTCCCCACGCATCCCGCCCACGGCGAGCAATGCCGCCATGGCGGCACGGCAAAGCGCGCGGCGCAGGGGCGCTCCGGGCGGCAGAACTGCATTGTGGCGGCAGGGCGGCGGGCTCATTTCTATCTATCGATTTCCAAGGAAAAAATATTCCCGGCCTGGGCCGCCCGAAACGATGGAGGGGTCATTGACTCACGCCGTTCCCGGCGCAGATTTCAATGCAAGACCCACCGCCGCCGCGAAGCGCGCCCGGTGTACCGGGGGCATTCCCTCGAAAAATGAAGGGCCGGATTACTTACCACCGGCCACTCCAGCGCCCCAAGCGGTTCATTGTTACATTTTTGTGACACGCCCCCTCCGCCCAAACAAAAATCGGCTGCCTCCCTCGTAGGAAAGCAGCCGATCCGGGTGACCAGCCACCCTGCATCCCTGGCCGGTCACGCGGCGGCCAGAATAACGCGGAATTCGGTTTTGGCCATCGGGGCTTTCCCTGAAATGCCGGTGGTCTTTCCGCCCGGCAGGCCTTGACCTTCCGCGCGAGCGGTGTTCCATGCTTCTTTTCCCCTTTCCATGAATCGCCGCCTTCCCAGCCTCTCCCTCGGCCTTGGCCTGCTGCTGGCCGTTGCCTCCGGCTCCGCCCCCTGCCGTGCCAATATCGTCCTGCCGCCCATCCTCAGCGACAACATGGTCTTGCAGCAGCGGGATAAGGTGAACATCTGGGGCAAGGCGGACCCCGGGGAGAATATCACGGTGCAAATGGGCCCTTACGCCGCGCAGGCCGTGGCGGACAAGGAGGGAAACTGGGGAGTCAAGCTGGCGGGAATCAAATCCGGCGGCCCCTACGAATTGACGGTCTTTGGCAAGAACAGCGTCACGGTCCACAATGTGGCTGTGGGAGAGGTATGGGTCTGCTCCGGCGAGACGAACATGGACCAAAAGGTCATTACCGCGCGCGGCGGCCTGGAGGAATCCGCCGATGGCGACCTGCCCATGGTGCGAGTCTTCACGGTCTGGCATAACCCGGCGGACAAGCCGGAGACGGAATGCGACGGCTCCTGGGTGGTGTGCGATCCGATGACGGCGCGCAATTACTCCGCAATCGGCTTTTTCTTTGCCAGGGAATTAAACCGGGGGATGCATGTCCCGATCGGCCTCATCCAGAGCGCCTGGGGCCCCTCGCCCATCGAGTCGTGGATTCCCCGCGAAACCCTCGAGAAGGACCCGGCGCTCCGGGGTACGCTCGAGCGCTACGAGAAGGCGTCCGCGGCATACCCGAAGGCGCTGGCCGAGTATCAGACAAAGCTGGCCGGGTGGAAGGTGGCGGCTGAAGCCGCCAAAGCTGCCGGCTCGCCCGCGCCATGGGCGCCCATGCCGCCGCTCAATCCCTCCGGCGCGCGCCAGCCGGGCGCGTTGTATAATGGGATGATCTCGCCTCTGCTGCGCTTTCCGATTCGCGGTGTTCTCTGGTACCAGGGGGAATCGAACACCTATGAGCCCGATCTTTACCGGAAGCTCTTTCCGGCGTTGATCACCTCCTGGCGCAAGGCGTGGAATGAGGGGGATTTCCCATTCCTCTACGCCCAGATATCCGGCTTCCCAACCCGGCACGATCAACCCGAGGAAAGCGAGTGGGCCAATCTACGCGAGGCGCAGGTGACCAATCTCCCCAAGGCGGCGATGGCCGTAACCGTGGACCTGGCGGACCCCAATGACATGCACCCAAAGGACAAAAAGACGATTGCCCACCGCCTGGCGCTGCTCGCCGAGAGCCAGGTTTACGGAAAAACCGGCCTGGACATCTCAGGCCCGGTATTTTCCGGGATGCAAATCGAGGGCGGCAAGGCGGTGCTGGCCTTCAGCCACGCCCCGGGCGGCCTGGTGGATCGCAAGAAGCCGCCGCTGGAGGGCTTCCAGATTGCGGGCGAGGACCGCAAATTCGTCTGGGCCGACGCGGCGATCCAGGGCGACAAGGTCGTTGTTCAAAGCAAGGAGGTCCCCAGCCCGGTCGCAGTCCGCTATGCCTGGGCCGATCTCCCCAATTGCGACCTTGAGAATAAGGATGGCCTCCCTGCCGCTCCATTCCGCACCGACCACTGGGTGGAGGGAGAATCGGCCTCATCGCCCACGCCGACCGCCTCTCCCACCCCTGCACGCCATCACCATCGCGCGGCTCGCGATGAATAAGCTGCAACGGAGTTGGAACCGCGCGAAGTAAATCGCGCTGACTCGCCGCGCGTCTTCCTGCATTTACGCGCTCTCCAATGAGCGGGCGTCGCAGCCAGATACCGGACCGGCCCTCGCGGGCGAGAAAATTACTCCTTCGCCCGTCCGTGGACGGCGTCCGGGGGAAGCTCGACGATCTCGAACCAGTACTTCTCGAGCGTCTGGAGAATATCGACCAGTGCCTCGAAGGTCACCGGCTTGACGATGTAGGAGTTTACTCCCAGGTCATAGGAGCGGAAAATATCTTCGTCCGCCTTGGACGTAGTCAGTACGGTCACGGGGATTTGTCTCAGGTCCGGATCGGCCTTCATCTCCTTGAGGGCGGTACGCCCATCCTTGCGCGGCATGTTCAGGTCCAGCAGGATCAGACCGGGCCGCGGCGCCGCTTCCGGATCGGAAAACTTGCCCTTGTTGCGCAGGTAATCCAGCAGCTCTTCTCCGTTTTCCACAAAGCGCAAATCATTAGCCAGACGGCTCTCTTCCAACGCATCGCGGGTCAGCCGGCGATCATCCGCATCGTCGTCGGCCATCAGGATGGTTATGGGTTCACCGTGCTTCTTCATTGTTGTCACTCATGCGTTGTTTTACTGGCAATGTCACGATAAATGTAGCCCCTTCTCCTTCCGCGCTTTTGGCGTAAATGGCGCCCCCGTGCCGGTCCGCGATTTTTCGGCAAACGGCCAGGCCAATCCCGGTCCCTTCATACTCACTGCGGGAGTGCAATCTTTGGAAAACCTGAAAAATCCGGTCCAGGTAACGCTCGTCAAAACCGATCCCATTGTCCTTGATCACGATCTGGCACAGCTCCTCTCCGGGCATCGCTCCCGGCAGAGAATCGGCATTGTCCAGCACCTTCGCCGAAACGATGACCTCCGGCGTCACCTCGGGACGTTGAAACTTGAGCGCGTTGGAGAGCAAATTCTGGATGAGTTGACGCATCTGGACCGGGTCGGCATCGATGACGGGCAGCCGCCCGATTTCGACATTCGCCTGGGTCTGCTCGATCCGCACCTCGAGGTCGGAGACCACGTCCTCGGCGATTTTTCGCAGGTCAACCGGCTCGAAAGGCAGCGCCTTGCTGGTGACGCGCGAGAGGGTCAGCAGGTCATGCAGCAGGATTTGCATCCGCCGCGCGGCGTCCTGCATCCGCTCCAGATAATCGCGCCCGTTTTCCCCAAGGCCGGCGGCGCACTTGCTCTTGAGACGGTCGCCGAAAGCCTGGATCTTCCGCAACGGCTCCTGGAGATCGTGCGAGGCAATGGAGGCAAACTCCTGAAGCTCGAGGTTGCTGCGGCGCAATTGCTCCGCGGCCAGGCGCAGGCGCTCCTCCGCCTCCTTGCGCTCGGAGACGTCGCGGCTGACACCCACCAGGCCGATGCAGTGGCCCTCCACGTCGCGCAACGGGACGCGCGTGGTCGCGATCCAGGCCACCTGCCCATCGTTCCGCACCAGCAGATCCTCGTGATTGAGAACGGGCCGGCCCGTTTCCATGATGACACGATTGTCCTTTTCCATCTGGTCCGCGATGGATGCCGGAAAGAAATAGCGCACCTCCCTGCCCTCGATCTCCCGCGCGGTCTTCACGCCCAGAAAGGTGCGGTGGGAGATATTGTCGATCATGAAATGCCCCTCCCGGTCCGTCACGAAGACCTGCTCCGGCATCGCGTCCATGACGCTGCGCAGGAGATTGTGCTCCTCCGCCATCGCCTCCTCCGCCCGGCGCCGCACCGCGATGTCCCGCAGGATGAGCACCGAAGCCAATGCCAGGATGACCCCGCTGAGAATGGTGGCCATAACCACCACGGCGATGGAGGAACGCCCGATGGCGGCCGAAAGATTCGACCGCGTCTGGAGCCGCGCTTCCTCCGCGATGCGCAGCCGCCCCACGGCTTCGGTAAGCGATTTGTTGATCGCGGCGTCCTGGCCATCGCTCAGCATGAGCGCGGCGCTCTCCAGGCCATGCTCCTGCCGGGTGGCGATTGCCGCCTTGAGGATGGCCGTCTTTCTGGAAAGCAGGGGCTCGAGCTGTTGCACATATTTCAGCTCGCCGTAATCGCGGATTGCCTCCGGGTCATCGCTGCCGACGGAGGCGTTGATCCCTTTGATATCCTCGACCAGTTGCTCCCGGGCGTGCTCGTAAGCCGGCAGGTATTGCTCATCCGCCGCCAGCAGGTATCCACGCGCCGCGCTGTCCAACTGCGTGATGTGGAGCTCGAAGGAGCTGAGCCGGTCCAGAAAATCGTGCCGCTGGGATACCCATTGCGCGCTATCGTCCAGCCCGCGCGTGGAGCGGTAGGTGATGACCGCCACCATGGCCAGCATGGTCAGTGCCAGTCCAAAGCCGAGGACGATCTTTTGCCAGATTTTCAAAGTGAGGGTCGGGCGAGCCGCGGCGCTTCCACCGGCGGCCATTCCTAAAGATTACGGAACTCGCACGCGCATCAAGGGGAAACCGTCTCTCGCGGTCCCAGTGGCTTTCAGGGATACCGGGCGCGCAGTCGAAGCATTTTTAAAAAAATTTCTTTTTTTTCGTCTTTTTTTGGGGTGCCCCGCGAAGAAGGCTTTCGGTACGGTTACCGGCTGGAAAAAAAGATCGTCTCCGGAGTGGTCATGGAATGCGAAGTAAATGAGGGCGGGTCACTTATGGCAAATTCTGCTCCGGGAGACGCAAGGTGAAATGGAGCGGAGGTGGAAAACGGAAGATCGTACTTATACGTACTAATATTTTCCGCAATTCACCGTAAATTGTTAAAAATCGCACCAAAAATCAGTAATTCATCGGATTGACGTAATATTTGGCCCTACATATCTTCCACGCCCTGTGAGGCCGCGTCTTACAGAACTGAAACGACATTCGCACAGAAAACGGGGCTTGGACGCGGGCTCGGTGCGGAGGGGAGTCTTCCGGTGAGAAGCCGCCTGGCACCTCCGGAAGGGCTCGCGGCGGTGGTGGCTTCCATGCTCGCCTGGGCGCCCATGCGGGGCAAGGCGCAGGTGGCCCGCAGGAATGCGAGATCGGGCCGGAAGCCTCTCATTTCCAGAGTAAATTTCCTGATCGCAGGCGTCCAGAAGGCAGGCACGTCCACATTGGATGGTTACCTGCGGCAGCACCCGCAAATACGGATGGCAAAATCGAAAGAGATTCATTTTTTCGATTCCAACGATCGCTTCCGGCACGCGGAGCCCGATTATGACGCCTACCACGGATTCTTTCCCGAGCCCCGGGATAATGTGATCTACGGAGAGGCAACGCCAGCTTACGTCTATTGGGCGGAGGCGGTCCCGCGCATCTGGCAATACCATCCGGGCATGAAGCTGATTGTGCTGCTGCGCGACCCGGCGGAGCGGGCGTGGTCGAACTGGCGAATGGAAAACCAGCGGGGAAGGGATCCCTGGACCTTTTCCATGGCGATCCGGGAGGAGCGGGACCGGAGCATGGAGGTGCTGCCCGCCCAGCATCGCGTTTTTTCATACCTCGACCGCGGTTTTTATAGTGAGCAAATACGCCGGATATTCCGCTTCTTCCGTCCCGGACAAGTGCTTTTCTTGAAAAGCGAGGATCTCTTCGCCGAGCCGGCGCCGAGCCTGAGAAAGGTATTCCAATTTCTGGAGGTCGAGGAGACGCCGGTCACCGGGAACTTGATCCTCAACCAGGGGTGCGCGCTGGGAGAAATGGATGGGGCGGACCGAAAATACCTGCGCGACATCTTCCGGTGGGATGTGGAGCAGGTGAAATCGATGCTGGGATGGGATTGCGGTGATTGGCTGGCGTGAACCGCCCGCCCGCGCGATGAGGACTTCAAGACCCGGCTCACCAGGCTGGCGCGCGCCTACGTGAACTTTGCCCTCAAGCACCCCGCCCTGCTTGCCCTCATGTTCGAGGCGAAGTACCGGCCCGGCGCGCCACGGGAATTGATCGAAGCCACCGAAAGAGCGTTCTCCCACACCCCGGCGGCGTTCGCCGAGGCCCAGGCCAAGGGCGAGGTGGTGCCCGGTGATCCCGCGCGCATGGCGCTCCCGATTTCCGCTGCGCTTCTGGGCCTCATTTCCATTTCCACAAACGGGAAGATCAAGGGCATCCCGCTCGATCAATGGGTCGGCGAGATTATCGAGCGGATGATTCTCGGCTTCCGCCCGCGATGATGGGCGGGGCCGGGCGCGCCGTGATTCTTTCCGTTCGGGGTTGGAATCAAGCCGGCTTTCCGGCAGAATCTCCCGCGCATTTACCCATGCGGAAAACAGAAAGACGAATATGAGCAACAACGATGGACAGAAGCTGGCAGGCAAAGTCGCGGTCGTCACCGGCGGCTCGCGAGGAATCGGAGCCGCAATCGCAAAGCGCCTGGCGGCAGACGGCGCAAGCGTGGCGATCACTTACACCAAAGACGCGAACGCGGGCGCGTCCGTGGTGAAGGAAATTGAAAACGCCGGCGGCAAGGCAATCGCGATTCAGGCGGATGCCACCAACGCCGGAGCAGTGATCGCGGCTGTGGAAAAAACAGCCGCCACCTTCGGCGGCCTGGATGTGCTGGTAAACAATGCCGGCACGGCGATTCCGAAAACTTTCGAGGAAGCCACGATGGAAGAACTCGACCGGATCATCGACCTGAACATCCGCGGCATGTTTATCGCCACAAAGGCGGCGCTGAAGCACATGCGCGACGGCGGCCGCATCATCACCATCGGCTCATGCGTGGGCGAAAGGATCATGACCCCGGGGCTCGCGGCTTATGCGGCCACGAAGGGCGCGGTCAAAATGTTTGCGCAGGGATTGTCCAGAGAAGTGGGCAGCAGGGGCATCACGGTCAATAACGTCCAGCCCGGCCCCATCGATACGGACCTCAATCCCGCCAGCGGCGATTGGGCCACGCCGCAAATCGCCAATACCGCCCTGGGCCGCTACGGGCACGTGAGCGAAGTCGCCGCGCTGGTAGCCTTCGTCGCCGGCCCGGATGCCTCCTACATCACCGGCGCAAACCTCACTGTGGACGGCGGCACCAACGCCTGACCGTCCGCCGCATCCGCTGAAGTAAGCCAGCCTACTTTGGTCCCGCCGCCGCCTACCCACCCGCCACGAGGAAGGGACAGTTCTAGGTACAGTGACCTTGCGTCCTGTACCCGGTTGACTTCCAGTTGCCAAAGGTATAGCTTGGATTTCCCGACGCTGGAGTAAGGAGCGCGCAAGGGTTAAGGGTGGATGGCCGGACATCTCTGTCTCGATCAGAATTACTCTTACAATCGCCACTTAACCGCCACTTTTAGACGCGAACGACGACGACGCTTTTACCAGACTTTAATCGATTCCCGGATGCCGGACGCCGCCTCGAACGGGCCGGGGAAAGGATTTTCTGCATTGCGCGACACCCCAAGATAATCAGCGGCGATGCGGAGCGCGGAACCGTCAGCGTTCTCAAATGCCTCCCCCGGCACTAGCGCCTTGCCCAAGAGGTCTGTCGTGACGAGCTTGCGTCCCGGGCCGGCAGACCACGCAGGATCGAGGGTGATTCCCAGATACCAACCGTCCGGCTTACGGATCAGCGCTATGTCTGGATCGAACCCGGAGGCAGTCAGCGGATTGGAATCAAACGCCGGCGGCTGCGCGCCGTTCAAATAGACATTCCCGCCGGCGAGGCAGGGCAGCGCCGCATTGTCCAGCACGTTGAGATTGCACGGGGCGACGACGAGGTTGTTGTAAAAGCGATCGTCGCCGCTATCGCCCTTGGCGGCGGGATACATTCCCGCGACCTCCGTGGAATGGACTGCCTGAAAGGGGGTCACACGCGTATCGCCGCGGGCACTGCCAAACCGTCCCATCATCAGATTATGCACGAATGCGACGCCTTGGGAATTGAGAGTAACCGCGGGGGAAAGCAGGATGTTGTTCGCGACGAGGATCGGGCCATGCTGCATTTCAAGGAAGATATCCTGCGAATTATCATGCATCAGATTACCCACGATCTGGGCCCCCTGTCCCATCCAGTCCAGCCAGATACCGGCAACTTTGCCACAGCGGTAGATATGATTATGACTGATAGTGACATCGATGGCGCCATGGAACTTGATGCCCGCCATTTCAGCGCCGCCAAAGGACTGTTGATTGTGGATGTCGTGAATTTCATTGCCACTGACCGTGCTGTAAGAACAGCCAAGGCTGCCGACGATTCCCGTTTGCCCGCAAAATGAGATATGATTATTCCGCACGATGTGACTGCCCACGGTTCCCTTATTCCAACCATTCTTCAGCGCGCGCGTGAGCGTCAGTATATAGCCGTTGGCGGTATCGGCGGAGGTATTGTCAAATTGGTCGCCGTATTTGCCCAGGGATACTCCGCAGCAGGTGGAGCAGTGAATATCATTGTCTTCAATGATCCAGCCTTTGCACCAATAAGCGGTAATCAATCCGATCTGCCCGGCAGTTGGCGGCGCCCAGTTGGTCGCGGCGTCGCACAGGGTAAATCCACGCACGGTAATATAGTTGATGCCCGTTTTCCGCGGCGTAAACACAGTGTTGCGAACGTTGATTTCCGCGTCGGCGTGGTTTGGATCGACCCCCTTGAACTGCGCCCAGATGGTAGTTCCATCGCCGGCGACGGGCGGCGCCTTGAAGACCACACAGAGCGAATGCTTTCCCGAAAGGTGCTTAATATCCGCGTGGATGGTCGCCCATCGCTGCCATCCTCCCGTCGGGACGCAATGCGCCGTGCCGAGCAATTCGCCCTCCGCGTTGTCGAGCCGGAGTTCAATGTTCGTCACCTGCGACACCGAGGCGACACGAAGGTCAATTCCGTCCGTCCCAGAGCCGAAATCGACCTTATTATACCGCAACCAGTCCCCGTCACGAATAAAGCCGACGCATGATCCGCCTTCCGCGCACGCCACGTTCCTCGATCCATTTCTCGCTGAGATTCGTTCCGGTAAGATAGGGACTGCCCCAGCCTTCATCCACTCGAGGTTGAGCACAAATTCCTCATTGCCTGCGCCATCCGCCTGCCCGTACCAACGCGGCGTGGCTCGCACGGGTGCGAGCACGGCATCGAGGTTGGGCGCCTCGATCATCCAATCGCCATTGAGATACACTGCACCGGTGTGGTGCTCAAAGCCGTTGGAACCAAACCAATCGCCGTGGATAGAGTCACCATAAGGATTGAAACTGCCAAAGTATTTACTGGGGATTGCGACCTTCCAGGTATCCCCGCTTACTCTCTTCCACCCCTTAATGATTTCCGATCCGGTGATGGTGACTTTCTCGCCGGGCGCAGCCTGATAAATAATCCGACGCGAATCCGAGAGGCCGCCACGCGGCGGATCAATGCGCTCCCGATAGATGCCGGAGTGTACGGTGATGACATCGCCCGGTTGCGCAATATCCGCGGCATGCTGGATGGTACGCAACGGCGCTTCGGGCGTGCCGGGGTTTCCATCGTCGCCCAATACTGCCACATGATACTCCGTGGCCGAGGCGCTGACGGCCATGGCCATGAGGATTACGGCTGTACGGATCTTCATAAAATCAAACGAACAGGAGGTCCAGTTACGCTCGATCTCTTCCGAGGGAACGCTTCTCAACTCTTGACCACGCGTAACCCCGGACGATGGCTCCGGTTGCGCTCGATCTAGTCCAGGAAACGCTTCTCTGTCTCTGGCACGAACGCCGCGACAATCGCCACCTGAACCGCGCGAGACGCCGCGTAACCATAAAATGGCAAGCCGTGATGAATCCGCGCGACCGGCGTCTGATTTTCATCCATCATGGGGAATGCCTGCGAAACGATAACATTCGCGATCCAGAGGCTAGTCCAATTCCTTGAACTTTGGTTATTTCCATCTCATTATCCGAGCAAATGCTTCACTTGGGCAGCACGTCAGGATATGGCCCGAGAAACCGCTCGCCGTTGAAGTGAATCAGGTGGCCGGGGTCTTCAGCGATCCAGACCTCGGATTCCCATGCGATGTGCGACAAGAATGATTGCATGGTACGGCGGGTCTCAAACGCAGTGACAAAAACCAGACCCGCTTTGCAGCCCGCAAATAATTCTTTCAGTTCCTTTCGACGCTTTCCATCCACCGGCCCTGCACTGGTGACGGCTTCAATCAGCAATAGCCAATTCTTTGCGGGGTAATGAACGATGACATCGGGTATTTTCGCCGCGGAGTCCAATATTACTCCCAGCGAGGTGAGGCTGTTAGTTGCGAGATGAACAAACTTGTTTTCCGTGTCCCCAATATAGATGACAACTCCACCGGAGGCGAATGCAGGGCAGAATTGCTCGATAATTGACTTAATCAGCGGATTTTGGCCTCCGGGTGAAAGAGCCACTTGTGAACCATCGGGGAGCATTACGGGCACGCGGGCCAAGTCTCGCTTGCGGGCAATTTCGTGCTTCAGACCTTCACGACTGATGAGGTATTTCTTCAAGGCAGGCGACCAATGAGGGGTTCCGATTTTGCGGAGCAAAGCGAGTGCCGAAGGCTCTATTTGATATACTGTCTTGCCACTGTTCGTCGGGCGGTTCGGATTGTCCGGATTCCGAAGCAGTAATCCCGCCTCGACAAAAAATTTGACGGCATCATCACGAATTGTTTCGCGGGTATTGGGTGCGTAGCGAACACCGTAAGTCTGTGCGATGAAATCAATGATTGGCGTGATGCCGCGTAGCGGTGCTTGAGCTTCGGTCCAAGGGGCATCTGGACGAAGGTCTAGTACTGCAAGCAATGTGTAGGCGGCGGTTTCGTTTCTTTGCCTTGGGCCAAACTGTAACGCGGCAAGGCATTCACTGGCTTCAGTAAGCTTCCGTTTTCTGAATTCACCCGTGCGGTTCGGCTTATTTGCGGGCATCAAGGTATTTCTCTACGAGTTCGTCAATTTCATCCTGCGATTGATCAAATCTCTTTATTTGGGCGCCCATTGCCTGCAACGTGTCGCGGTCTGGATAGCTGAGCTTCCGAAGGTCCGTGGCGTTGACTTGAGTGTGGCCGCTGAAGCGACGGAAATACTGGTCAACCACCGTGGAATTCAGAAAGACGAATAGACCGGCTGCTAGATTTCGATCAATTCCATGTCCGTTAACATGAAAATAGTTAAGATGATTTTCAAAACCAAGCCACTCTGCTTCGACGGTTTTGGGATCCCATATGCAAGCGACCAAGCGGCGGCGCTCCTCTTTGGATGTGAATCGCTTAGTGAGCAGATATACGCCAGACCGGACGAGCCAAGGACGGGTTTCATCGTTGTTTAGAATAGCATTGGGTTTACGCGCTTCGGGTTTCGGCCAGTGGACGGTGCCGCCGTTGAAATGGCACGGGTAAACTAGAGGCACAGTACCTTCTTCCGGTTTCCAGCGGAGGGCGTCCTTCACACGAAAATCGACTACACGCCCGGTGGATACACTTAGCCCCAAGGCGGCTAGGCTTGAGTGCAGGTTATCCATCGCTCTTTTGGCTATTGCATGACTTAAAGTCGAAGGAATATGAATGAACTTCTCGGCGTCATTTTGATGAACGACTTCCGCGAAGGGGATTGCCTTCGCTTCAATAATGGATCCGCTCTCTCCGCTGCTGCTGGAAATCACAATCTTAGGTGGTTGATTTTGGCCTCTTACGGCATGGAAGATCACATTTTCCTGCAACACGCTATCATCACGAAAGGCGGCTTCGCGTGATTCAAAAACATGAAGCCTGTGAAGTTCCAAATTATTGAGGAAGTCTTCACGGTAGGAACGAAAATACGGACCATTGCAAAAACTCCTTGGTGTGATGCCCACAAGTTGACCGCCAGGGACAAGCGCACGCTGGATGAGAGCAATAAATGCCGCGTATAGATTGCTTGTTTCGACACCAACATATCGCAGCTTGCGCCTTTCGGCAGAGGTAGTGCTGATTTTTCGGTAGGGCGGGTTTGCGATGGCGGCATCAAAGATGGGTGGCGCAGAGCCGAATAAATCTCCGGCAAGGACAGCCGACATTTCCTGAATGAAGTCGGCCGCGTGGATGGTGAAGGTAAAGAGAATATTTGCGTCAGCACAACGACGCCGGCAATCTTGCATCGTCTCTAAAAGTGCATCCTGAATGAATGGATCAATCTCGTAGAGCGTCGCTTCGACGGCGCGGACGCCATCCTTTCTTCCGCACAGACGCGAAACAAAAGCTGCGGTAAGAGCTCCCGCACCCGCCCCGGCATCCAGTAAGCGCACTACTTTGGGAAGCGGCCCGAACATCGAAGCCATAAAGCTTGCCACTGGCGCGGGGGTGAAGAACTGTCCGAGATCCCCTTGCCGCTTGCGGGCTGCTGATATTGCGGCGCTTGACATGAAAATCAGGGTATCAAACTCGGTATGGCTTCGCAACCGGGCAATCAAACGTCAGAGACACTTTGAGCAAGACCGACGGTAGGCCTTCGCGAAATGCCCGCTCAGGCGAAACTTTCCTGCGCGCGGTTGGTTCATCGCATCATTCTTGGCGTGCAGGATTCTCTGCGCTTCCGTTTCGTCGCGTGTCAGCAGGCTTTTCTGCCGCCCGACGGTTCGGCTTCACAATAGAACACTGCTCCGCGCCGGAACATTGTGTATCGATTATGCATTCGTATCTTTCATTGTGGGGACACGATTTGAAACCTTCAGATCGCCATGGCGGTTTCTCAGCGAATGATGAGGAATTTCCGAGAAATCCCCCGACGCATCCGGTCTTACTAACACCTTCACTGATACTCAATGACCTTTTCCACCCTTTGAAGCCATAAGATGCTAAACCGGAGAGCCTTAGGAAACGGCGGAAGGGGTGGGATTCGAACCCACGGTGCCTTGCGGCACTCCGGTTTTCAAGACCGGCGCATTAGACCACTCTGCCACCCTTCCTGAGCGGTGATTTCTGAGAGCTTAAATCATTTTTAAAAAGTTGAAATCCAAAAGCCGGCGGCTGCGCCAGCCGCATGGGTTGAACCGCGGTTCAAAGCAGGTTCTGTAATTCTTCTCTTGTGAGTTCGATATCGCTGAGAATTTGGTTGAGCAAGCCCGGCCCAATCGTTTCGCCCGCATGCACGGGTACTACTGTCGTGCGCCCGTCCGGGTGACGCATGAAATGATGACTAACCTTGACGCGCATCACCGTAAAGCCAGCCCTCTGGAGTGCCCGGATAAGCTCGCGGCCTCGGAGCCGCAGGCGGCTCATACCTCCACGGCAACCCTCTGTATGCCGACAAACTCGGAAGCATTTGCCTCAGCGAAACCCTCCACCTCCAGGCACAACTCGATGGCCTCGCGGATGCGAGAAAGTAGCTTATCGAGGGAGCGCGCCTGCGTGTGACATCCATGCAACTCAGGAACGCTCGCTACGAAGTAGCCTTCGGCATCGCGCTCAATCACGACACTAAACTCTCGTTTCATGCAGTAAATGTCGCAGAGAACGTATCGTTTGGCTACCCGCAAAACCCATACAAAGAATGACCCGCCGCGAACAATCAGGACGGCGCAATGTCATTGGGCAACATGACGCAGGACCCCCCGGCGCGTTTGGCAACCAGATGCAATGTCCACATCGACCGCTCGGCGCCAGTCGCGACCAGTGTTGACCACGATGGAATCGCCCGCAAACCAAGCGCCAGAGCGGGCGGACGAGGTGTGACCAACCCTGTCCAATTCGGTCCAAAGACACCCTTTCGAATTTCAAGACCGGCGCATTAGACCGCTCTGCCACCCTTCCATGGTATGCGGGCAGGCGAAGATAGGCGGGGAATTGGGGAATCTCAATGACGGGATTGCGGACTGACTGACAATTCTAAATGTCGAAATAGGCCTCCCGCCTGTGGCGGACGGCGGAGATGTCGATTACGCGAGCGGAGTCGTCGATGCTATAGATGACCCGGTAGTCGCCAATGCGCAGCCTCCACAGATTCCTTGTTGCCCTTCAATTTGATCGAGCCCGAGGGACGTGGAATCGAAACCAAAGGCTCGATACGTTCGATGATTCGTTGGGCTATTGACGAAGGCAGATTCTCAAGCTCTTTGCGCGCGGAGCGGGCGAAGGTAACCGAATAATCAGCCACGTTTCCCGGCGAGCTTGAGGCGGCGTTTTACCGATGCGAGGCTTTCCCTGGGCTCGCTTGCGCGAGATTCGGCTACGAGATTGTCGAAGAAGTCCTCCAACAGCTTGCGATGCCGGCGCAAGTCGATAACGGCGGCGGTCTTCCTGCCGTGTGAATCGACCATGAACGTGATGCCACTCATTTGTTGGATACAATACCGAATTTATCCGATGCAAACCACCGTATATTTCGACGTGTTGAAGCGAGGCTCCCGCCGTTTCGCAGGAAGACCCCACCGCTCGTCTGTCGGCCCGAGGCATCTATTTCGACCGCCCGGCGCTAAAAATCGGGCGCTGGGTTGATCAAGCGGGCATTTGCCGCAGCTCAAGTCATGCCGCTACTTCCGGCTGCGGTTTACGGCGCTGAGGAGGGCCTTGATGGGGGCGAGCTCGATGTTGGTATCGACGGCGGCGCCCCAGATGGTGCGGTGATCGCCCAGCTTGATCTGGATATAGGCGATGGCCGTGGCCTCCGCGCCGAAGGAGAGCGCGTGCTCCTGGTAATTGGCAACCTGCAGGCCGGGGAGGCCGAGCGCCTTGACGAAGGCGGCGATGGGGCCGTTCCCCTCGCCCTCGATGGTGCGCGGCTGGCCGGCATCGCGGAGCAGGGCTTTGCAATGGACAACGCCGTTGCGATTCTCGGTTTCAAACTGCTCGAGGGTGACGGGGCCGCCGTCCTGCTCGATGTACTCGCGCCAGAAGATTTCGCGCAGCTCGCCGGCGGTCACTTCGCGGCCCAGCCGGTCCACCTCGTCATTGGCCAGCGGGCCAAATTCGCGCTGCATCTCCTTGGGCAGGACGATGCCGAACTCGCTCTCCAGCAGGTAGGCCATGCCGCCCTTGCCGGATTGGCTGTTCACGCGGATGACCTCGCGGTAATGGCGCCCGAGATCGGCGGGATCGATGGTCAGGTAGGGCACGTCCCACGCCGGGTTTTCGCCGTTGCGCTGGCGCTCGGCCATGGCGGCCAATCCTTTCTTGATGGCATCCTGGTGGGAGCCGGAGAAGGCGGTGAAGACCAGCTCGCCGGCATACGGCTGGCGCTCGGGCACCGTCATGCCGGTGCATTTCTCATAGGCCTGGCGGACGGCGTTCAGGTTGGAGAAATTGAGGCCGGGATCGATGCCGTGCATGTACAAGTTCAGCGCCACGGTGACGATGTCCAGATTGCCGGTGCGCTCGCCGTTTCCAAAGAGGGTGCCCTCCACGCGCTCCGCGCCGGCCAGCAGGGCCAGCTCCGTGGCGGCGACTCCGGTGCCGCGGTCATTGTGCGTGTGCACGGAGACGATCGCGCGGTCGCGATGCTTCAGGTTGCGGCAGAACCACTCGATCTGGTCGGCGTACACATTCGGCATCGCGACTTCGACGGTATCCGGCAGGTTGAGAATCATGCGGCGCGCGGCGGTGGGCTGCCACACCTCCATGACGGCCTCGCAGATCTCCAGGGAGAATTCGATCTCGGTAGCGGAGAAACTCTCCGGCGAATACTGGAAGACGACGTCCGTGCCCGCCAGGCGCGGCAGGCGATCCTTGATCCATTGCGCGCCCCGCCGCGCGACCTGGACGATCTCCGGCTTTTCCATGCCGAAGACGTACCGCCGCTGCGCGGGCGAAGTGGAATTGTAGAGATGGATGATGGCCCGCCTTGCGCCGATGAGGGACTCCACGGTGCGCTCGATCAAATCCTCGCGCGCCTGGACAAGCACCTGCACGGTCACGTCATCCGGGATGCGGCCCTCCTCGATGAGCCTGCGATTGAACTCGAACTCCGTATTGGAGGCGGACGGGAAACCGACCTCGATTTCCTTGAAACCGCACGCGACCAGTGTGTCGAAGAGCTCGATCTTGCGCGCGACGTTCATCGGCACGGGCAGCGCCTGGTTGCCATCGCGGAGGTCCACGCTGCACCAGATGGGGGCCGTGGTCAGGATGCGGTTGGGCCACTCGCGCTCCGGCAAATGGACCGGCGGGAATGGGCGATACTTGCTGCTGCTGAAATGGGAAGTCATAAGGTGAAACTCAAGGGGATGGGATCAATGGTTTAAGCGGCAGCAGCCGCCTCCCCAGGGGACAGCCGCCGAGCTATGCCGAAAAAGCTCCGCGCCCATCGCATCCAGCCATGGAGGCGATCGGCCCGCGGAGCGGCATAAGTCGGCTGGAATGATGAAATTGCACCTTGGGAGGAAACGTTAGCGCAACGGCGCCAGAGTTCAAACCCTTTCCTGCATCCCCATTTGCGATGCCCATCGGCGGGAAGGGGAAAGCTCCCCTATAATCAATCCTCTTGGTTTATAATCAGGCCCGGGAATATGCTCGCTTCATGAGCCCCACCTTGCTGGAAGGCGCCGTGGCGATCCTGCTTGTCGTGGTCGCCCTGTGGATCGGCCGCATCCTGACTCCCTGCGTCATCCGGTGGTTGCGCGAGCATTTTCCCCGGCGCAAGGCCAACGGCAAAAAGAAGCCTCCATCCACCATCGATATTTGAAACCGAATCCAACCCAACCCAACAGACCCAACCCACCCTATGCCCGATAATTCCTATTCCGCCCCGACTGGCAAACTCTTCACCCTGGTCATTGCCGCCGTGGTCCTGCTCGCACTGCTCGTCATCACCTTCTCCGCCTGGCGCAGCATCCGGCCCGGCTACGTGGGCATTGTTTTCGACAAGGCCAATCACCGGGTGACCACCGGCGCGCTGAATCCCGGCTGGGCCTTTATCAATCCGTTCTCGGAAGCGATCCAGGAATACCCGGTAACCATCCAGACCTACTCCATGGTGCAGGCGGAGGGAGAGGGCTCCCGTCCGGGCGATGATTCCATCAAGATCCAGAGCGACGAGGGCCAGCAGATCAACCTCGATGTCGTGATCCAATACCAGGTGGAGCAGGATCAGGCGGCGGCGCTCTATACCGACTGGGGCGGCGCGCCCATCGAAACCGTGGAGGATAGCGTGGTGCGCCAATACACGCGCTCCCAGGTGCCGGTGGTGTGCGCGCAGTACGGCTGGGAGGAGATCACTTCCACCAAGCGCGGCGATATCGTCCAGCAAATCACCGATGTGCTGACGAAGGAATTCGAGCGGCGCCACCTCAATCTGGTTTCCTTCGGCATCCGCGAGGTGCATCTGCCAGAGGCGCTCCAGCAGGCGCTTGCGCAAAAAATCCAGGCGCAGCAGGCCTCCGAGCAGCAGAAGTATCTGCTGGCGCAGGCGGAGGTGAAAGCTCAGCAGGATGTCGCGCAGGCCACCGGCCAGGCCAATGCCGTGAAAGCACAGGCGGAAGGCGATGCACAGGCGACGCTGACCAAGGCCAAGGCGCAGGCCGCCGCGAATGATTTGCTCTCAAAGAGCATCACGCCGGCGCTCATCCAGTATGAGCAATTGCAGCGCTGGGACGGGCGCCTGCCGATGTTCACCAACGGCGCAAGCAGCGGCGTGATGCCGCTCATCGATGTCTCAAAGCTCTCCATGCCCGCGGCCGCGCCCGCAGCCACGCCGGGGCAGTGATGGACGCGCGGAAGTGAAGCCGCCGCCTCGGCCGCGGCGTTGCCCGACGATCTTGAATCGATGTTCCCGGGGAGCGCGATCCGCCCGCGCCGCCCCCGGAACGTCACTTGCCAGACCGCGGAGCGGTCACAATGTTCCTTGCGATGCCATACCCCAGGGCATCACTACTTGCGCCACTTGATGCCGCAGCCGGTGCTGGGCTTTTGAAGCGGGGGAACGGGATCGCCGCTCAGGACGGCTTCGATGGCTGCGCGAAGGTCTTTGCCATCGGCGGCGCCACGGTTGGGACGGGAGTCGTCGAGCTGGCCGCGATAGACGAGCTTGCGCTCGGCGTCGAAGAGGAAGAAATCCGGGGTGCAGATGGCATCGTAAGCGCGGGCGACATCCTGCGATTCATCGAAGAGGAGGGGGAACTGGAAGTCGGCCTCGGCGGCCATGCGCTTCAGGCGCTCGGGAGCATCGTCGGGGTAGGCAATGGGATCGTTGGAGGAAATCGCGACGATGCCGAGAGTGCAGCCGGCATAATCGAGACCCAGATGGGTAAGCTCCGGCAGCACATGGACAACGTAGGGGCAATGCTTGCAGATGAACATGACGAGCAGCGCCTCCTTGTCGGAAAAATCGGCCAGGGTGGTGAGGCGGCCAGTGGTGACATCGGGAAGGCGAAAGTCCGGCGCGGCGGTGCCGAGCGGAAGCATGGAAGAGGTAAGAGCCATGGAATAATGATGAAAAAATGAATTATGAGCCGGGCGAAGCAAGCGCCGCCATTAAAAAAACCTTCCCAATTCTGGAACCACTGAATCAATGGCGAATTGTGAAAGAATGGGTGAACATCCGCCCATGACGAATGATCGAACATGACCGGTCGCGCACCTGAAAACGAAATGAGAAAAACCGGATGGCCGGGCGCCGGCCTTCTCTGCTTGCTCTGTTTGCTCCTGTTCCAGTTTTCCGCGCGGGGGCAGTTTCCGGCGGTGTTCGGGATCGGCGGCGATTCACGCACAGGGCGCAATCTCGCGCCGTGGATCCCGCAAATGGCGGCGATCGGGATCCGAATGATGCGGACAGCCGCACCGGGACAAATGGATTATCTGGCGGGTTATCACATTCAATTTGGCGGATTGCTGCTTGGCACGCCGCCCGGGGATGCGGTGGACGCGCCAGGCCGCTTGCCGGTCCAGGATATCCCGGCCTGGTCCGCTTATGTGGCCGATTGGGTGAAAAAGGCCGGCGGACGCATCCAATATTGGGAGGTGTGGAACGAGCCGCCGAACTTCACCGGGCGCGACCAGACACCGGCGGATTACGCAAAGATCGTCGTCAGCGCGTATGACGCGGCGCATGGCATCGATCCCGGCTGCAAGGTGGGCCTCGCGGCGAAATCCGTGGATGTGAATTATCTGGAGCGCGCCATCCAGGCGGGGGCAAAGGATCACTTCGACTTTGTGGTGCTGCATCCCTATGAGGCGCTGGATGCCGTGGCCGATTGCGCCGGCTACGAGCCCGGGTTCCTCAACATTGTGCCGGCGGTGCGCAAGATGCTGGCGGCCCAGGACCCGGCACGGGAGAATGTGCCCATCATCTTTACGGAAATCGGCTGCGATGCGCGCAAAGGGGAGGATACCCAGGCGCAGGCGCTGGTGAAAGCGTACACGCTGGGCATTGCGCAGGGGGTCGAGTGCATCGAGTGGTTCGAGGGCATGGACGGAGACAGCGGGCCAATGGGATTGCTGGATGCGAAAGGCAGGGCCCGCCCGGCCTATACCGCGATGGCGCAGATGATCCAATACCTGGGCGAACGCCCGGAATACCTGGGACGCAACCCGCACGATCCATGCAGCTTTTGCTTCCGGGGCGCCGGCGGGCGAATCGTGTGGATCGAATGGGCGCGCCGGGATGCGCCATTCCGCGTGCAATCAGGCCGGGCGCTCGATTTTGTGGACCCGATTACCGGCAAAAATGAGCAAACCGCGGCGCGCGATGTAACCAGCTCGTCAGTGTTAATCCTGGGCATGGGCGCGGATGGAGCGGTGAAGGTTCCGCTGGGGTTTGGCGGGGATTACTCGGAGGCGAAGTCCGTCTCGCTGATCCAGGGCGCGCCGGATGGCGGGCACGGCCTGCGCGCGCTCTCCCGCACGGCGTTTTACGTGGATCCGGCTTTCCTGACCTACACGCCGGAGCCGATCGAGATTCGCGTGACGGTGCGGCGGGATGATCCGGCGCGGAATGCGGGCTTCAAGCTGCGTTATGAATCGACCAGCGGATTCAAGAACAGCGGCTGGTACACGGTGCCGGGCGATGGGCAATGGCACACGATGAGTTGGAAGATCGATGACGATGAATTTGTGGGGATGTGGGCCTACGAGTTCTGCCTCGATTCCGACGGCGATCAATACGACAAATACTCCATCCGGGACGTGACGGTGACGAAGCGAGACAGCCCGGCGGAAATCCAATAAATCCCCACGCTTGCGGGCGGCGCGGCGGCAGGATAGAGACGGGCGTTTACTGAATGCCATGGGTGTAACGCTTTTGAAACTGGCCTGTCCGGATCGCGTGGGGCTGCTGGCGCGGCTCACGGCGTTCGTGGCATTCCACGGAGGCAATTTGCTGGAGGTGCACCAGTTTACGGACCCGATCTCCGGGTGGTTTTTTGCGAGGATGGCAATTGATACGGGGACTCTGGCGCTGGATACCGCGGGGCTGCGGAAAGCATTCTCCCCGCTGGCTAAGGAGCTGGAGGCGGAGTGGACGCTGCGCGAGGACCAGGCGCGGATGCGGGTGGCCATCCTGGTAAGCAAGCTGGGGCATTGCCTGGCAGACCTGCTATGGCGGTGGAAGGCGGGCGAGATGCCGATGGAGATTCCGGTGGTGATCTCCAACCACGAGGATTTTCGCGAGATGGTGGAGCGGGAGGGGCTGCGGTTTGAGCATGTGCCGGTGGATGCGGAGAACAAGGCGGCGGGCCTGGGGCGGACGGCGGCGCTGCTGGAGGAGCACGCGATAGACCTGGTGGTGCTGGCCCGCTACATGCAGATCATCCCGCCGGAGGTGTGCGATGCGTGGCCGGGACGCATCATCAATATCCACCACTCGTTTCTCCCCTCATTCGTGGGGGCGAATCCTTACCGCCGGGCGTATGACCGCGGGGTAAAGCTGATCGGGGCCACCTGCCATTACGTAACGAAGGTGCTGGATGAAGGGCCGATCATCGACCAGGAGGTGGTGCGGGTGGAACATTTCCACTCGCCCGAGGATATGCTGCGGCTGGGGCGCGATTGCGAGCGGCTGGCGCTGGCGCGCGGGGTGCGCTACCACATTCACGACCGGGTCCTGATCCATGGGAAAAAGACCGTGGTGTTCAGGGATTGAGGCTTTGCCGTATCTCAGCCGCTATCGCCAACCCGAAGCGGGCGCGGAGCCGGGGACAATGCTCTAAGTCTGGGCGCCGGGGAACCACTCGGTGTGCTGATCGCCCTGGCGGATGGGCCGCTACTTCTTCCGCGCAGCCGCCGCCATCTGGAGGGCGTAGGCCAGGTTGTTCCGCGCGAGGGTGAATTGGGGATTGAGGCGGAGGGCTTGCTGGCAGGCGGCGGCGCCGAGATCGTAGCGGCCCAGGGAGTTCCAGGAAGCGCCAATGTTGTTGTACGCTTCAGCGTAACCGGGGCGCATTTGAAGGGCGCGCTGGGCGGCGCCGATGGACTGGAGGTAATGGCCGGCGCGGAACTCGGCGAGGCTCTGGGATAGAAGCATCTCCGGGCTGAGGGACGAGGGCGCTGCCTGGATGCGGGCGAGAAGGATCTGGGCGCCAAAGTCGGCGGGACTCAGTTTCAGCGCTTCGCGAGCCTGGGCCGCGGCCTCATCGCGGCGGCCTTGCTCCAGCAGCCAGCGGGCGTAGTAGGTATGGCTATCGGGAATCGCCGGGCCGAGCTGGAGAGCGGTCTGAAAATCATGACTCGCCTGGGCCTGCCGGCCGAGCGCGGCCTCGTCAATGGCGAGGTTCACATAGAGGACGGGGTAAAACGGGGTGGCGATTTTTGCCTGCTGGAACTGGGCCAGCGCCTGCTGCAATTTGCCCTGGCCCATGAGGGCGGCGCCGTAGTTCATGCGGGCGCGTCCGTTGCCGGGACCTTTGAGGACGGCGTCCTGCCAGAGCGTGAGGTCATTCTTCCAGACCTCATTGCGCCGCCAGGTGGCCGTGCCGGCAATGGCGAGCGCGCACACGGCGGCGGCGGCGGCGAGACGGATGCCCCATGCCGGCAGGAGCGCGACCGCGCCGGCCAGCGCGATGACGAGACCCATGTAGGCAAGCGATGCGCGGTGGTCATTGATCACCTCCGCCAGCGGGAAGAGCGCGGTGGGCAGCAGCGCGATGAAAAACCAAAGCAGCCCAAAGCCAATGACGCGCGTGCGGCGAAACGCAGCCGCAACGATTCCCCCCGCAAGCAGGACCATGCCGAAGGCGGCGCCGGCCCAGAGGCGGGGATCCCCGGCATGGGCGAGCGGGGTGAGATCGTAATCCGCCGAGAGGCCGCGCGGCTGGAAGAAGGTCTGGAAGTAAAGCAGCGCGACGTAGGGCTGTGTGGCGAGGTATGGCCCGCTTTCCGCCGAGCCGGCAACCCAGCTATGCGGCGTCATTTTTTGGATGAAGAGCGTCATCGCGCCGCACACCAGGAATGCCGGGAGAATCTCCGCGAGATATCTCCACACGGGACGCCGAATGCCGAAACAGAGAACGTACAGCGCGAAGAGCGGAGCAAAGATGGCCGCAACCGGCTTGGCCAGCATGCCGAGCGCGACGGGCATCAGGTAAAGCTGCCATGGGCGCAAACGGGGCCACAGGGCGTAGATGGCAAACCCGGCGATCACGCCGAGCGTGGAGAGCAAATCCGAGCGGGCGATGATGTAATTGACCGTATCCGCATTGCCCGGCAGCAGGCCATAGGCCGCGGCGGCGAGCAGGGCGAGCCACGGATGGCGGCCATCGAGCAGCCGGTGCACCAGCAGGCCGAGCAGGAAGGCGCCGGCCAGGAAGGTTGCGAAATTCGAGACATGAAACCAGAAGGGCCTCACGCCATTGCCCAGCCAGTAATCGACAGCCAGCGTTGTCGAGACAATGGGGCGGTAGGATTGATTCGAGGGCAGCGCGCTGAAAGTGGACGCGTCCGTGAAGAAGCGCGGGATGAAGCGGAGATCGCGAATGAAGCCGTTATTGACGATGGTGTGCGCATCATCGAAGTGGAAGCCATTGTGGAAATGGTTGGAGTAGGCGGCAATCATGGCCGCGGCGACGGCCAGCGCGGCGGTCAGTTTGAGCCAGTTCGTTCTTCGGGAGGGGGGCGCGGATTCGGAAGCCACAGGGTCCAATCTCCACCAAACTCCAAAGGTCCCGCAAGAACGGCCCGATAAATTCCGGTTTTGTAATTCGGATTTTTGCGTAAGGTAGCACCCCCTATGACTTTTCAGGAGCGAATCGACAACGATCTGAAGGAAGCGATGAAGGCCCGGGACAGCCAGCGGCTGAACGTGCTGCGCATGCTGAAATCCGCGCTCAAGAACGCGGCAATCGAGAAATATGGGGCCACGGGCCAACTGGACGACGCCGAGGCGATAGCCGTGGTGCGCAAGCAGGCCAAGCAGCGGCAGGATTCCATTGAAGGGTTTGAGAAAGGGAACCGGCCCGACCTCGCGGAGACTGAAAAGCTGGAGCTTGGGATGCTGAACGCGTACCTGCCGCAACCCTTTGGCCCGGAGGAGATCACGAAGCTGGTGGCGGAGGCGATTGCGGAATCGGGAGCGACTTCAAAGGCGCAGATGGGCGCGGTAATGAAGATCGTCCAGACCAAGGCGGCAGGGCGGGCAGATGGAAAGACGCTGAGCCAGGAGGTCCAGCGGCAACTTCCCTGATGGTCTCCGCGGTTATCGTCGCGGCGGGCAGCAGCCGGCGGATGGGCTTTGACAAGCTCTTCGCCTCGCTGGGGGGGAAACCGGTCCTGGCGCACTCGGTGGCGGCGTTTGAAAGCACGCCGGAGATCGGGGAGATCGTCCTCGTGATCCGCCCGGAGCAGAAGGCGCCCATCGAGGGGCTCATCGCTTCCGAAGGATGGACCAAGGTGAAGCGCCTGGTGGAGGGCGGGGCTGAGCGTCATTTTTCCGTCTGGGGCGGTTTGCAGGCGGTCAACGGGCGGGCGGCGTATGTGGCCATCCATGACGGGGCGCGCCCCCTGACCACGCCGGCTGTCATCCGCCAATGCCTCGAGATGGCCCGCAACTCCGGGGCGGCCTGCGTGGCCTCGCCAATCCCGGATACCGTGAAACGGGCCGACGACAAAGGGCATGTCACCGCCAGCGTGGAGCGCTGCGGGCTGTGGGCCATGCAGACGCCACAAATATTTTCCACCCCCATCATCCTGCAGGCCTATGCGGCGGTCATTGGCGCCGGAGAATTGGTGACCGACGAGGTTTCGGCGGTGCAGAAACTGGGCGTGAATATCGCCTTGTTGCGCAATGACGAATGGAACTTTAAAATAACCATCCCCCGCGATCTCGAGTTGGCAGAGCATGTGCTTGCCTCCAGAGCGGCAATTTAATCTTGCAGTTAATGCAGTACCAAATTTCAAAACTCAGTAACGGAATCCGCCTCGCATCATTTCAAATGCCTCATATGCAGAGCGTTGCGCTAGGGCTGTGGGCCGGCGTGGGCGGGCGTTTCGAGAAGGAAGCCGTCAGCGGGATTTCTCATTTCATTGAACATCTGATATTCAAGGGCACCCGGAAGCGGACAGCCCGGCAGATCACGGAGGAGGTGGAAGGGCTGGGCGGCTACCTCAACGCGTTCACGACGGAGGACCATACCTGCTATTATGCGAAGTCCGCGGGCAAACACTTCGGGATGCTGTGCGACGTGCTCTCGGACATGTATTTGAACTCGACCCTGGAGGAACAGGAGATCGAGCGGGAGCGGGAGGTCATCCGGGAAGAGATCATGATGTACCGGGACAACCCGGCGCAGCACGCCCAGGAGTTGCTCTCAGAGACGATGTGGCCCAAGCACCCGCTCGGCCAGCCGCTGACCGGCACGGTGGAGAGCATCGCAAAGCTGGACCGCGCCAAGCTGAAACGCTTCCTGGCGGAGAATTACAACGGCAGCACCACAGTCATCACGGCGGCGGGGAATGTGACCCACGAGCAATTGATGAAGGAAATGGGTAAGCGGCTGGAGCGGCTGCCCAGCGGACGGGCGCCCCGGTGCCGCCGGGGGAATTTTTCCCACGGCAAGCCCAAGGTATCCCTGGTGAGCCAGCCGACGGAGCAGACGCATCTGGCGATGGGCTTTTACGCCTTTGGGCGGTCGGACGAGCGGCGATTCGCGCTGAAGCTGCTCTCCGTTATCCTGGGTGAGAACATGAGCTCCCGGCTCTTCCAGCGGCTGCGGGAGCAATATGGCTTCTGCTACTCCGTCCAGACGGGAATGGTGGCGCTTTCCGATGCCGGGGTGATCAATATCTACGCGGGCCTGGACACGGCGAAGTTGCAGAAAGCGGTGAAGATGATCTTTCGCGAGATCGAGAGCATCTGCAAAAAAGCGCCCGGGAAGCAGGAACTGCGGAAAGCGCAGGATTACACGGTCGGCCAGACGCAACTGGGCCTCGAGAGCACCACCAACCAAATGATGTTCATGGGCGAATCGATCCTCGGGTACCGCAAGGTCTTTGAGCCGTCGCAAATCGAGCGGCGGCTCATGGCGGTGACGCCGGAGGATGTGCGCTCCGTCGCGTGCCATTGCCTGAACCGCGCCCGGCTGGGGCTGGCGGTCGTCGGGCCATTCAAGAACGAGGAAGAGATTCGCCGCTGGGTGGTGTAGATTTCCCGGCGCAGGTACAGGATTATCCAGGTTCCCTGAATCAGCGATGGCCGGACGGTGGCAGGTCGCAGACCTTCCAGCCCAGCTCCGCAAAGCCTTGTTGCGCGCGCGGCGTAAGCGGGCCGGCAACGTAGAGCCATGCGGGCCGGTGCGGATCGCGGTGAGCCGCGAAGGATTCGGCTATATGGGTCCAGGAGAGCAGATCGATGGGGGCGGCGACGACCAGCGCGCCGTCGCCGGCGATGGCGGCCGGGACGCCCTGGAAAGCCTGGAATTCGCGCAACGGTCCGATGGTTTTTTGATAACGGTCGAGCATCTCCAGCCCGCCGCAGAGGAAACGGGTTTGCTCTTCGGACTGGGCTTTGCCCGCGAGTCGGACGGCTGCCGGCAGGTCAGTGACGTTTCGGAGTTTGGCAAGGTCGTTCACGTAGCGGATTTGGAGCGTGGGCGTGAACCATGGGTTATCGAGCAGCGGTTTCATCGCCGTCTTTGGAATACCGAGCTTTTCCATCCGGCGCGTATCCACGGCGGCTACCTCCGGCGGCGGCGCGGTCATAAGGTGATCATCGACATCGGGCAGGTAAGAGAGCCAGTCGGCAAGCGTGCCGAATGACCCAATCCCGAAGCCGACGGCTGCGCCGGCCACCTTATCGGTGCCAAAGCTGATCATCCCGAGATGGTTCAGCTTCAATTCCAGCGGGCGATTGGTGGTGTAGGGATCCACCGCAAACCGGCGGGCCCATTGGTTGCGAGCGACGTTGTAGCCGGCCATGCCCTCGCGGCTGGGCGGGGGCTGCGGCGAGGGGTCATGCCTGCCGATGTGGAAAAGGGCTCCGCCTGCGCCTGCGAAACCGCCGCCTATCTCCATGAATAAATGGCCGACGCCCACCGGCATATGGGCCACGCTTCGCACCGGATTGCGCGCGATCTTCACCACATCCGTCACCGGCTCCACCGCTGCGGCGCCCAGCGCATCGCCAAAGGCTTTGGTCTTCATCCCCTGATCCATTTTCTCCAGGGCCCTCAGCTCGTAGATTCGCAGGTAGAGCATCTCCCGCCCCACGCACTGGTAAGTGCCGTAGCGGGTATGCAACTGGAAGAGGCCCATGAATCCATCCGTCCGGGTGACGGGATCGATGGTGTACCCCTTCCCTTGCAGCAGGCTGGCCGGCGCCAATTCGCTGGTGGGCACGGCAGGCGGCAATTCCGGCGGGGGCAGCGCGCATTTACCCGGAGCCGGGGATAGGTGGAACACGAGGGCCGCAATCAATAAGCGCCGAATCACACAAGACTTACGGATGTGGCCCGCCCGCCGCATGCCGATTTCCGCCTCTCGGCCTGAGAATCCCGGCAAATTGCGGATTGCGAATTTTTCGGGGAGGTTTAGAAGTTACCCCCCGCGCGAAACGGCGCGGTCGTTTTTTCCGTATTTTTTAAAAGAAATCCTGATTATCGCCATGAATGTCCAAGTCGAAGCTCTGCCCAATTGCCTCGCGACCCTGAAGGTTGACCTGCCGCCGGATGCCGTGAACGCGGCGAGAGAGAACATTACCCGGGATTACACCGCCCAGGCCAAGCTGCCCGGGTACCGGCCCGGCAAGGCCCCCCGGTCCGTGGTGGAGAAAAAATTCCAGAAGGAGATTCGCGAAGAACTGGAGCGCAAGCTCCTGAGCGAGAGCACGCGGGCGGCGATCTCCGAGAAGAACCTGAAGGTGCTGCAAATCCAGAATGTCGAGGACGTGGAGTTTTCGCCGGATCAATCGCTGCATTTTACGGCGACTGTCGTGACCGCGCCGGAGTTTGAATTGCCTGAGTACCGAAACATCGCCGTCGTGGTGCCGGCGGAGGAGGTAACGGACGCGGAGATCGACACGTCCATCGAGAACCTGCGAAAGCAGGCGGCAACATTCGAGGACATCACCGGGCGCAGCCTGGAGATGGAGGATTACGCGATTGTCGATTACACCGGCACGCATGAGGGCAAGCCCGTATCCGAGACATTTCCGAAAGCGGGCAAGCCGCTCACGGCGGACAACAACCGCTGGGTGAGGCTGACGCCGGAGTCCTTCCTGCCCGGCTTTAGCGAGGCGCTGGCGGGGGCAAACCTGAACGAGACGCGCGAATTTGACCTGACGGTGCCGGCGGACTTTGTGCTGGCGGAGATGGCGGGCAAGCAGCTTCATTACGTGGTCACGATCAAGGGGCTGAAGAACCAGATTTTGCCGGCGCTGGACGATGCGTTTGCCGGGAGCATCGTGGAAGGCAAGACGCTGGCCGAGCTGCGCGAGCTGGCCCGCACGGAGCTTTCCCGCCAGAAGAAGGAAGACATCGAGCGCATGAAGCGCGACCAGGTGATGACCCAACTGATCGCCAATGTGGAATGCGAGCTGCCGGAAGCGATGGTGGCGGGCGAGACGCGCCGCATCCTGGCGGAGATTGTGCAGCAGGAGCAGTCCCGCGGCATGACGGACGAGGCGATCAAAGGACATGAGAAGGAGCTGGTGGAAGCAGCCTCGCGCGGCGCGAAAAACAAGCTGAAGGGAACGTTCATCCTGCACCGCATCGCGGAAGCGGAAAAGGTGACAATCACCAATGCGGAATTGCGCGCCCGTATCGCCGCAATGGCCGCCCGCTACGGCATGACACCGGAGAAAGCGGGCAAGGAACTGGAGAAGAACGGCGCGGTTGACCGCGTGGCGGAGGAAATCCTCTCGAATAAGGTGATCGACTTCCTGGTGAATGCCGCCGAGGTGAAGATCGCCGAGGGAACGCCGGCGCCTGCGGTGTAAATCGCGCGCCGGCGATTTTAAAAAACCGGGAGAAGGCCGTTTTTGGGATAAACCATCCGGCAAGCCCTTCCCGCCGATCTTGTTCGCGGTCCATTTCTCCCTTTATTCTCGCTTGCAGGAAATCGGGGGCGGTTTACGGTCTGTGGTAACCACCACAATCCCATGTTCATCACACCGAACGATTCCCGCCGCTTCACGAACGCTTACATGCCGATTCCCACCGTGGTCGAGAAGACCGGGCGGGGCGAGGCGGCGTATGACATCTACTCCCGGCTGCTGAAGGACCGCATTATCTTCCTCGGCACGCCCATCGACGATCATGTGGCAAATCTGGTCATTGCCCAGTTGCTCTTCCTCCAAATGGAAGACCCCAAGAAGGATGTGAACCTTTACATCAACTCCCCCGGCGGCAGCGTGACGGCAGGCCTGGCGATCTATGACACGATGCAGTTCCTGACTTGCGATGTGACCACCTATTGCCTGGGCATGGCAGCCAGCATGGGCGCGGTGCTGCTGGCGGCGGGCACCAAGGGCAAGCGGTACGCCCTGCCCAACTCCGACATCATGATCCACCAGGTCTCCGGCGGAGCCCAGGGCACGGCCAGCGACGTCGAGCGGACGGTCGAGTACATGTTCAAGCTGAAGAAGCGCCTCATCAGAATCCTGGCGGAACACACCGGCAAGGACGAAGAGACGGTGAAGCATGACTCCGACCGCGACTACTACATGTCCTCGTTTGAAGCGCGGGACTACGGCCTCGTCGATCAGGTCGTGCAATCCCGCAAGGAGCTGAAGCCGGAGCCGACCGCCGCGGCGGATGCCGAAATCAAGCCCGCGGATCCGGCCCCGGCAGCGTAGGTTTTCGCCTGTATTCGGCATTGATCTGAGGAAAAAGGCATCCGATTTGCTTTAAATCCTCAGGTCCGATTTGCGGAATCTGCACGGGCGCGATATATAACTCACCCCAAAAGCCAATGGCCCGAGCCTCGAATTTAACCATGTGTTCCTTCTGCGGGAAAAGCCACGCAGAGGTGCGGAAATTGATCGCCGGTCCCGGGGTGTATATTTGCGACAGTTGCATCAATGTCTGCAAAGGCATCCTGGACAAGGAGTTAAACGAGGACGCCCGGCGGCAATCGGCGACGTTGCAAGTGCCGAAACCGGCAGATATCCGCCGCCAGCTCGATCAATACGTCATCGGCCAGGACCGGGCGAAGAAGGTCCTCTCCGTGGCGGTGCACAATCATTTCAAGCGCATCCTCCAGTCCACCTCGGCGGGCGCGGTCTCCATCGATCCCTATGCGGACGTGGAGATCGAAAAGAGCAATATCCTCCTCATCGGGCCGACCGGCTCCGGCAAGACGCTTCTTGCCCGCACCCTGGCCCGCATCCTGGATGTGCCGTTTTGCATCGCGGACGCCACCACGCTGACGGAGGCGGGGTACGTGGGCGAGGATGTGGAAAACATCATCCTGCGGCTGCTCCAGAACGCGGATTACGACGTGAAGCGGGCGGAGATCGGCATCGTTTACATCGACGAGATCGACAAGATCGGGCGCAAGACCGACAACGTCTCGATCACCCGTGACGTGAGCGGCGAGGGCGTGCAACAGGCGCTGCTGAAGATTCTCGAGGGGAGCGTTTGCAACGTGCCTCCGCAGGGCGGGCGCAAGCATCCGCACCAGGAATATATCCAGATCAATACGGAAAAGATTCTCTTCATCTGCGGCGGGGCGTTCGTGGGACTGGACAAGATCGTCCAACGCCGCGTGGGCAAGCGGACGCTGGGCTTCAATACCGGCGATGCGGATGCGGTGGATGTGCTGACCCGGGAGGCGATCAAGCTTGCCGAGCCCGAGGATTTGCTGAGCTTCGGGATGATCCCGGAATTCATCGGACGCCTGCCGGTGGTGACCGCGCTGGACGCGCTGACCGAGGACGAGTTGATACTCATCCTGACCGATACGAAGAACGCGATGGTGAAACAGTATTCCAAACTGCTGGCGATGGAAGGGGTGAACCTGACGGTAACCAAGGACGCCTTGCGGGCGCTGTCGCAGCAGGCGGTGAAGAAAGAAACCGGCGCGCGGGCCCTTCGCTCGATGCTGGAGCGGATCATGCTCGAGGTCATGTACGAGATCCCGAGCCGCGAGGATATTGCGGATGTCACGCTGAACCGGGCGGTGGTCGAGGGCAAGCGGACGCCGATCATCCGCAAGAAGCAGGACAAGGACGCGGCGTAATTTCTTCCCGCGCGAGGATTCTCCTTCGGGATCACGCGAGGCTCTGAGGGCCATTCGGGCAAGATGCCTGCCGGAAGCGAGCCGAAAACTCGCGCTCCCGGCAAAAAATCAACCAATCATCGCCAATCGGGGAGGGCGTATTTCTACGAATCGCTCCCCTTCCCTCGACCCCGATTGAAATTGAATCGTTTTCCGGATTTGCCGTCGAATGGAATGACGCTAATAAATCTGCCCATGAGAACGACCCTGATCCCCGCATTGACGCTGGCTCTCGCCCTGCTGGCCGGAGGCCCTGTTTCTGCGGATAACCAAAATGGAAAAAATTCGCAGGGTTCGCCTTCGTATTCGGCCCGCGGCGGCGGGAATGCGCCGGCGCGCGGCTCGAATGTGCGCGCCTCCGCGGCATACGGGGGATATGCGGGACGCGGCGCCTACCGCGGCTCTCCCAGTTATAATTACAGCGGCGGCTCTTCGCATGGCCATGGATACACTTCAGGCGGAGGCAATTCGCACTACACTTATGCCTTTGCCTCCCATCCGGGCTGGAGCGCCGGACACAACTACTTTTGGCATGGCCACCATTATGGCTGGTACAACAATGGCTGGTTTATCATCGACCCCTACGCGGGCTACGATCCGTATTACTACTACAGTTATCCCTCTTACGGGTATCCGGACAATTACCAGGCTGCGCCGCCGCCGCCAGATGATAATGCGGACGCGGGCTCGCCCACGGCGCAGGTGCAGCAGGCACTGGCGCGGATGGGTTATTACCGCGGGGCTATCGATGGGATTATGGGCCCCAACACGCGAGGAGCGATATCCTCCTATCAGCGCGACAACAACTTGCACGTGACGGGGACCGTTAACGGCAGGCTGATGGACGCGCTGGACCTGAATTAGGCTTTCCCCTTTGGGGGAGTCCTAATGCCGCCCGGGTCGCGAATCAATTTAAGATAAGTATTATGAAAACGAAATTGATTACCGGGCTGGCGTTGGCTGTAGCGATACTGATCAGCCAGCCTGCCTTTGCACACGGGGGGAAACGCGGGGGCGGCGGCGGCCACCATGCGGTCGCGGCTGCCCATCATAGCGGTGGCCGGCACCATGCCGTTGCGTCCTCGCATCGTGGCAGCCGGCATTTCCGCACCGCCTCGCGGCACGTGAGCGTGCACCGTTCATTCCATGCGACGCGAATTGCGCGCCGCGGCAATGTGCGCGCGCGCACTTACACAGCCGCAAACTCGGGGCGGGCCGGCCGCGTCAACCGATCCCATCACATCAACCGGGCCAGTCTCGTTGCCAATGCGCATCGTGGCCGGAACAACATCGCCTTTGGCGGCAGTTCCCGTTACTCGGGCACGCGCAACGGCGGAAATAACCATGGGACCTATGCGTTTGCGTCCCACGCGGGATGGAACCATGGCCATGAGTACTATTGGCATGGACACCATTACCGGTGGTACGGCAACGGATGGTATATGCTCGACCTGTACCCGTTCGCGGCCGGTTATTATTACGGGCCCGGGTATAACTCGGACTCGCTGGCCGTGCAGGTGCAGCAGGATCTTGAGCATGACGGTTATTACGAAGGGCCGATTGACGGCATCGTGGGACCGGTCACCAGCAACGCCATCGCCGCCTACCAGCAGGATAACGGCCTGCCGGTAACCGGCGCCATCAACGGGCCGCTGCTCCAGTCGATGGGCCTGTAATCACAGGTTCCACGGCAGCGATCCAACTGCCTTTCCCGGTCCAAATCCGGGGAAGGCAGGGTCAAGAAAAATCAATGCAAAAGCCAAAGGGAGTGGTACTGTCCGCCTCATGACATTGCGGTTTTTAGGGCACTTGGGGCGCGCCGGACTCCTTGCGGGGATTTCTCTTTTCGGGCTTGCCCGTGCGCAGGACGCCCCTGGGCAGGCACTCCCCGCCGATCAGCCGCAGACCTCGGGAACGGCTTCGGAGGATGATTCCGCATACACGAATATTTCCGTATTTACCCGGGCGCTCGAGCTGATCCGGCAGGATTATGTGGATGAGAAGAAGGTTTCCTTCCACGACCTGACGTATGGGGCGATGAAGGGGATGATGGCGACGCTGGATCCGCACAGCCAGTTCATGGATCCGGCGGACTTCAAGGGGATGCAGGATGATACCAAAAGCCAGTTTGGCGGGCTTGGCGTGGTGGTCTCCGCGAAGGATGGGAATCTGGTGATTGTCTCGCCGATGGAGGATGCCCCGGGCTTCAAGGCCGGGCTGTTGCCGGGCGATCAGATTCTAAAGATCGACGGCATCTCCGCGGACAAGATGGACCTGAACGACGCGATCGGGAAACTGCGCGGCGACCCCGGCCAGAAGGTGACGCTGACAATCCTCCGGCCCTCGACCAAGGAGATCAAGGATTTCACGATGGAGCGGGAAATCATCAAGGTGCCCAGCGTGAAGGATGCGCACATCCTGGGGCCGGAAATCGCGGGCGATTTCAAGGTGGGCTATGTGCGAATCACGCAATTTAACGAGCCGACGGCGGCTGACCTGGGCAAGAAGCTGGATGAACTGGAGGCGCAGGGAATGCAGGCGCTGGTGATCGATCTGCGGTACAATCCCGGCGGGCTCCTGAACAGCGCGGTGGATGTCTGCGGGCAATTTCTGCCGCCGCATACGATGGTCGTTTCCACGGAGGGACGGATGCCGTCGCAAAAGCGCAATTACTGGACCTCCGATACCGGCAAGGAGCGTCCGCCGTACCCGATTGCGATTCTCATCAACGGGAGCAGCGCGAGCGGGGCGGAGATCGTGGCCGGCGCGTTGAAGGACCTGGGCCGTGCGATCCTGGTGGGCGAGACGAGCTTTGGCAAAGGGTCCGTGCAGAGCGTGCTGCAACTGCCGGACGGCTCCGCAATGCGGCTGACGACCGCGAAGTATTACACTCCGAGCCACCAGGTGATCCATGAGCATGGCGTGACGCCGAATATTTACGCGACGCTGACCCCGGAGGAGGAGCGGCTGCTGCTGCTCTCCCGCCGCGATGATATGCTGAGCGATGACGACCAGAAGGACCTGGCCGGATTCCACGATCCGCAACTGGACCGCGCGGTGGACGCGCTGAAGGGCGTAATGATCTACGCGGAGCGGACCGGGCAGAAGACAGCCTCCCTCAAAGGGCGCAAGCAGGATACGGCGACCGTCCAATAATGGCGGTGGTCCTGGCAATCGAGACTTCCTGCGACGAGACGGCGGTGGCCGTGCTGCGCGCGCCGGGAGAGCTGCTGGCGGGCGAGGTGGCGTCCCAGATCGAGCTGCACAACCGTTTTGGAGGCGTGGTGCCGGAGGTGGCCTCACGCAATCACCTGATGGCGCTGCGTCCGCTCATTAACCGCACGCTAAAGGGCGCGGGAATTGGACTCGAGGAAATCGATGCGCTGGCGGCAACGGCGGGGCCGGGGCTCGCGACATCGCTGATGATTGGCTTCTGCGCAGCCAAGGGGATGGCGGTGGGAATGCGGAAACCGTTTTTCGCGATCAATCACCTCGAGGGGCATCTGCTCTCGCCATTCTTTGGCGGCCCGGTCGAGCCGTGCGTGGCGCTGGTGGTGAGCGGCGGCCACACGCTGCTGGTGGATGTGCGCGGGCCGGGCCATTACGGGCTGCTGGGCCAGACGCGGGACGATGCCGCGGGCGAAGCTTTTGACAAGGTGGCGAAGCTGCTCGGGCTCCCCTACCCCGGCGGACCGGAGATCGAGCACCGGGCGCGTTCCGGCGATGCCGCACGTTTTGCGCTGCCGCGCAGCATGATCGATTCCGGCGATTTCGCCTTTTCATTCAGTGGATTGAAGACGGCCGTTCGCTACCTGCTGCCCAAGGTGGATTTAACCAATCCGCAGACAGTGAACGATCTGTGCGCCTCTTTCCAGGAAGCGGTTGCCGATGTGCTGGTGGCAAAGACCATCGCGGCGGCGCGCCATTGCCGGGGCGGTCTCGTGGCGGTGAGCGGCGGGGTGAGTTGCAATGGCCGGCTGCGGCAGCGGCTGGGGGAAGCATGCGCCGCGGCTGGGCTGGAATTGCGCCTCGCCGCGCCGGCGCTCTGCACGGATAACGCGGCGATGATCGCGTTTGTCGCCGCCGGGCGGCTCGAGCGCGGAGAAAGCTCGCCTCTTACGGCGGAGATTTCCCCGAATCTGCCGCTGGCGGTTTGAAAACGGCGGCCGAGTAAGCGATTGAAGCGCCGAGGAGGAGGGCAACGATCAGCAGCGAGAGAGCGCTGGAAATGGGCAGCACGTTTGCGAGCAGCATCTTTGCGCCAATGAATACCAGGACGGCGGCGAGCCCGTAGTGGAGATATTCGAAACGATGCGCCGCGCCGGCCAGGACGAAGTAGAGGGAACGCAGGCCGAGGATGGCGCAGACGTTGGAGGTATAGACGATGAAGGGATCGGTGGTGACCGCGAAGATGGCCGGAATGGAATCGACGGCGAAGAGGAGGTCCATCACATCGATCACCACCAGCGCCACGGCCAGCGGAGTGAGCATCCAGCCGAGACTGGTGCGCGCGATGAACCGGGAGCCGTGAAAATCCGGCGTCACGCGCGGGATTTTGCGGCAGGCGCGGATGACCGCGGTTTCGCCCGGCGCCGGCTCGCCGCCCCGGGCAAACATGCGCACGCCGGTCACGAGCAGAAAGATGCCGAAGGCATAAAGAATCCAGTGAAAGCGTTCGACGAGCTGAACGCCGAGACCAATCATCGCGCCGCGCATGGCCAGCGCGCCAAGGATGCCCCAGAGCAATACCCGGTGCTGATGCTGGCGGGGCACCTTGAAGTAGCCAAAGATAACGACGAAGAGGAAAAGATTGTCCGCGCTGAGGGAGTACTCGATCACATAGCCGGTGAGAAATTCCACCGCCTTGGCCGGCCCCTTGGCAAAGTGGATAAAGGCGCAAAACCCAAGGGAGAGCGCGACCCAGACGACGCTCCAGACCGCCGCTTCCCGCATCGAGACTTCCCGCGCGCCGCGGCGGAGGACAAAGAGGTCCAGCGCCAGCAGCAGGAGCACCGCGACGTGGAACCCGATCCAGAAAGTAAGGCCGGTGTGCATGGCGCGCCGGATAAATCACAGGAAAGGCGCCGCGGCTGCAATCCCCGAAAAGCGGAACGCGGGCGCGCCGGGGGCGCCGGAAAATTTTTTCCATGGTCAAGTTTCGGCGCCTCCCCTATCTTGAAGGGCTCCTATGGATGCAGAAATCCAAAAAGCCGTTGATTCCGGCAAAATTACCTCCCACGCCGGGCATGCGTTGCAGCAATTGATGCCCGGAAGTTATTGTCTTCACAAAAGCTGGGGATTTGGACGCGTGGACTCGGTCAATTTCCTGGTCAGCCAGATCACCGTCGATTTCCAGTCGAAGAAGGGGCACACGATGCAGCTCCAATACGCCGCCGAGTCGCTTCAGCCGATCCCGCCGGAGCACATCCTGGCGCAGAAAGCCTCCGATCTGGCGGGCCTGAAAGCGCGCGCCAAGGAGGATCCGGTCGGCGTGATGCGGACCATCCTCAACAGTTTTGGAGGCAAGGCGACGCAGGATCAGGTTTCGGGGTCGCTGATGCCGGAGGTTTTCAACGAGACGGAGTGGAAGCGCTGGTGGGACAACGCGAAAAAAGCGCTGAAGAAGGACGGCTATTTTTCCCTGGCGACGAAGAAGGGGGAGCCCATCGTCCTGCGCGAACAGGCCATCTCCCGGGAAAACGAGGTGCTGGAGCAATTTTCCGCGGCGCGGCAGCTCAAGGACCAATTGCTGGCGCTGGATGCCATCATCAAGAACCTCGACAGTTTTAACGATTCGGCGCCGTTGCGCCCCGTGGTGACGGCCACCGAGAATGCGGCGCGCAAGAGCCTCAAGCTAAACCCGCCGGTCGCGTTCGAGCTGCTGCTGGCGCGCAACGAGATTTGCGAGCGCACGAAGATCGAGCCGAGCCCGGGCTCGATGACGCTGCCGCAGATGCTGCGGGACGAGGAGAGAAACCTGGTGGAAATTCTCCCGGAAATCGGTGCGGCAAAGCAGAAGCGGGTGCTGGCGGCATTCCCGGAAGCATTTGGCGAGGAATGGGTGCAAAAGGCGATCCGGATGCTGCTGCGCAGCCCGGGGCGCGTGGTGTCGGAGATCGCGCGGCTATTGCAGGACCAGGAGCGCCATGGCGAACTCAAGAAGGAAATCGACCGCTCCATCCGCGATCACTCGCTCAGCTCCGACGTGCTGTACTGGCTTTGCAAGGAGCGAAACACAAGCACCTTCAACGATCTCATCAGCGCGGAAGTTTTCAGCGCCATCCTGACGGGGCTGGAGCGGGATCAGTTGACCGCTGTCCGCCCCGGCGGACGGATGCACGACCTGCTGCTGGAGGATCGCGAATTGATCCCCGATCTGCTCACGGGCGCCGAAGTGGGCGTGGTGCGCGAGACGCTGCGCAAGCTGCTCCTGACGCCGGTCTTCGAGGAGTTGAACAAGCGCTCGCTGCTGGGCCGCATCGTCCGGGTTTATCCGGAAATGCAGGCGATGCTGGAAGGCGACACCGGCGAGAAACAGGAGGCGCTCATCGTCTCCTGGGAAAGCCTCGAGCGGAAGAAGGAGGAGTGCGAGGAACTCAAGACAAAGAAGATTCCCGAGAACATCAAGGAAATCGCGGTTGCCCGCTCCTATGGGGATCTGCGCGAGAACTTCGAGTTCAAGGCGGCCAAGGAAATGCAGCGCGTCCTTCAGCGGCGCCTCGCGGAGACGGAGACCGCGCTTTCCCGCGCCCGCGGCACCGACTTTTCCAATGCGGAAACCTCGCAGGTTTCCATTGGCACCATTGTGACATTCCACAACCTGGAGACCGGCGCGCCGCAGACTTACACGATTCTCGGCGCATGGGACGGCCAGGCGGAGAAAGGCATCCTCTCGTACCAGAGCGCGATGAGCCAGGCGCTGATCGCCAAAAAGGTGGGCGAAATTGTCGATCTGCCTACCGAGCATGGGACGGAGAAGGTGGAGATCGATTCCATCGAGGCCTATAACAACGCTGCGGCAGCCGCGGTCCGGTGAGTTTTTGACCGGATCGGGACAGGGGCTCGATTGCGGCTCCCCATCTCTGCGAAAAGCTGAATCGAGAATTGGCAGGAGCTTGCTTCCGGCGGAACGTTGGTTTGATTCCGTTGCGAAAAGGCGAACGGTTCTTGGCCTTCGCCACGTTTTTGTTTGCCAGCGCGGCAGCGCGCCTCTAGGCAATTAACCCGCCTTTTTCTCTCAAATAACCACATCTCATCATGTCACTTACCATCATTTCCGATATCCGTGCGCGGCAGATCCTCGATTCCCGCGGCAATCCCACCGTTGAAGCCGATGTTGAACTGGCCGGCGGCGCAATCGGCCGGGCCGCGGTGCCCAGCGGCGCCAGCACCGGCGAGCATGAGGCGTGGGAACTGCGCGACGGCGTGAAGGATCGCTTCCTGGGCAAGGGCGTGACCAAGGCGGTCGCGAGCATCGAGAAAGTGCTGGCCGAGGAATTGGCCGGGCTGGATGCGCTGGATCAGGTCGCGGTGGACAAGATGATGATCGCCCTGGACGGTACGCCGAATAAATCGAAGCTGGGCGCGAACGCCCTGCTGGCCGTCTCTCTGGCCACGGCGCATGCCGCCTCCTCGCAGATCGGAGTGCCGCTCTTCAAGTACCTGGGCGGGCCGAACGCGAAGGTGCTGCCGGTGCCGATGATGAACATCCTCAACGGCGGCGCGCACTCGGATGCGCCGATCGATTTCCAGGAATTCATGATCATCCCCAAAGGCGCGCCGAGCTTCTCCGAAGGGCTGCGCTACGGGACCGAGGTTTTCCACGCGCTCAAGGGCGTGCTGAAGGAGCGCGGGCTCTCGACCGCCATCGGCGACGAAGGCGGATTCGCGCCGAAGCTGGAATCCGCGTTCGACGCGCTGGAGACCATCGCCGCCGCCGTGAAGAAAGCCGGCTTCAAGCTGGGCAAGGACATTTTCATCGGCATCGACGCGGCCTCGAGCGAGTTCTACGACGCGAAGACCAAGAAGTATGTCTTCAAGAAGTCCGATGGCTCCAAGAAGAGCGCCGATGAGCTGATCGCCTACTACCAGGAGCTGCAAAAGAAATTCCCGATCATCTCGATTGAGGATGGCTGTGCGGAAAACGATTGGGCCGGCTGGAAGAAGCTGACCGACGCCATGGGCGCCGATACACAGATCGTGGGCGACGATGTCTTCGTAACCAATACCAGCTTCCTGCAGCGCGGCATCAAGGAGGGCGTGGCCAATTCGATTCTCGTGAAGGTGAATCAGATCGGCACGCTTACCGAGACGCTCGACGCCATCGAGCTTGCGAAGGAGCACGCCTATACGGCCGTCATTTCCCATCGCTCCGGCGAGACGGAGGATACGACCATCGCGGACATCGCCGTGGCCACCAATGCCGGCCAGATCAAGACCGGCTCGCTCTGCCGCACGGACCGCGTCGCGAAGTACAACCAGCTGCTCCGGATCGAAGAAGAACTAGGTGACAACGCGATTTATGGCGGTAAGATGCGTTAACGCAATCGCGTAACCGCATCCCCGCATGGAAGAATACGGCGATTTTCGAGCCCGCCGCCAGACTACCGTCTGGCATTCGCTCAATCGTCTCGTGGTGACGCTGGTCGCTTTTACAGTGGCCACGCTCATCGCATGCGCGTTCGTGCCGCTGCTGAAGGACTCGCGCGAGGGCACCGAGCATGTGGATGACCTGAAGAAGCAGGTCGGCCAGGAGCAGGACCAGCTTGCGCAACATGTGCGAGAGAGAGAATTGCTGACCAACGATCCGACGTACATCGAGACGATCGCGCGCGACCGGCTGGACATGATGAAAAACGGGGAGACGATTTACCGCATCGACCCCTCGCCCACGCCGGATGGATCGCACATGCATCTGACGCAGTGATGACGTTTCAAGTTTTCGGTCCTGGTTGATCCCGGATCGTCAATAGGTTCAGGCGTGCTTTTACGGAGATGAAATCGGGGTCGGAGTCGGAGGCCGTTCGTTCTGCTCTTTCAATTCATGCGCAATTTCCTTCATGGCGTGCTGGAGATTTTCCTGAGCGTCTTCGAGATTTTCTACCTGGCCGGTCGTTTTGGAACCTTTCGTCAAAGCGGGCTCCGATCCTTTGGGCGGGTAATCACTCCAATCCGTGCGGTCCCCCTTTTCCACCAGCGCAGTGCGCGGCTCCCGAAGCTGAGGCCGTTGTTTACCCCAGTTTCCCTCCAGGAAACCCATGCCGTTCGCTACGATAGCGATCATTGCGCCTGATGTCCATGTGACCCAACTTGCGCCTCTGCCATCCTTCCCTTGGTTGCTCTCTCCGGTGTGCATATACCGAAGTCAAATAGCCGAATATGCGAAAAAGAGTCAAGAGGACACACAGAATGGGGAAAAGGCAAATTCCGGTTAAAGAGTAAGTGCAAGTCCATTGGGCGGCGCTTATATTGCGCGCTCCATGTCGCACGATCTTTCTTCCGTTGATGTACCCGCACTCGAGGCCCGGCTGAGCGAACTGCGGAGGTTTCTTTGACCTCCCGAAACTGAAGACCCGGCTGGAGGAACTCGAGGCGGCGATGAGCGCTTCCGATTTCTGGAACAACAAGGAAAAGGCGCAGGCGTCGGTCGAGGAAGTCTCGACGCTGCGCGGAAAGGTGACCCCTTTCCAGGCCCTGGAGCGGCAGGCGGAAGACCTGGGCGTGCTCAAGGAGCTGGCGCTGGGAGAGACGAATCCCGATGCGCAGGCGACGGCGGCGGAAGAGGTGCTGAAGGAGCACGCGGATGTGCTCAGGAAACTGGAGGAGATCGAACTGCGCAGCCTGCTGGCCGGCGAGTACGACAAGGCGAATGCGTTTATCATCATTCACTCGGGCGCGGGCGGCACGGAATCGTGCGATTGGGCGGATATGCTGCTGCGGATGTACCAGCGATGGATCGAGCGGCATGGGTTTGCGTCGCAGATTGTGGATATCCAGGTGGGGGACGAGGCGGGCATCAAGTCCGTGACGTTGCAGGTGAATGGCGAGTACGCCTACGGCTACCTCCAGACGGAGCGCGGCGTGCACCGGCTCGTGCGCATTTCACCATTCGACGCCAACAAGCGGCGGCACACCTCATTCGCCAGCATGGATGTGACGCCGGAGATGGCGGACGACGCGCCCATCGAGGTCAATCCGGCGGACATCGAGCTGGATACCTTCCGCAGCGGCGGCAAGGGCGGGCAGAATGTGAACAAGGTGGAGACGGCGGTGCGCCTGGTGCACAAGCCGACGGGAATCGTGGTGGCCTGCCAGGCGGAGCGAAGCCAGGGCCGCAACCGGGAACTGGCGATGAAGTTATTGAAGGCGAAACTCTACCAGATAGAGCAGGACAAGAAGCGGGCGGACATCGAGCGGCAGTACGGGGAGAAGGGAGACGTCGCCTGGGGCAGCCAGATCCGCTCCTATGTCTTTCAGCCTTACCAGATGGTAAAGGATCACCGGACCGGCGTGGAAACGAGCAATGTGCAGGCGGTGATGGACGGGGACATTGACGAATTCATCCACGGCAAGCTCCGCGGGCTGACCAACAAGAAGGGCGCGGCGGACGACGTATAGGCGTTGTTTCATTTCCCACGCGGGAAAAAGTGAGAGCGTGTAAGCGTCCGGAGAAAGGTAAAGCGTTCCCTTCTTCACTGCGCGCGGGGGCGCGGCTGCGCGGGAAAAATCCTTTTAATCCTACGCGGAGCCCTGGCGCTCGCCGTTCCAGGCGATTGCGAAACGCATCAGCTCCGCGCTGCTGGCAAGATTCAGCTTCTCCCGGAGGCGCATCCGGTGGGTTTCGACCGTCTTGACGCTGATGCCGAGCTGAGTCGCGATCTCGCGCGGGGTCAGGCCCTGGCCGGTCAACTGGAGCACCTCCAGCTCGCGGTCTGAAAGGCTGTCGATGGGAGATCGATTTGCGCTATTGCCATTGGCCAGGTTGACCAGCACCTGCTGGCGCAGGACATCGCTCAGGAAGATGCCGCCGGCAGCCACCGTGCGAACGGCTTCCACCACGCGGGCGAGCACTTCCTCCTTCATCAGGTAACCCTGGGCGCCGGCGCGGAGGGCGCGCAGGGCGTAGATGGACTCATCGTGCATGGAGAGCACCAGGATGCGGCAATTTTGCAGGTGGGCCCGGATGTTTTTTACGAACTCGATGCCATTGGCGCTGTCGTTGAGGGAGATATCGACGGTGATGAGGTCTGGCGTCACGCGCAGCACCTCATCCAGGCCCTCGACGGCGTTTTGCGCCTCGCCGCAGATCATCATATCCGGCTGGGCGTTGATGAGGCGCTTGAGACCGAACCGGAAGAGCGGGTGGTCATCCAGCACGAAGACGCGAAACTTCCCTTCCCGGCCCTGGACGGGCGGCAGGCCGCCGGGCGGGATGACCACGGCTTCCTCATCCGGACCGTCGGGCTGATCCAGTGAAATGGGTATCTGGGCGTTGAGAAGGGGGCTATTCATCCTGAATATGGCTTCGCATCACGGAGGCCCAATGCGCCTGTCCTGTTCTCGCCTTGAACGGCAGACACCCCATTTCTCTCTGGAGAAACGACCTGATTTTGCGGGGAATTCGCCGCTTGACGTTTGGCCGGGCTTTCCATCATCTAAAGCGCGTTTTTCGGCCCGGAGGCATGTCCTGGCCGTGCGGTCCCAACCTTTTATGAGACATTTTTTTTCGTTCATCGTCGCGAGCATTGCGTCCATCGGCCTTACCGTTGGCACCGCCAGCGCGCAACAGCAGGCCGCACCTCCTCCCCAAAACGCGCCGGCGCCTATCGTCCGGCAAATCGATATCCAGTATGCGGGACCGGCCACGCTCTCGCGCGAGAAAATCCTCGGCAACATGCGGACGGCGGTGGGCAAGCCTTACTCCCAGCAGGCCATCGATGACGATGTGCGCGCCCTGTACGCGACGGGAAGCGTGACCAATGTCCGCATCTTTGGCGAGCCGCTGCCGGCGGAAAACGGGGTGCGGGTGGTGGTGGTCATTCAATCGAAGGCGAACGTCACGGCGGTGAACGTGATCGGCACGCACGCGCTGACGCAGCGGAAGGTCCGCAAGGATATCTCCACCAAGCCGGGCCAGACGCTCAACGAGGCGACGCTCGAGCAGGACCGCCAAAAAATCCTGGATGACTACGCCAACCATGGGTACTCGCAGACCGAGGTCACCTACCATACGGACGTGAACGACCAGACCGGCGCGGCGGTCGTCACCTTCAATATCGTCGAAGGCAGCAAGACGGTGGTGAAGAAAATCTATTTCCAGGGCAACACCGTCTTTACCGCCAAGGTGCTGAAAAAAGTCATCAAGACCAAGCCCGCCGATATCCTCTCCTTCCTGACCAAGACGGGCCGCGTGAATAACGACCAACTGGACCAGGATGTCACGGCGCTGCGGGAGTATTATCAAAATCACGGCTATGAAGATGTGACCGTGGACCAGCCGCAAATCCAGCCGGTGGGCAATGGCAAGGTATCGCTGCTCTACGTCATCCACGAGGGGCCGCAATACCATGTGGGCACGGTGGGGGTGACGGGCGCGCAATTGTTTACCAATGCGCAGGTGCAATCGCACTTCAAGACCCACGCGGGAGGCGTCTTCTCCCCGCAGGATCTGCGCGACGACGCCAAGGCCGCCGGCGATATGTACGGCGCGCGGGGCTACATCGACATGACCTGCACCGCGGAAACCACCGCGGCGGGCGATCACATCATCAATGTGCTCTTCAAGATCGACGAGGGGACGCAGTCGTACATCGAGCACATCAATATCGAAGGCAATACCCGCACCAAGGACAAGGTGATCCGCCGCGAGTTGGCGGTCTATCCCGGCGAGGTTTACAACACGCAACTCATCGATGTCAGCAAGCAGCGCCTGCAAAATCTCGGGTACTTCCAGAAGGACCGCGGGGTGCAGATTTACCCGAGCGATACCGACGTCCCCGGACGCAAGGATGTGAACGTGCTGGTGCAGGAGGCCCGCACCGGTTCCTTCAACTTCGGCGCCGGCTTTTCCTCGATCGATAGCTTGCTCGGCTTTGTCGAGTTGGAGCAGACCAACTTTGACCTCTTCAACTGGCCCACCTTCACCGGCGGCGGCGAGCGGTTCCACGCGCGGTTTCAACTTGGCCTGGAGGAGACGGACGCGGACGTTTCCCTCACGGAGCCTTACTTCCTGGATTACCAACTCTCCGTGGGCGACGAATTATTCTATACCTCGGCGGATTATGTCTCCGACGTGTACGAGCAGAAGGATTACGGCGACCAGATCGACCTTCGCAAGCCGATCAATGCTTTCAGTTCCGTCCGGCTCTCCTACCGTCTCGAGGACATCAAGA
>DATAXI010000060.1:0-17133 GCA_036266845.1 Chthoniobacteraceae bacterium | reverse complement strand
ATGCAACAGGCCGAAGGAAGGAACCGTTGACGGGGTGACGACCCGGTTGGATACCACGTCCACGGTGGTGGTGGCCGAAACCGTAGTCGGACTCGCGTTGGTATCTGTCACTTCCACGCTGAGCGTATTATTGCCCAGGTTGCTTCCCGTATTTGCGGAGGCCGTGTAATCGACACTTCCTCCCGTCCCAACGACAATCGGATTGGATGGACTGAAGCCTGTCACCGTCAAATTACCGCCGTTATCCGCGAGCGTGGCATTGAGAGAAACGACCCCCGAGTTATCGATTTCTCCGCCGACAGCAATCGTTGTGGATGCCATCACACGCGCGCCGCTGGTCGGCGCGGTAAGGGTAATGGAGGGAATCGCAGTCGATGCATTCTGGACAGTCAGGTCCAGCACGTCGCTTCCCACGCCGTTGGAATTGATTACCAGCATGTAATTGCCGCCCGCGGTGGACCCGTTCAGGTTCTCCAGGATGAAATCCGCAAGTGTCGGATCCGTACCCAGGTTGTAGCCGATCAGCGGATATGTCCCGGCGCCAAGGCCCGAGCTTACCTTGATGATCACTCCCGTGCCCGTCACCGTCAATCCGCCGCCGGTAATATTGATGTAGGCTCCGTCCGGGAGATAAGCGATTGCGCCAGTATTCAGCGTCAGTCCATCAGTGAGGGTAAGCGTGCCTGTGCTCCCGGCGATACCGCCGGTGATCTCGTTATATCGCAGGCTATCCGCGGGCGTGTTCAGAATGACCGGTCCATTGATCGCCCCGGTGCCGCCGATAATGGCCGGGCTGCCATCCACCGTGGCGCTAACGGTGACTGTGGAATTCGAACCGAGGGAACCATTCACAGCAAGCGTCCCATTTGATACCGTGGTGGCGCCCGAGTAAGTGTTTACTCCGCCGAGCGTCAGCACTCCGGCACCCGTTTTAGTGAGATTCAGACTGCCGCTTCCACCATCCTGCAGGACGCCGGCATAGGTGGTGTTCCCAACCTGGGCGATGGTCAGTGTATTGGGGGAAACGCCGCCATTTTCCACCACCGCCGTACCCGGGGTGGCGTCGGTTGAGAGGGAAGATAGGGTGGTATCGAAACCGTCGATCTCCAAAGTCCCGGTTGATGTGCCTGCGCCGAATGTCACGGCATTGGGAGAAGTGGCGTTCATAGCCCCCGAGCTGCTCACGACCACCGTGCCGTTATTGATCGTAAGTCCGCCGGTGAATGTATTGCTGCCTCCCAAAACCAACTCGCCTGTCCCCGACATCGTCAAGCCGTTGGCGCCACCACCGATGACGCCGTTAACGGTGAGCGGGTTGGCAGGCGCATTATTAATACTCCAGGTTTGACTGGAACCAAGGGTCACATTGCTGGCGATGGTAACTGAGCCGGAGCCGGGCGAAACCGTGATCCCATTGGCGCCGCTGGCGTTGAGCGTCAAAACATTGCCCGAGATGGATACATTGCTGCCGGTGGTAAAGGTCAGGCTGTTAATGGTCGTATCAGCGCCGAGCGTGGTAGAGAAATTGGTCCCGGTGGTCGCGCCGAAATAAACATTCGTGGCCGCGCCCGGCGCCTGATGCGTGTCGGTCGTACCTGCGGACGAAGTAGCCCAGTTCGAGTTATTGTTAGTGCCGCCCGTCAGTGTGTTCCACACCGTGCTCTGGTTGTCATCCCAGTAGGCGGAGGTTGGAGTCGAGTAATAACCCGAAAAGTTCAACAGAAGGCCGGTGCCGGAAATCGAAAGACTCGGCCCGTAAAAACCGCCATAGTTTCCCGTATTGGTGGACCCCAGGGTGAAAGTGGCCAGCCCGCCGCCCGGCGCGGAAATAAGGGTGAAAGTGGACCCGGAAGCGCTGGTGAATCCGCCAATGCCCGTAATATTCACCGTGACTCCGCCGGCGCCAATCGAAGCCTTGCCGTTGTTTGCCAGGATGATTTCGTCCGAGCTGTTATTCCCGATCTCCATATCCAGGATGCTCGATTTGGTTGCCGCGCCGCCCATGGTGAGGGTGGTCGCGCTGGCCGTGGCAGTGTTGATGGTCAAAGTGTTTATACTCCCGTCCACCATGCTCAATGTTCCCTGGCCGGAATTTGTGCCGGTGCCACCGAGGATGATGAGGCTCTGCGCACTGGCGCCGGCGGTGCCGTAACCATAATTGCCTGAAATCAAAAGCGTGGCATTGCCTGTATTCACGCCGGTACTGGAGGATGCGATGGCAGTATCACCCACGGTGATTGTATCGCTGGCGCCACCACTGGCCAATGTTCCCGTCAAAACGGTCGTGCCGGCGTAAAAATCGATCGTGCCAAAGATGGATGTGGTTCCCTGGAGCGTTAGCGTGCCGCTGTTTTCCCATTGGAAGGTATCCGCCGAGGTCGAAGCCCCATTGCTGAGGCCATTGATCGTTACGCCGCCAACGCCGCCAAAAATATTCGTGCGAGCACCAGTGGATTGAGACATGCCAAAGCCGTCGCCAAAAGTAGTTAACGGCGCGTCAAAGTCGAAAGTCGGCCCACCGCTTACGCTGGAACTGACATAACCGCCGAAATAAATATCGCCGCCGGTACCATTGGTCACAATAGTGCCTGTCGAGGCGCCCCAGGTAATCGTGTTGTCAATAGTTTCAACGTTCGGGCTATTATTGACGACAGCCGGCACGGTGGAAGAAGTGGACAGGGTAAACGCGTTGCCAACAATTGTGTAAGCAGGCGCTGTCGAATCAAAGAGAAGCTCAAAATAATTGCTCGCGAGATTATTGTTAAGCGTGGTGTAGCTGCCAGCCGCGCCAAATTCGAGGCTATACGCGCCACCGTTCTGGGGAGCAGTGTCGCTCGCCCAATTGGTTGTTGTACCGAAATTAGTGCCAGTGGTGGTGCTCGACCATGTGAAGTTTGCCGCCGAACCGCGGTTCGTGAAGACGAACGTGCCCAGTGCCACGACGGCGAGGGTAAGGAAAATGCGTTTGTTCGGGGATGATGCGAGGTTCATGGGAGTGTGCGGGGAGGAGCGACGCGCGAAAAATCCGGGCGCGGCTGGGGGCGTTTCCAGACGGGGGAATTTCATAGGGGGGATGGTTTGGGGGAGAGTGATCCAGGGGCAGATCGCGGAGAGACGCGGCCCGCATGTGTGCATTAAATTGCACGACCATAACGGCGGGGCAAGAAAAATCTTCGCCCGAGGTCGCACATAAGCATATTATCCGGAGTCGTGATAGGATCGGCCTCCGACGCTATTTCCAATCAAAGGCCGGTCTCCTCATTGCGATACGAAAATCGGTTGATTGTTCAATAAAGTGCAAGCATCGGTCTGCGTAATTGCACATAAATGCACAAACAGGCACGCGGGTCTCCCGAGGGTCTAAGGGTGATAATAATCGCTACTCGGCCCGGGTTTTTCCGGTGCCACTAGTGGTCGGAGGAAGCGCTTTGGCCGGTCACGAAGTTCTTGAGCGAGACGCCGGCGGAAATGAACGCCTGTTTGATGCGATGACCGATGCGCAGGCCCTGGGTATCCTCCGTGTCATTGTCATCCGCCTGGCGCTGGGGCGGGGGCTCATCGGCAGGCGGAGTATAAAGGTTATCGTGATCCACTTGCTGGGTCTGGTAGCTTGCGGGGGGCGGAGGGGGCGGCGGAGCCGTTTGGCTGGCCACATAGGGAGCCTGCTCGTGGTGGCTGTACAGGTCGCTACTGACGATGGCGCCCGTATCGGCGCCCACGGACATACTTCCGACACTGTGATGGGCAGGGTCCATCAGATGGATGACCCAGATGGGATTCGCGTCCGGTCCATCCCCGGTGCGCAGGGTGTAATCGACACTGTCAAAACCGAGGTGCGCCTTCTGCGCCTCCTTTTCCGTGACGGTGAATGCGCCGGAGGAGTCGAGGTTCAGCTTATGAAAATCGATGAGGGCGCCGGCCGCGGAGCCGCTGTATTGGCGCATCGGGGTATGCTCGGCAACGATTTTTCCGTGGGCGACATCCAGCTCGCGCACGCCGCCGCGCGCGGTGGGATCATCCAGGATCACGCGCCAGGCCACGGGCTCCGGCACCCCCCCCTGCCCCGTTACCTCGATCACGTGCTTGAGGATATCGCCGCCCCGCTGGGCGCTCACGGTGCGCAGGGCCTGATAGGCAGTTTCCGGCTCGGCGGCCAGGAGGGCGACTGGGGCGATGGTTGCAACGGCGAGTGCGGCGCAAAAGACGATTTTCATGGACGGGATGGCAGGATGCGGCGGCGCAGGCATTTTCGCAAGCCGCAGCGTATTTGAAACTTTCGGACGGAAGGAGCATGCATTTTGTTCAAGAAATATGCGGCATGGAAAAAAGGGCAGCGACGGCTTGCCCTGCGGAGGGTTAGGCCGGATGCTGGAAGCCTAACGCCCGTACTCCAAAATCGATGAAGCGAAAGATCGAGTTCGCAAGTCATCCTGCGAACCTAAGTTCCGTCCGAAGCCTGGTGCGGCAATTCGCGCTGGATGCGCTGCTGCCCGCGGAGCAGGTGGACCTGATCGTGCTGGGCGTGGACGAGGCGTGCACCAACATCATCCGCCACGTTTACCGGGATGAAACCCGCCTGATGGGCCTCTCCTGCGAGAAAACGGAGACCGGGGTGCGTTTCCGCCTGAGGGATTATGGCGAGCAAGGCGGCGAGCCCACGCGATGGTGCGGGCGGGCGCTGGATACCGTGCAGCCGGGCGGCCTGGGCCTGCACCTCATCCGGACGGCGTTTGACCACGTGGACTTCCGGCCCAAGCACAATGGGATGGAGCTGGTGCTGACCAAGCACTTCAAGCCGGCGTAGCGGTCACTCCGCGGCGCCCCTGGCCGGGGCCGCGGCATCGGAAGACAATTTCTTGAAGTGCAACTGGCTGACGCGGCGGCCATCGGCCTTGGTGACCACGACCATGTAACCGTCGATGCGCACCTGCTCGCCCGGACGCGGCAGGTGGCCGAGCAGATTGGTGACATAGCCGCCGATCGTGCTGACATCCGCGCTTTCCAGTTCCAGGCCAATGAGATCGTTCACCTCGTAAAGGCCAAGCGCCCCTTCCACGATGAACTCCTCGTCGTTGATCTTCCTGTACTCCTGATCCTCGGCGTCGAACTCGTCCTGGATATCGCCCACCAACTCCTCCAGCACATTATCCAGCGAGACAATGCCAACGGTGCCGCCGTATTCATCCACCACCAGCGCAAGGTGGGCATGCTTCTTCAGAAAAAAATCGAGCAGCTTCTCCAGCGGCATCATCTCCGGCACGGGCAGCAGGTCGCGCTTGATGGCAAGCAGATCGGGATTCGCCTCGCGGGTAAGGGAAAGCAAATCCTTGATGTGCACCAGGCCCAGCGTGTGATCCAGGTGCCCCTCGCACAATGGAAACCGCGTGTGGCGCGAGACGAGCGCCGTCTTCAGGTTCTCATCGAAGGTTTCCTCCGTATTGAGAAATACGACATGGCCGCGCGGAGTCATGATATCCCGCACCACGCGATGGCGCAGATCCAGCGCGTTCATCAGGATCTCCTTGCCCAGCGGGGTTACCTCCTTCGCATCCTGGCTCTCCGCAAGGATGAGGCGCAGTTCCTCCTCGCTATGGGCCAGCTCCACGCCGCCCGCCGGTTTCATCCGCAGAAAATCGCGCAGGATGATGTTTGATGAGCGATTGAGCAGCCAGATGACCGGGCGAAACACGGAGACAAATATGCGCAACGGGCGCACCACGCGCAGGGAGACGCCCAGCGGGTCATCGATGGCCAGATACTTCGGTCCCAGCTCGCCGAGCGTGATGTGGAGGAAGGTAATAATCGCGAAGCCCAGGATGACGGCCACGGTATTCACGACGGTCGCGGAGGTTACATGCAGGATTGCGAAAACCGGCTCGATCAGGCGTGCCACGTAGGGCTCGCCCACCCAGCCGAGGGCCAGGCTGGCCATCGTCACGCCCAGTTGCGTCGCGGACAGATAGGTATCCAGGTGCTCGGTCACATGGCGGGCCATGCGGGCGCGGCTATCCCCTTTCTCGATGAGGCTGTCGAGCTGGCTGGAGCGGATTTTCACAATGGAAAACTCCGCGATCACGAAGAAGCCATTGACGGCCACGATGAGGAGCACGCCCAGCAGCTTGAAGAAAATGACGTCCGGCGCCTCCCATTGGGTGGCGATGGCGTCACTCAAAAGCACGGTTTGAAGGACGGCATGCATGGTTATTTTTGTTCTCCCCCCTTAAAAAAGAAGGGCTCGCGACCGCAGGGCCGCGAGCCTTTAAAGAAGGGAGCCTGGCAGGAAGAACGTTTACCAGCTCGACTTGGTCACGCCCGGGATAAGCCCCTGTGTGGCCAACTCGCGAAACGCGATACGGGAAAGCTTGAAACGGCGAATAAAAGCACGGCGGCGGCCGCTGGTCTGGCAGCGATTGGTCAGCCGGCTGGGGCTTGCGTTACGCGGGAGCTGGGTGAGTCCGAGATAGTCTTTTTTCGCCTTCAGTTCGGCGCGCAGCGCGGCAAACTTGTTGACGGTCGCCTGCTTGCGTTTTTCACGTTCTGTCCAACTCTTTTTAGCCATACGGTTTTTATTCGGGAGGGAGGAAGATAGATGGCGAACCGGGAAAGGCAAGGTCTTTTTTTAGGGAACGCCTTTGCGCTCCTCACAGGATGCCGGTCTTGCGCAGCCACTCGATGGCGTCCTGCGGCCAGACTTTTGCGTCCTTCGTGCAATGCAGGCCGTATCCGTGGCCGCCGGTGGGATAGCACTTGAACTCGTGCACAACCTTCGTCTGGTCGAGGGCGGCGTTATAGAGCTTGCTGCCGGGGACGAATGCGTGGTCGTCCTCATTGTGGATGATGAGCGTGGGCGGGATATTCGCCTTCACGTTCAGGTCCGCGGAAAGATGGCCGTGGCCGTCCTCCAGATAGGCCGGATAAACGAGGATGGCAAAGTCCGGGCGGCAGCTTTGTTGATCGACATCATCGATGGGGGGGTAAGTGCGCGCATCGAATTGCGTGCTGGCTTTCGCCGCCAGATTGCCCCCGGCCGAGAAGCCGATTACACCCAGGCGCTTCGGGTCGATCTTCCACTCCGCCGCATGGGCGCGCGTGAGGCTCAAGGCCCGCTGGACATCCTGCATGGCCCCGTCGCGATTGTGGGGCGCCCGGTATTTGAGGACCAGGCCGGTGATCCCGTTTGCGTTCAGCCATGCGGCAATCTCCGATCCCTCCTTGTCCACGACGGTATAGCTGTAGCCGCCACCGGGACAGATGATCATTGCCGGGGCCGCGCCGCCGGCATTGGGCGCCGCAAAAATCGTCAAGGTTGGGACGCTGACGTTCGTAACCCGGTGAAAGCCATCGCGCGCGGGCAACACCGTCTCCGGACCGGTCGCGCCATGGCCGGGCATCTTCCCCTGCGGCCATACATCCACCACCGCGGGGCTATTGGCCGCGGGTGAGGCCGCAGGCAAAGGGGTGGCACTCTGCGCGCAAGCCAGGCTGGCCGCCGCGAAGAGCGTGAGGAGTGCCGCGGGAAAAAATCGTTCGTACAACATGGAATTGAAACGGATTTAAAGGGCGATTGTTTCGAATATTCGCAGACAAACGGACAAAGTTTATTGGAACCCGGAGGGAAGGTTCCGCATCGCCCCCCCGGCTCATATTTACTCTCCCAGCCGGCGGTTACTGCTCGTAACTGCTCTCCACGCGCTTGGCCACATCCCTGTAGCCATAGTCGGCATCGTAGATTTCCTTGAGGCGCTCAAGGTAGGATTTTTGATCGCCCATGCGCTCGTGAAGAAGGGCGAGCTTGTAGGTCATCTCTTTCTTGAGATCGTCCATGGCGGCCATTTCCTTGCACGCCTCGCCGAAGGTGCGGACGGCAAAATCGAGCATGTTCTTCTGGGTATAACACTCGCCCAGGAGGTTCATGGCGCGGAGGCGGACGCTGGGGTTCTTGCGGGCCTGCTGAAGCTCCGGGATGGCCTCGGTGGGGTGGCCGGCGGCAAGCAACTGCTCACCCAACTCGAAGCGCAGGAGGCTGTCGGTGGGGTTGCGCTCGACGCGTTTCCTGGCCTCGTCCAGGAGGCTGCCGGCTTTCTGCTTGCGGAGGTCCTCCAGCGTGGCGCGGGCCTCGGGAGCGGTCTCGGTGTTGCCGTATTGCTCCAGCCACACCTCGTACTCGCCGATGCTTTTATCGATGATTTTGAGATGAATCTCGGACACCTTGCGCGCCACGGCGGGGTCCGTGTTGTTCATGAGGTGAGCGGTGTAGCTGTACCACTGGTGGGCGCTCTGGAGATCGTCTTTCTGCTCGTAAAGGGCGGCGATGCGGCGGACGAGATCGACGTTCTGCTGGGCGGCCTCGTTCTCGGCGTATTTGCCCAGCAACTCGTTGAGCTGCTGGTCGATCATCTCCTCGCTTTTGACGACGCGGCTCTTTTGCTCCAGCGAGATGGCTTCCTCTTTGTTTTTAATCAGGTCCCGGTAATCCTTGGTGCCGCCGGATGCGGCAACTTCCTCCCACTTCCCGCTGGTCATGGAGGCGCGGGCGGCGGCGTCTTTGCCGGCCTTGACCGCGGAGAGATCGGAGGGGTTCAACTCGCTGATCCTGGTGTAAACATCGACGGCTTTCTCCGGCAAGCCGTTCTCGTAGTAGTGCTTGGCCAGCTCATGGAGCACTTTGGGATCCTTGGGATTGCCCCGCGCCACAGTCTCCAGTGCGAAGGAGGCGATCTCCACGTAACCGGCGGCCATGGCGCCATCGCGCAGGAGGAAGTTGGCGCCGTGGTTGAAGGGATCGGTCTCGAGGGTGTCCTCGGCCTGCTCGATGGCGGCGCGGGGGTCTTTCTTGACGATGTTGCCGCTCTTGAGGGAGGGAGCGGAGAAGCCGCCGAAGAATTTTTTCTTTCCCTTGATGCGTTCGATCTCCGCCTGGCGCAGAATGGTGCGGCCATGGAGAAACTCCGGCGTCTCCCTAAGGATGGGACGGACAAGCTCGACGACGTACCCGAAGTTGTGAAGCTCGAGAGCCTGGAGGGCCTTGAACCACAGCTTGCGGGCTTCGTCTGGAATTTCTTTGTCGCTCTTTACGGCCATATTGTCTGGGGAAAACCGCTACTTTGCACAGTGTAGCCGCGGCTCTCAACTGCGAAAAGGGCCTTGCTCAAAAAAGCGGCCGTAAAATAAAACCCCGGGCCGGGCCGGCAGGTGCGCGCCCCGGAGGGCGATTCTACGGCTGAGCGGGCTTTTTGTCCGGCGTCTTTGCCTTCGCAAAAAGGACCATCAAGTCGTTGATCTCGCTCTTGGCGTCCGCGATGAACTGGTGGTTGGTGACGTAGCCGTGATCGAACAACGTGACGAAACCCAGGGTAAAGGCCGCGAAGAGGGCCAGCCAGAAGACTTTGCGAAAGAGCGTCATCATGCGCGTATTCCCCAGAGAGTAAGCAGCCGGAGTGCCCCGTCAACAGAGAAGGCGGGCAGGCGCCTCCTTCCGGGGGCCTCGAAGCACGTCCAACCGGGCAAAATGGCCGTCAGGCCTTCAGCTCGGGCACATCCACCCAGGCCCGCCGGGCCCAGCTTTCGAGCCCAAGCTCGGCGAGCTGAACGCCTTTTGCGCCCTCAAGCAGACTCCAGCGGAACGGCTCGTCCAGCACCACGTGGCGCAGGAAAAGCTCCCACTGGACCTTGAAGGCATTATCCATGGGCTTGTAGGCCGGGACCTTGGTCCATGCGTCAAAGAAGTGGATGGGGCTATCGATATCCGGGTTCCACGTGGGGCGCGGGGTGGCGCTGGCGTGCTGGGCAACGCAATCCCGCAGGCCGGCGACGGCGCTCCCCTTGGTGCCATCCACCTGGAGGGTGAGGAGATCGTCGCGGCGGACGCGGACGGTCCATGAGGAGTTGAAGTGGGCGATGACGCCGTTATCCAGTTCGAAAGTGGCGTAGGCGGAATCGTCGGCGGTGCATTGGTAGGGCTTGCCGGCCTCGTCGATGCGCTCCTTGATGTGCGTGGCGCCCAGGCAACTGAGGGCTTTGACCTTGCCGAAGAGGTTATCGATGACGTACCGCCAGTGGCAGAGCATATCGACGATGATGCCGCCATCGTCCTCCTTGCGGTAATTCCACGAGGGGCGCTGCGGATCGGCGCCATCGGCGCCCGTGAAGACCCAATAGCCGAACTCGCCGCGGACGCTGAGGATTTCGCCAAAAAAACCGGTATCGATAAGGGTCTTGAGCTTCACGAGGCCCGGAAGCCAGAGCTTGTCCTGAACGACGCCGTTTTTCACGCCGGCATTCTTTGCGACCTCGTACAATTCATAGGCGGCCTGGGTGGAAACGGCCGTCGGTTTCTCGCAATAGACATGTTTGCCCGCGGCGATGGCGCGCTTGACGGCGGCGGCGCGGCGTCCCGTGGTCTGGGCGTCGAAGTAAATGTGATTGGCGGGATCGGCAAGGGCTGCGTCGAGATCGGTGGTGAAGCTGACGCGCTCATCGAGAGCGGCCAGCTTGCGGAGCTTTGCCTCGTTGCGCCCGACCAGGATGGGGCGCGGCATGATGACCTCCCCTTCCCCCACACGGACACCGCCCTGTTGCATGATGGCGAGGATGGACCGGATGTAATGTTGATTAGTGCCCATGCGTCCGGTGACGCCATTCATGATGATGCCTACGTGGTGGGTTTTCATGCCGTTGTTCATAATTCTTTTTTGCGTGGTGGTGGCGGGGAGGATTTTTATTTCAGGAAGCCCCGGCGGGCTTATCGGTGCACTGAGGCCGGGAGCCCGCCGGGAGCGGCGGCACATCGATGCCGGCCCTGGGCAGGGTGCCGTCCAGCTCCTGGCGCCAATGGGCGACATCGCCGGCCGGGCCGTAGCAGTAGATCATGCGGAGCGGCGTGGAGCCGGTATTGGTAAGCTGATGAAAGACGCCGGAGGGGATGTACACAGCCTGGCCGGCGGTGACGGCGGTCCGCTCTTCGCCAAGGCACATCTCGCCCGCGCCCTCGACGATGAAGTAGATTTCCTCCTGCTCCTGGTTATGCCAGGGCACCTGCCCGCCATCGGGGGCCAGCGTTACGTTCCCGAGAGAGAAATGGGTGGCCTGGATCGGGGCGGCGCCGCCAACGAGGTTCTGGGTACGCCGGCGCGCGGGGTATTTGCGGCCGGGGATTTGGGAGAGATCGGAGATAATCATATGGTTTTGGTAGGTCCAAAAAAGGTGAGGTACGGTTTGCCCTCGATGATGCGGCGCAGGTAGAGGGCGGCTTCGCGGGCATGAAAATCGCCCCACATGCTGGACTCGCCGCACGGGATGCGCCGCCCCGGGGGGACATGGTCCCAGCCATTGGGGCGATGGTAAATGGAGTGGAGAATCAGGCCCTGGTGATTGGGGTCGGCGCTGACGTAGGGATCATCAAAAAGCGTATTGAGGACCGTGAGACCCGCCTGCCAATAACGCTCTCCGGCGGCGGTTTCCTGCCGTTGCGTGAGCCAGTGGCCAAGGCGCAGGAGGCCCTGCGCGGCGATGGCGGCGGCGGAGCTGTCCACGGGCTCGAAGTCGTTGAAGGGGTTGGCGGCGCACTCGAGGTAATTGCCAAGGCGGTGGAGATTCGGCGCTCCGGTATCCCAATAGGGGATGCCGTCGATGGGGGTGTGCTCGATGTAAAAATCGCACGTTGCTTCGGCGGGACGGCGCAAGAGGGCGATGACCGCCTGGCGTCCGCCAAAGGGCTCCATCTCAAGCTCGCCGCAGGAGTCGATGTACTCGAGCAATTCCGCGTAGCCGCACATGATCCACGCGAGGCCGCGCGTCCAGGTGCTGAACGGGCTGTAGCCTTGCTGGGAATTTGGGCAGCGGTAATTGCCGTCGTTGACGTTAAAAATCGTCTCGTGCGCGGTGCGGCCCCGCACATCGTAGGCGTCGCGGCCCTCGCCGTAATAGACGGCGTATTGCGCGGTGGTGCGGGCATGCTCGATGAGGCGGGCGAGCAGGGAGAATTTGCGATCTTTCTCCCCCATCAGCGTATGGCCGAGGCGATGCGAGAGGGCCAGGGCGCGCAGCGAGCGGATGGTATCGGCAAAGAGGGAGTGCGGGCCGTTGAAGGAATAGACGAAGCCTTCGCCATTGGCGATATAGGACCACCGGCTGGCCTGGACCGCGCCGGAGTTCTTGAGCGCCAGCTCGTAGAAATCGCGCTCCCAATCATTGGAAGGGGTGCGGCCCTCTTTCATCAATCGCCAAAGGCTGCCGTAGGTACTGACGTTGTTGAATCCGTGATCGTGCACGCCCCCGTGCGTGAGGTGATGCGCCATGCGCTTCACGGTCTGCTCCCGGCCGTAATGGAGGAACGCCTCGTCGAACGTCGCGTCGTACTGCAATACGGCGGAGCCATAGACAAAGCCCTGGGTCCACTCGGTCCAGCCGCGCGCGGTGTATTTCCCCTCCACGGTATAGACCGGCGTGGCCTTGCCCGGCGCATCGTCGCGGGCGATGGACCATATCTTGGGCGCGGAGACATCCCAGAGGCGGTCGATCTTCGGTTTCAGGTCAGCCGGTTTCAGCCCTTGGTTGATTTTAATCATGCCTCAGATTGTGCGCAGATGGAAACCGCCGTCCACATTGAAGACCTGGCCGGTGGAGTAGGGAAAGAGGCCGAGGGCCACTCCGGTGACGGCCTTGCCGATATCGGACGGCTCGCCCCAGCGATTGATGGGCGCGAGTCCCTGCGCAAAAAGCTTGTCGTATTTTTCCTTCACGGCGCCGGTCATATCCGTGGCGATGACTCCGGGTTGAATCTCGAAGACGCCGATGCCGAATTCCGCAAGCCGGACGGCGTAAAGCCGGGTCATCATCGCAAGGCCGGCTTTGGCGATGCAGTAATCCCCGCGATTGGTGGAGGCGGTGAACGCGGAGATGCTGCTGACGGTGACAACCGCGCGCGCGGCGCCCTCGATGGGAGCGGAGCCGGCGATCAGCTTTGCCGCTTTTTGCGTGAGAAAATAGGGACCCTTGAGATTGATTGCGATGAGGCGGTCAAAGCTTTCCTCGCCGGCTTCCAGAATATCGGCGCGGACATTGGGAGCGACCCCGGCGTTGTTCACCAGCAGATCCAGGCGGCCAAATTCCCGCGAAACGAAAGCGAGCATGCGGTCCCGGTCCGCGGAGAGGGAAATATCCGCCTGCACGATCTCGATGCGCCGCTTGCCGGCGCAGGCCTCTTCGCACAGCGCCTTGCACTCGCGCGCGGCAGTCTCGTTGCCGGCGTAATTGATAACGAGGTCGTGGCGGCCGGCCTTTGCCAGCTCAAGGGCAATGCCGCGCCCGATGCCGCGGGAAGAGCCGGTAATCAAAGCCAGAGGGGACATGGTGCAAAAACATAGCCGCTTCCACCCATCCCCCGCTAGCACGGGTGCTCAAATAACTAGCACAAAATCACCATCTGAAACGGTATTTGGCGCGAAAACCCCGTTGTGGAATGCAGATGGCAAACGTAAGATGAAGCGCACAATGAACCCTGCTCGCCAACAGATTCTCGAGCGGCTGCGCGATTCGAAGGCAGGTTTGCAAGCGGAGTTTCCGCTCAACCGCCTCGCGTTATTCGGCTCCTGCGCTCAAGGGACGGAGAGGCCCGGCGAAAGCGATATCGATATTCTGGTGGATGTCGAACCGTCGATTGGGCTCAGATTCGTAGCACTCGCGGAACGGCTGGAAGCGATTTTGGGCGCAAAGGTGGATTTGGTTTCGCGACGCGCCATCAAGCCCTCCCTCTGGCAAAAGATTGAACCGCAATTGATCGATGCCTAAGCGACGCTGACGTTCTGCTGGAGGCGGTTAATTTCAACATACAATTGGCCAGGATTCAGCCGTAAGGCGGTGCCGCTTTTCGGCCTTTTCAAGATCGCTCCCCCGCCGCACGATTGGCCTTCCCATGCAAGTGCCGCTTCTCGATCTCAAGAAACAGTATCAGCCGTTGCGCGAGCGGATTCGCGCGAAAATGGATGAGGTTGCGGACTCGCAATACTTCATCCTGGGGCCGGAGGTGGAAGGGCTGGAACGGGAGGTTTGCGCCTTTACGGGGGCCGGGCACGCGATCGGCGTGTCATCGGGGACGGATGCGGAACTGGCGATCCTGATGGCGCTGGGAGTGGGGCCGGGCGATGCGGTGGTGACGACGCCGTACACTTTCTTTGCGACGGCGGGATGCGTGGGACGGCTGGGGGCGCGCATCCTGTTTGTGGATATTGAGCCGGAGACGTACAACATTTCGCCGGAGAAGCTGCGGGCTTGTCTGGAGGCGCATCGCGGAGAGCGGATCAAGGCGATCATCCCGGTGCATCTCTTCGGGCAGAGCTGCCGGATGGATGAGATACTGGCGCTGGCGGCGGCGCATGGCGCGCCGGTCATTGAGGATGGGGCGCAGGCGCTGGGCGCGGAGTATCCCGGGCCGCACGGGGCTGCGAAGTGCGGGGCGATGGGGGAATTCGGGTTTTACTCGTTTTTTCCTTCGAAGAATCTGGGAGCCTTTGGCGACGGAGGGATGATTGTCTGCCGCGATGCGGCGATGGCGGCGAAGATTCGCTCGCTGCGCAATCACGGGATGGAGCAGCGCTATTACCATCACATGGTTGGCGGCAATTTTCGGCTGGACGCGATGCAGGCGGCGATCCTGCGGATCAAGCTGCCGCACCTGGATGAATGGTCGGCGATGCGGCGGACGAATGCGGCAAGATACCGGAAATTATTTTGCGAGGCGGGACTGGGGAAGATCGTGCTGCCGGCGGAAGCGTATGCGGGCGCCGGGGCGGCGAACCATCATATCTACAATCAATTTGTCATCCGGGCGCCGCGGCGCGACGAGCTGCTCGCGCACCTGGCCGCAAAGGGGATAGGACACGCGGTGTACTACCCGGTGCCCCTGCACCGGCAGGATTGTTTCGCCCATCTTGGATATCGGGAAGGAGATTTTCCCGAGGCGGAGAAGGCGGCGCGGGAGACGGTGGCGCTGCCGATTTACCCGGAGCTGACGGCGGAGCAGCAGAGCGCGGTGGTGGGCGCGATCGCCGATTTCTTCGGCTGAGCCGGCGTCAGGCAGGGCCGCTCGCTCTTCACCGCGGGTCGGCGCCGGAAGCGCGCAATTGCCGCAGGCTGAGCGCGGCGTGGCGTTTGGCAAGGCGGCGCCCTTCGGCATCGCGGACGAGCGGGCAATGATACCATGCAGGCGCGGAGTGGCCGAGGGCGCGGTAGAGCAGGATCTGGCGAAAGGTGGATTGCAGCAGGTCTTCGCCGCGGACGATCTCGGTGACGCGCATCGCGATGTCATCGGCCACGGCGGCAAGCTGGTAGGAGGGAACGTTGTCCTTGCGCCAGACGAGGAAATCGCCGAAATCCCGGCCTGCCACAGCGCGGCGCTCACCCATCCGCGCATCGTGAAAGACCATCTCCTCGCCATCCGGCACGCGGAAGCGCCAGTTCACGCCGGCTGGATTTTCGATCTCGCGTGCGCGCGCCATGCCCGTGCGGCAGGCGCCGGGATAGATCGGCTCATCATCCAGCGGCTGCTCGTGCGGCGCGGAGAGGGCGGAGAGCACATCCTTGCGCGAGCAGGTGCAGGGATAAATGAGGCCGGCATCGCGCAGGCTCCGCCAGACGGGCAGGTAATCCCGCCGGCTCTGCTCATACGGCGCGCAGGGACCGCCGATATCCGGCCCCTCCTGCCAGGCGATGCCGAACCAGTGCAGGTCTTCCGGGATCGCGGCGCGGAATTCCGGTTTGCAGCGGTCCAGGTCCAGATCCTCGATGCGCAGGATGAGCGTCCCGCCGCGCGCCCGCTCCTGCGCGGACCGGAAGGTCATGGCGTGGCCCAGGTGCAGGTAGCCCGTGGGCGATGGCGCGATGCGCCCGCGATAAGGGGAGGAGCCGGACATATTTTGATTTCTCGCGGTGGAGATTCGACTAAAAGGGAGCCCGACCCATGAGCAAGCGTCAAAAAGGCGAAGGCGCTCCCTTTTCCACCCGGCTGGCCGCGCAGTTGCGCTCGCTGACGCTCACGCGGCAGGAGCAGGCGATGGTTGCCGTCATCCTGCTATCGATGCTGGCCGGCTCGGTGATCCTCCATTACAGGCGCGAGTACCGGCTGCGGCATCCCGCGGCCGCCGCGCCTTCCTCCGGCGCGCCCCGCTCTACGGGCGGGCGGACGGCGGCAGGGTCCCCATGATGGCCACGACCGCCACGGCGAGCGCGCCGAGCGCGGTTTCCGCCCACACTTTGCGCGCCATCGCCACCATCTCGCGGCGCGGCTTGTGGATCAAAAGATTGCGCGAGCCAAGCGCGACGGCGGCGGCAAAGAAGGTCAGTTTTAAAATCAGGAGCCGGCCATAAGGGAACGCCACGAGTCCGTGGAAGCTGCCCACCAGAAACCAGGCGTTCACGCTGCCGGTGGCGGCAAGCACGGAGACGCTCACGAGGCTCATCGCGGAGAATCGCCGGGCGGCGACGTCCGCCTTTTCCCATGCGCCCGCCTTGATCTGCTGCTTCAAAAGCAACGCGAACGGAAGCAGGCCCGCGGGCCACAGGCTGGCCGCGAGCAGGTGCGCGACATCCGCCGCGAGCATCCATGGGCGGCGCGTATCGCTGCCGGCGCCCGCGTGGCCCAGCCACGCAATCGAACCGACGAAAATGACCGCCGGCACGATACCCCATCCGCGAATGGGCCGGATGCACAGGATCACGGCCAGCACCGCCGCCACTCCCGCGCGAAAGAGCCATACCTCGCCCGGCAGGGTCTGGGTTACAACCATCTGGAACAGGTCCCTATTGAGCGAATCCATCAGCCCGCCGCCGCTCATTCCCGCCACGGACACCCAAAACCACAGGAATCCTGATCCTGCCGCGACCGCCAGACACGCGCCCACCGCCCGGGGATTGACCCCGGCTCCGGGCTCGATGAGCCGGCGCACGACGAACAATGCGAGCAATAACAGGCACGAGCCGAAATGGACGGCCCGCGACAGGATCAGGAGTTCAGCCATTTACGGCGCGACGTCAAAGGTGAACGTGCCGCTGGTCACATGCGTATCGATGGCCGTGACGCGCCAGGCCACCTTGTATTTGCCGGGCTTGAGCGCCTTCAGGTCCACGATGAGCAATTGC
>DATAXI010000051.1:0-9226 GCA_036266845.1 Chthoniobacteraceae bacterium | reverse complement strand
GAAAAGAGGGCAGAGCGATCCCGCAATGAGAAGGAATATGCCTGCCAAAGCTCGCGACCGGCCAATCATCACAACCGCGGCAGCGAGCGCAGCCAGGATGAAGGGACCATAAAGCGTGATTGGCCACCGCGAGAGGAACATCACCATGCAGCCGATTAAAAGAGCCGAGACACCTACTGTGAACGGGTGAGTGGCATATCCCCGGCGAACGCGCGCAACGGTGAGCTCGCAGCTTTCTCCCAAGGCGGCGAGGCGATTCGGGAATGTTTTCTCTCGCACCACGATTTCGCCCAAAGGCGTCCAGTCAGCCAATCCATCTGTCATCGCAAGGTCCGAATCTGACAACTCCCCCGCGTCAAGCATGGCAATGACCACCTGCTCATCAAATGGTCCCATCTCCCGCCCATCTTTCAAAATCTGAACTTTCATTGTAATACTCCAACTGCCGCACCTTTCGCCGGAGCCGCCCCGGCAACGGATTGACCTCTCCACGGGTTCATGAGGCAGTATTTCAACGGGAATGCCTCTCACTGTCAATGCCGCAGGAATCGCTCATGGAACCGGTAAGCGCGCGCCAGGTTTCAGGAAGTGAAACGGGGGTAAGCGGCGGGGTGCGGCGCTCTGTGTCCGGCATCGTTTTCAGAATAATTCCGTGCCGATCATGGATGCGCCCGCCATATTGGATTGAGTTACTTTATTATGTTTCACAGATATCTTCTGAATTTCTTTTGTATCCTGATCCTATCGGGGTTGACGCGCGCGGAAGCGATGCCGCTGAAGGTTCTCTTTTTCGGCGACTCGATTACAAAAGGCCAGGGAGTAACGGCGGATCAACGCTGGACCGCATTGGTGGCGGCGCACAGTCACGGCGCGTTTGTGGAGGTGAATGAGGGAAAACCGGGACGTCCCGCGGCGGCGGTTGGGGAGTTCTCGAAGATGCTCGAAGAGTACCCCGCAAATTCCGGCATCTCCGTGCTGGTGATCGCGCTCGGAACCAATGACTCGCGGGATACCTCTCCGAATTGCGTGCGAAAAACCGCCGCTTACCTATCTAAAATGGTCACCATGGCGCGCACCAGGGAGCCGGGATGGAAAATCGTGATCTGCGCCCCCTATAACATCAACAAGGACGCTTTAAAGAAGTCCCGTTCCATCGGACCGATCCGGGAACGGAATCTGATTGGGATGGGCAAGGCTTTCAAAGAACTGGCCTCGCGCGAGGGGTGCGGCTTTATCGATTTCTATGGGGTGATACCGCCAGCCTCGCTGACTGTGGACGGGGTTCATCCGGACGCTGCGGGGCACGCGGCGATTGCGGCGTTCGCGCAACCGGCCCTGGATGGCGTGGTGGCCGCGCTGAAAAAGAATCCCTCATAGGCGCTCCATGGGGCGCACGGACTGCGGCACCGGCCGGACGCGCCGGGCCGGCAGGCGGCGCCGGATTATCGCCGGCGAGCATTTGCGCGAGAGGGGGTTGAAAGATTGGGCCCGCTCCTTCCCTCTGCTCCAGGCTGGAACGCGAAGTCTCTGATCGCCGACGCCAAAAATGCTTGCCACGCGGCGGGTGGCCCTTTGGCATGCCGTGGATGTTCGCATTACTGAGCAAGCCCATTGACGGCGTCCGGCGGGAGTGGGCGGTTTTATTGGAGACGGCGCGCTCGGCCGAGTTCCGCGAATTGCTGCGGTGGTGCGCGCCGGCGCTGGCCCTGGGCTTGATTGCGCGGGCGTGGCTGACCATTCATTTTCCCTATGGATATTTTCAGGCGGATACGCCGGATTTTCTGCTGACCGCGGAGCGGCTGCTGCGGCATCACGCGATGGTGATCCATGGGAAGAAATCGTTTCTGGCGCCGATTTGTTTCACGATTCCCTTTTTGCTGCACATCCCGGCGCTGATCGTCATCCCGATGGTCCAGCACATTGCGGGGCTGGCGGCGACGCTTGCGGCGGGGGCGCTGGTGCGGCTGTGGTTTCGATGCTGGCGGTGGTTTGTGATTCCGGTCACCCTCCTCTACACGCTCAACCCCGCGCTGCTCTGGTATGAGCATGCGCTGCTGGCGGAGTCGCATTACCTGTTTGCCGTCACGGCGGTGGCGCTGGCGGGCACGCTGCTGGTGCGGCGGCCGACGCTGCGGCGTTTTGTCTGGCTCATCGTCGCGCTCTTTTTTACGGCGGGCTCGCGGCCGGAGGGGAAGTTGTTTGTCGTGTTTGGCCTGGGGGTGACGGCGCTTGTCTATGCGGGGGAATGGAAGCTGTGGGCGCGGCGCATGGCGGTGATGCTGGTGTGCTGCGCGGGCATCTGGATGAGCAGCCGCAGCACGCAGGCGGGGCTGCTGCTGTACTCGACCGTGGTGCGGTGGGCGCCGCAGAGCTCGAGCGTCGCACCGGGCGTGGAGCAGTTTGTAAATCCGATTCGCAATGCGGATGTCTCCATTGCGCGGACGAAGTTCAACTCCATCGAGGAGAAGTGCGACAAGGCGCTGCACGATTACCTGAAGTCCGCGGGCAGGAACGCCGATGAAGGCCATGTGAGCAGCCTGGCGGGCAAGCTGGCGATGGAGGTTATCCGCCGGCGCATCTTCATCCTGCCTGGCATCGCCGCGGACAAGTTTTTGCTGACGTGCCGGGAGAATCCGGATGGCTCCTTTGACGCCACGAGCGGGGGTTTCAGCCCGGAGTGGATTTATGAAAAGCAACAGGCGGCCATGGTGAGGCGGAAGTTCATGAAAACGCTGATGAAAGGCCTGACGGGACGCCCGATGGATAATAGCAACGCCGATGTGAGCGCTTTTCTCCATGCCGAGTACCAGCCGCTTTCGCCAGATTGGTTTACGCCGCTCCAGGCCGCGTGGAACCGCTTGACGCTCGGCTATCAATGGCACTCGCACGGCTCGGACAAGCGCTTTGTGCCCGGCTGGCCGGCGTGCTACTTCCTCTGCGCGGCGGGGATGCTGGCCTCGCTGATCCCGCGCGACCGGCTCTGGCGCTTCCACTGGCCGTGGCTGGCGACTCTGCTGGGCGTCTGGTTTGCCGTGATGCTGACGGGCGTGGTCAATTCCCGGTACCGGTTTGTCTTTGAGCCGTTCTGCATTTTCTACGTCTTCCTGCTGCTGGATTATATCGCCGGCGCGTTTGGCGGGCTGGGGCGCCGGTACGTGCGGGGCAAGGGGCGGAGCCGGCACATCCGGCAGGACCAGGCTGCTGCTTGATTCGCGCGCCGTTTCTCAATCACAATGGCTCCCATGGATCCCAGAGTCGCCCACGGCATCATCCGGCTTGCGTGGGTGGTGGGCATTCTCTATTGGCTGGTGACGGGCTTTGGCAATAAGCGGACGCGGGTGAGAGGGCGGTTCGGCTCGATTCTGGTTTATATCCTGCTGGCCGGGATCACGCTGGCGGTGCTGGCGGCGAGCCACCGGGGCCTTATGAAGCTGCTGTTTCCGGAGAATATCGCCACGCAACTGGCGGGGATCTTGATTTGCATCGGCGGCATCGCGTTTGCCATCTGGGCCCGGCGCATCCTGGGGCGCAACTGGAGCGGCTTCGTCACCGTGAAGCAGGATCACGAGATCATCCAGGCAGGCCCTTACGCGTATGTGCGGCATCCCATCTACACGGGCATCATTGCCGCCATCGCCGGGACCAAGCTGGCGCTGGATCCCACGCTGGAGGGCTTGCTGCTTGTGATTGTCTGGTCCGGAGCCTTTTACCTGAAAGCGGGTTATGAAGAGCGTCTCCTCATCCGCGAGCTGGGCCAGCCGTACATGGAATACCGGCGGCGGGTGCGCTGGCGGTTCATTCCGGGAATATTGTAGTGCCCGGGCCGAATTTTTTTTCGGTCGAATCTCGGGCGCTGCACGAATATGAGGTTACCCATCTATGGCGATCCGCATGCGTCCGCATCTGCCCGGCCTCCTGAGCCTGGGCTTTTTCCTCATTCTCCACCGGCCGGCACTGGCGACCGATGATCCCGCGCAGGGCAAAATTCTTTTTCAACAAAGCTGCGCGGTCTGCCATGCGGATAGCCTGGGGCCGGGCAATACGCTTATCATGAAACAGGGGCCCAGCCTGGTGGGCATTGTCGGGCGGAAGGCCGGCTCGCTGCCCGGGTTCCATTATTCCAATGCGCTGGAGTCCAGCGGACTGATGTGGGATACGGGCACGCTCGACAAGTTTCTGACCAATCCGCAAACGCTCGTGCCGGGGACGTTGATGCCAATCGGGATTGCGGATGCCGGTTTTCGCCACTCCGTCATCGCCTACCTGGGCACGCTGAAAGTGCCGCCGGGCATCACGCCGGCGCCTCCGGCGGCAGCGCCGGCAGTGGCGGCGCGCAATGACCCGGGCGATTGGCGCAACCAGGCGCCCGGGGTGGCACACCACATTACCGTGGCGGATTTGCCCGCTCCCTATGCCACCCGCTCCGCCGGCAATGCGCCGCACGTGGTGGCGCGCCCGCAGGGGGCGGTGCTTGCCGTGCCCCCCGGCTTTGCGGTGCGCGAGTTTGCCTCCGGTTTTGATAATCCCCGCATCCTGCGCACCGCGCCCAATGGCGATATCTTCCTGGCGGAAACCGCGGCAAACCGCATCCGCATCCTGCGCGCGCCGGATGGAGCGGACGCGCCGTCGCTCAACCAGATCTTTGCGAGCGGGCTGGACCGGCCTTTCGGGATCGCCTTTTACCCGCCGGGGAACGCTCCGCAATGGATCTACGTGGCCAATAACAATTCCGTCGTCCGTTTCCCCTATCACAATGGCGATACCACAGCGGCCGGCGCGGCGCAGACCATCGTGCCGCAATTGACCGAGAGCCACGGCGGCCATAGCACGCGCGATATCGCTTTCTCGCCCGATGGAAAACGGCTCTACATCTCCGTGGGCTCCGGGTCGAATATTGCCGATTCGATGAGCCGCAAGGACCCCGCCGCGGTGCGGCAATGGGAGGCGGTGCACGGACGCGGCGCCGCCTGGGACGCGGAAACCAACCGGGCGGATATCCTGGTGACCGATCCCGAGGGCCACAACCCGCTCCACACTGATGCCACCGGCATTCGCAACGGCGTCGGCATCGCGATCCAGCCCGGGACCGGCACGCTGTGGGCCTCCACCAATGAGCGCGACGGCCTGGGCGATGATCTGGTGCCGGATTATGTAACGCGGGTGAAGGAGGGGGGCTTTTACGGCTGGCCCTGGTATTACATGGGCAGGTTTCAGGACCCGCGCCTCGCGGGCCAGCGCCCGGACCTCGCCACCACGGCCACTGTGCCGGATGTGCTGCTGCAATCCCACACCGCGCCGCTGGAGATGTGCTTCTATACCGGCGCCAGCGGCCCGGCGCTCTTTCCGGCGCAGTATCGCGGCGATGCCTTCGTGGCCTGCCACGGCTCATGGAATCGCACGGGGCGCACCGGCTACAAGGTCATCCGCGTCCGCCTCAAGGATGGCGTTCCGACGGGTGAGTACGACGATTTTCTCACCGGTTTTGTGGTCAATGACGCGGAAGTCTGGGGCCGCCCGGTAGGGGTGACCGAAGCCCACGACGGAGCCCTGCTGGTTTCCGAGGACGGAAACGGCACCCTATGGCGAATCGCGCCGCTTGCGCGGTGAAGCGGGGGGGAAGAAGCGTGTCCCCAGCGGGAATCGAAGCCATCGGGTCATTTCTGTAGGATTCATGCCGGGGGTGCCGGCGGGGGGACTCGTGCCTCCGCTCCGGGTCGTGCGCCACGGGGGGTTATGTTCTTTTTCACTTCCCCGCCGCCTTCCTGCTCACGCTTGGCAGCACGGCGATTGCCGCGCGTCATGGCTTCACCTTCAGTCCCGCTGCCTTCGCCAGCGCGCTTTGCTGTGCATCGAAAGTGAGAAATTCTTTGGCTTCCAGTTCCAGCGCCGTCGCGACGTGGAGAATATCGAAGCCGCGATGCCCGCTCTTGATGGTATGTTGCGCGGATAGCCGCTCCGCCCGGCTGACAACCTTTGCCCAGTCCGCCGGCACGATTTCCACCAACCCGCCGTCAATGTCGGCCTGCAAATCCGCGAGCATCTTGGACGCTTCCTTTTCGCCATAGCCTTTGCGCGCGTCCTGGCGGCGAAGGTAGGCTTGGAATCGCACGGACTGGCGAAACTCGAAAAGCACGAGCGCCGTTACGGGCAAGGCTTCTTTGAGCGAAGTGCGGCACGCAATGGCGTTTTCGGTGTTGTCCTGCCGCCGATAAAGCGCGCAGAGAAACGACGTGTCGGGATAGACGTTCACCCTTGCTCGCCTTCAATCTCCGCTTCGCGCATGGCCTTCACTTCCGCCGCGCTGAACACACGATCCCCCCATGTCTCTTTCAAACGACGCCTGTGCTTTGCCGGATCGAATTTTGCCGGCATTTGCTTTTCCATCGGCATGAGCCGGGCAAAGGCTCTCCCGCGCTTGACGATTTGCACGGATTCGCCGTTCTCAATCCAGGCGGAGACGCGCCGGAAATGGTTGCGAAGGTCTGCGACAGTTGCGGTCTTCATTATGATAGATGAAGCTATCACAGAGCGTCCGCCGATGTCAACCGCGTCCGCCGATGCTCGGCAGCACGGCGAAGCGGAGGGGCGGCGTTGGGTCGCGTTCGAATTGAACATGGACTACATTGCACCAAGCGTTTTTCGATTTCTCCCAGAGGATTGTTCTGAGAGCGATTTTCGACGCGCCTACCACGCCGTACAGAGCGGTCAGACCTTTTTCGTTGCGCCTGCGGCTGCTGGGCAAATTGAATTTCTGGGATAACACCCCGGACAATTCATGGACAAAAGCCTGAGCATTTGGGTTCCTTTCTGACCAGCGTTGAGCACCTACCCCAACCAGCCAAAAACGCCCATTATCGCTCTCAGGCCGATCTCTCTCAATAGCTTACACATGGTGTCCCCAGCGGGAATCGAACCCACATTTAAGGTTTAGGAAACCCTCGTTCTATCCGTTGAACTATGGGGACAAGCTGATGGTGAATTGCTTACGCAAGGGCGTTTATGGTGATTCACAAAGTGCTACCACGTCATCGGCACTTTGGGATGTTTAGCGGCGTTTGTTAACGTCTGCAACCTTGGAGTCTGCCGGGCAGGCTGAACATGAACTGAAATCGCCCAGCCCGTCTCGATCCGCCGCAAAGAGCAGACCCTAAACGGCCAAAATTCACCGACTTTATGTTCCTCGATATTCCTCGAATCCGCTGATGTAGAAATACTCGACTTTTGGCCCAAATCCGGGCGTGTCAGAGCCGCAGCCGCCGAATCATCGAGCCATACAGGGCATCCTGGCGCGTCGGGGTTTTGGGCGTGACAAATATTAGAGAGTGTTCATATCAACACTCACCATGCCCATTGCTCGTGACATTCCTCGACCACCGCCATCAGATCAGACCGCAGATACGAGCAGCAGCAGCGAGGCGAGTCGTCTTCTCGGGTTGACGATGGAACCTCCGAGTTGATATACAGAGCGGCATGAAAAGCAACCTGCGGCTAATATCGACCGTATGTTTAGGTCTATTCAGTACGAGCGTGTTCGGAGCTTCGAGTGAGTATGCCTCCTATTGGCTGACCAATCAACCTTCCCTTACAGCAGGTCAAAATGTCCTATTTAATCTTCAGCAGAACATTACGCGAATCGAGTATGATCCAACGACCGGCGTATTCACCGTCCCTTCCGGAGTGTACGCGATTGATTTTTTTGCAACTCCCAGTAGTTCATATCAAAATACTCTCAACGTGAATGTGAACGGGGCCATTCTGCCCACTCCCAGCCTGTCGGGGGCAATGGTTGTGATGCCGTTTTCCAATGCCGGCAACCATATCTCCGTACAAGCAACAGGCAATTGGTCTCCGCAAACAGAAGACTTAGGAAGCTATTTTTTTGCCTATTCTTCGATTGCCATTTACAGACTCCAGCTACCCAATGCCGGCGGTTACGCCTGCTTGTACAGCAACACCAGTCAAACATTATCGGCGGGTCAAAATGTTCTTTTTCAGAATGAACTCAGCCTCGCCGGTGTCACCTATGATGGCACGACGGGTGTATTGACACTGCCAGCCGGCAACTACTCTGTTTCCTACTTCTCATATCCCTCCGGCAGTTTGAATCTGGTTGCCAATGGAAATCTCATTCCCAATTCACCCTTATCTGGATCCGTGACCATTCTGACTTTGTCCAACGCAACAAATTCATTGGCATTGCAGGCTCCAGACGGGGCCAACCTATCGGAATCCGGAACAAATCAGTGCAACGCCATGATCACAGTCTATCGGATCAACAAATAAATAAAACAGGAGAAAACGTATGCAACCAATAAAAACAATCCTTCTAGTTGCCATTTCAATCCAGGTTTGGTTTTTTGCCTTTGAGGCAAAGGGAGAGGTAAGATACGCCTCGTTTTTCCTGACGACGGGCAGTGACGCGGTCGATGCCGGGGATAATGTGGTTTTCAATGACCAGGTTACCCTCTCAGGAATTAAATATAATAACACAACGGGGGTGTTCACACTTCCTGCCGGAGTTTATACGGTGACATACTTTTTTGCTCCATACGAGATGCCGGCAGTTAATATGTACGTAAATAATCAACTTATTTTAAACTCCCCCCTTGGCGGCAATTCGACTGTATTGAGATTAACATCAGTCAAAAACACGTTGACTTTGAAATATATCTCACCGGGTTCATTTTCAGCTCCTTCCGCCAACCAATCCTGGGCTTCAGTTGCCATATCGCAGATTAATTCTCCCTGAGTGAAAAATGGGAGACTTATTGAATCGAAAAACCTGATCTTCGTTCAAGAAGAGGGAATATGCTTTTCTGAAGGTTCACAAGGCGATATAGGGGCAGCCATGGTTAATCGTCGCCGTCCACCTGGCCCACCCGTCGATCTCAACGGCGGAGCGATTCATGTAAGTACCAATCTGGTGATTCGTGGAAATGTGTTGAAAAATCGATTGATGCGACGGAGGCAATTAAGCATGTTGGCAAGACCGTATGGCTCGACGACCAGATCATTGAGGTTTATCATTTTCCCGATGGAAGCCTGAACTTAGATATTGGTGGAAAATATCCGAATCAAATTTTAGGCATTCACATCCCTTCGTCTCTCGCCTCGGAATCGGATATGGCGTGGAATAAGCGAAGAGGTGATTGGGTTTCAATACGGGGAAAAGTTGAAATACTCAATGGAAAGCCAACGATCGATCTCAAGAAATCGGCTAAATTGA
>DATAXI010000023.1:0-6647 GCA_036266845.1 Chthoniobacteraceae bacterium | reverse complement strand
GAAAAATATTTTTGAAATCTGGGGAGCCATTCGCGCGCGGACAACGTAGAAGGGGGTAGTCCAACCATGAAGCATATTGCCATCCTCCTCCTCGCTCTCGCTCCCTTAAGCGCCTTTGCCGGCCAGGAAGCCATCCAGCCGCCACCGCCGCAATTCAACCCCTTTGACCGGGGAAACATGGAGATCGAGGCCGGCGCCGGGGAGTTCGCTTCCTTCTCGAGCACTTCCGCGAAGAGGCCGACGGTCAATTACCAGTTCGACGATATCCGGGCGGGCTGGATGTACGATAGCCCCCGGCACAATGGCTGGTTGCGCGGCAACAACGAGTTCCTGCTCGAGTTTTTTGGCGCCGGGGTCACCACCGGTCCCGGCAATTACCTGACCGGCGGCTCGCTGCTTTGGCGATATAATTTCGTGCAGCCCGGCGCCCGCCTGGTGCCTTACCTCCAGCTCGGCGCCGGAACACTGGACAACGATGTCCACACGGACAAGACGCAGCGGGTGATCGGCGAGGCGTTTGAGTTCATGCTCCAGGGCGATCTGGGTTTGAAGTACCTCATTGATGACCATTGGGCCGTCAGCGCGGAGGCCGGATTCCGGCACATCTCGAATGCCGACCTGTCCTCGCGCAACCAGGGGCTCAACTCGCTGGGTGGCCTCTTCCAGGTCGGCTATTTCTTTCATTAAGCGCCCGATCAATCCATTTTCACGAATCAACGCGTGAAACTTTGGGTGGCCGGGCTTGGTTAGATCATCATGACCCATCCCCTCCGCCGTACCGCTACGGCTGCCGCTGCCCTTATTCTCGCAGGTTCCTCAGCCGCGCTGGCCAATGTCAAATTGCCGGCGATCTTTGGCGATCACATGGTATTGCAGCAGGGGATGCCGGTGCCCGTATGGGGCACGGCGGACCCTGGCGAACCCATTACGGTGACCGTGGATGGCCAATCCGCCCAGACCAAGGCCGGCGATGACGGCAAGTGGATGGTCAAGCTAAAGCCCCTCAAACCCCCCGGCGATGCCGTGTCGCTGACGGTAAAGGGAAAGAACACGCTCACGATCAAGGACGTGCTGATTGGCGAGGTCTGGGTCTGCTCCGGCCAGTCGAACATGGAATTCTCCCTGCGCAATACGAATAACGCGCAGATCGACCTGCCCGCCGCCAGCGATCCGCAGCTCCGCTTTTTCGTCGTGGCGCACAAGACCGCGCACACCCCGGAGCCCGACGTACAGGGCAAATGGGTGCTCTGCTCGCCCGATTCCTCCACCAATTTCACCGCGGTGGGTTATTTCTTTGGCCGGGAATTGCGCCACACTCTCAAGCAGCCCGTGGGACTGATCGCGACCTACTGGGGCGGCACGCCGGCGCAATCTTGGACCAGTCTCGAGGGCTTGCAGAAGGAGCCCGTGCTGGCCCATTACGTGAACGATTGGAAGAAAATCGATGCGGATTACGCGCAAGCGGCCATCGGTTATCCCGCTGCCCTGGCCGCCTACGGCAAGGAGATGGAGGAGTGGCGCCAGATGCACGGCGCGGAGTACAATGACCTGATCGCGAAGTGGAAAGAGGCCTCTCTGAAGGCCATCGCCGCAAAGGCCTCTCCCCCGCCCCGGCCCACTCCGCCCGCGCCGCTGCCCAAGAGGCCGATTGATCCGAGCGGCGGCGAGCATTCAGCCGCCACTCTTTACAATGGCATGATCGCTCCGCTGATTCCCTACGCGATCCGCGGCACCATCTGGTATCAGGGCGAGTCAAATGCCGGCGCCGCCGAGGAATACCGCACTCTCTTCCCAGCAATGATCAAGGATTGGCGCGCGAAATGGGGCGAAGGGAATTTTCCCTTCCTCTGGGTGCAGCTGGCCGGGTTCCATGCCGACGATACGGATAAATGGCCCAATCTCCGCGATGCGCAGGCACGGACGCTTTCATTGCCTGCCACCGGCATGGCCACCGCGGTGGATATCGGGTTGCCGGCCAATATCCATCCCACCGACAAGTATGACGTGGGCAAGCGGCTCTCCCTCATCGCGCTGGATGTCGCCTACGGCCGCAAGCTGGTCGATAGCGGCCCTGTCTTCAAGGGCGTGCAGAAGGACCCCAAGGGCTTGCGCGTGGAATTTCAGGACAACGGCAGCGCCCTGAAGATCGGCAAGACCCCGTGGCCGCGGCAGGAGTATATGCTGCCGATGGATCACCTGGTGGGCTTCGAGCTTGCCGGCGCCGACGACAAATGGCAGCCCGCCAATGCGGTCATCGATGGAAAATCGGTCCTCGTATCCAGCTCGACGGTTCCGGATCCGACGCAGGTCCGTTACGACTGGAAATCTTTCCCCGAGGGAAATCTCTATAACATGGACAACCTGCCGGCGACGCCCTTCAAGGCCGCGCTCGCCCAGTAAGTCTGCTGCGGCGCCTCACCGGCGGTCGCGAAACGCGTTTTACCGAACCACCCCGCGCGCGCTATTTGCCCGCGAGGTGGGAGCCGCTGTTGATATCTCCCACGTACAGAAAGCGAATCGCGGATATATTGACGTAATTATACGGGGCTGCGCCGCCGCCATTGCCGCCGGTGTAACGGGCGTTGTTCTGGAGGTAACTCATGTTGATGCAGCGGCTATCCTCATCAATCCGGACGGAATAACTTTCCCCGGCATTCAATACCGCACTTACCGGCGAGGATAACTCCCAGTGATACCAATCCCCGGATTGGGGCATGACCAGATAACCCGTGGCGACCGTCCGATTTTTGGAATCGATCACATCCAGGCGCTTTACCGCGCAGGTAATGCCCGTGTTGACGGGGCCGGCGCCGTTGGCGAACTCCACGCGAATCAGGTATCTGCCCGCAAGCTTGAGCGGCGCGCAACTGGCGAAAATCTCGTCGCCGGCGTTGCCCCAGTTTTCGAAATGGTGGCCGTTGACGATATTGCCGCCGCGGCTCCGCATGGAGCCAACGGTGATGACCTGCTGCTGATCCGGCGTGCGATAAGTCCGGCCCGGAGTCAGATGCGAGACGTTGCCCGTAGCGGGATCCACCGCTGCGACGGCATAGGTATGGACGGTCGATTGATAATCGTCGGAAAGCGGGTCTGTCCAGATGGTCTGCCGCAAATTCCCCGCGCACAGGCGGCCGTCGCGGTAGATATTAAACGCCGCATCGGCATCGCCGCGGTAGCTCAAGACAAGCCGCCCATTCTGCAACGTGATGCCGTTCCATTGCGGCGCGGCCGGCGCAAAGATCGCATCCGTGGGATCGACCGTCCGGATAAGTTGCGGCGCGGCTTCCGACGGGGCTTCCAGATAGATATCCCACTGATTGGATGCCTTCGCGGGCATCGTAAATCCGTCACCCGCCGGCTGCCCGTTCACCTCCGCCTGGCCGATGCGGCAGACGCCTTGCTTGAAGGAATCAACCGGCGGTAAGTGGATACGGATGTCATTGACCGTTCCCTGGTAATTGAATCCACGCATTTCCAATGTCGTCGCACCGGCAAACAATCCGTTGCGCATCGCCGCCGTAATGAAGGGATGAAAACGCAGCCCATTCGCATCGGCATCGAGACCGAAGACAATATCCTGGACCATGGAAAGATAGCCGGCCACGGACCAGAGCTGGCGGCGAGAATCCACCACCGGCCCATTGCGCGCAGCGCCGCGGACCATCGTGCCGCCGGTGACAAAGTCGGCGTTCTCCATGTTGGAAAGATTGCGCGCGGCAAGGTTCGCCATCGACGCGACCCCGGCATCGACTGCCGCGGGATTCCCCGCCTGCCGCGCCGCCTTGATCCAGAATGCCGTCGCAAAGGGCCACACCGCCTGGTTGTGATAAATCGGCTGATCTTTTTCCTGCGGCCATACGACGGGCGGCCCATAGGGCCCCACCGGGTAATGCGCGATGACCGACGCGGCCTGCCGGGGAGTCGCCACGCCGGTCAGGATCGCCAGCGCTTCCCCCAGCAGGTCGTAGCGGGCCACCTGCACCGGGTTCCCTTCGCCGCCGGAAAAGAGGCATGTGCTGTAGAGGCCCACGTTCGCGTCGTAAAAATGGGTATTGATCGCATCGCGCAAATCCGCAGCCCATTTGCCGTAGCGCCCGGCATCCTCCTTCTGGCCCAGCGACGCCGCGAACCGCATCGTGCAGCGGAGGATGTGGTAATTAAGCGCATTGACCGATACCGTTTTGGAAACCGCGATGGGCAGCACGTCATCCTTGGTCCACGCGGGGTAAGTCTGTTCCCGCCAATCGAGAAAAGATTGCTCGCCGCGATAAAGCCCATCCTGGGGGTCGTAAGTCAACGCCCGGTCCTGTTCGATGGTGTCGCGGAGAATGGGATAAATGGTCTTGAGATAATGCTCGCGCTCCTTCGGGCCGAGATAGTTCAAAACCTGGCAGGCGCCGAGCGCCCAGCAGACGCGATCCGCGGAAACGGGGTAACTGCCCCCGGAGCCGGTATCCTGGATGATTTGCGGATTTCCGCCGGTCTTGAGAGCCGAGGTCTTGAAGAGGAGCGAATTGACCGCGCGCGCCGGATCGAACGAGCCCAGGGCGAGATATACCGAGTAAGAGAGATCGCGCGTCCAGATGTATTTCCAGTATTCGCCCGTTTGAAAACCCTCTATCCGGATGGGAACGCCGCGCCCATAACTCCCATCGCTGATTTGCGATACTGAATCCGCCAGCGCCTCGGAGGCAGCCATCGCGTAAAGACCGTCGAAGAGCAGATTGCCGGTGCGAATGCTCGCGTGACCGGCGGTTTCGGAAACGGTGACGCGCTTGTCCGGCGGCTGGTTATCCCGGAGCGGCGCCGCGGTGGTCAGCGTGTAACCGCGCAAATCCCCCTCATGCGCCAGAGAGATGGTCACGCCCTCCGGCGGGGCGAAGGCTGCGCCATGGGCGCCCGTGCACAACGTGGAACAGGCGACGAGATACTGAATATACTTCATGCCGGGCTCGATGGCCCTCGGATGAAGGGCAGTTGGTTCGGAGGACAAATAGCTATTGCCAGGTGGCTATGTCGTCAGAGGCATAGAAGCCGCCGTTGCCGTTGGCACCCCAGGTGTGATCGGCGCCCAGAGAACAGGCGGCAACGCTCGTATTCACTGCGGGAATCGGATTCGTGTAATAGAACCATTGGATGGCCGCATTAAGGTTGCCGTCATAGTTGGCATCGAGAAAGACCACATACTCCATTCCCCAAGGATCGAGATAAGAGCCGGGCAGAATCTTGTTCCCGGCAGGCCCGGTAATGCTGGTCGCGTTGCCATTACCCTGTCCCTCGTAGAACCCGCCTTTCGGATTGGTCTGATCCTTCGCATTGTTAGCCTCGAAATAAATTACCTGCCGGGAGTTTAGGATGTTGTTCGTATTATACCGGCTGTCCGGCATCGCACGCAGAATGTCGCAGAGATCGGCGCTGGAGTAGAGGCCATTCGGATCGCCATAACAGGTATCGGTACCGGCGGCGCCGGCGCTGGCCTGATTGGAATTCAGAGGGTAAACGCCATAGTCCGTGTAATAAGAACGGCAAGCGATTTGAAGGTTCGAGCAATCCGAACGCGCCTCGGCCTTCCGGGCGTTGTTTTTGACGACATTGAGCACTGGCAACAACAAAGCCATTAGAATGCTGATGATGGCGACGACCGTTAGCAACTCCATCAGGGTAAATGCGGAATCGCGTTCTGCGAGGGAATGGGGGGATCGCATGGAAGCAGTGTACCATCTGGTATTACAGAGTCCAAACGAGAAGCTTTGGACCGTTCAACCTGGGCGCGCGCGGACCCCGGTTTGCGCCCTCACGCTTTTACCCCCATTTCAATACTGCCCGCAACGCCGCGCTCCTACTGGTTCGGAACGATATTGCAGTAACAGACGCTCCCTTTCCTCATCGCCTCGACATGGCCGTCCACCATTGCGACATCCACGGCTCCCTGGTCGCGATACCGCAGCCAGCCCGCGCCGCCGGTGGTATCCGCATCCGGCCCCACGGGGATTGCCACACTGGTATCCGGCACGCCATTGGATGGAATGACGGGATTGGTGAATGTGGAGCGGGAATAGGTCGTCGTGGCGCTCTGGGCGCCATCCGCGATGAGAATGACCTCGCTGGGATGGAGGATGGCGGTCCGGCGGATGGGCTGCCCTCCGGTGGAGGTATCCGGCGAAATGAGATTGTTCATCGAATAAGTCATCGCGATGAACCCGCCCGAAGAAGGCTTTACCGGCTGGATCGCGCTGGTGGGCGCTATGAAGAGAGTCGTCGTATTGCTCACATAAGGGAGCAATTGCATTGCGTAAGTGATCTCGCCCTGCCCCGGCTGATAAAAGTACCCGGTGGGCATCATTTGATCATGATCGTTTGCGTATAGATTGGTTCCGGCGGCGATCTGCGCCAGGTTGTTCAAGGATTCCGCCTCGTTGGCCTTGAGCCTCCCGGTGCGCATTGCGGTCATCAGCAGTGCGGCCAGAATTGAGATGACCGCGATGCATATCAGCAGCTCCAGGAGCGTGAAGCCTATGTTGCCTTTACGGGAGGGTGTAAGCTCTCCGGATAGAGGAGAAGAAGAAAATGAAAACAACAATTGGCGTCGATTTGCACAAGGAGGCGATGACGTGCGTGGTCCTGGATGAGCAGGGCGCGGTGGTGGA
>DATAXI010000121.1:0-9859 GCA_036266845.1 Chthoniobacteraceae bacterium | reverse complement strand
GCTAAATCGCGAGCGCAACTTCTCCAGAAAGGTGCTGAAATTGACAGAAAATATGGCTCACAGTTTAATCCCCAAAATTGAAGGAACCCACAAATGAAATATTACGTCGTTGAGCCCGAAGTGGCCGGCGGATTCAGGCTTTCCCCGATTGTAAGTAGGCGGCAGAATAGGGCGAATCAGCGCTGCAACAATTCCTGAATGGCATTGCAAGTACGTTGCGCGGACTCGCGCCCCGGTAGATAGCAAGCGGTCAAGGGGATGCCCTGGAAATCCGAACTTAACGCCACGCGGTAAACTGTGCCCTTGATGCTCGGAAATTTTCCAGGTTCGGTTTCAACGGTCACTTTGGAGACTTCCTCGTAGCGCAAGCTTCCGGAGCAGGCCTGGAATGGGAAACGATAGGTCTTCCAAGTGATCAATTTTTGCACCGGATCGAAGATGAAACTGTCGCGCTCATAAACTGCCGCGGCAAACACGGCGGAGGCGATTGCAGCGATCAGACGCCCATGGAATTCATGCGGACTCAGGTCCGCATCCATGGCTTTCCATCCGAGGAAGAGACCCATGGCGATCAATGGCCCGGAAAACTTCAAGCTGGTGTAACGGAAAACGTAAGTGTTACCTCCGCCGCCATTCCGTTTGATAATTCCAGGGTAAGAGAACGCCATGTCACGCTTATGGTTATCAGGTGAAAATGGAAGATCGGAGCAAAAAAGGCGATTATTTGCTTGATCGGAAAAATCACCCGGGTCCGCGTACATTCAGCGATTTGTGGCCATGATCGGAACGCGCGCGCCATAGATATCGGGACTGCCATCAATAGGCGCACTGCGTGACACTTACCTTGAGCCGGATGAAAAGATGAACAGGAGCTTGGAGAAAAAAGCATCGCCCGCGCGGCGCTCCCATTGCGGTTTCGCTTTTACTTTTCGCCCGTTGTCTGTTGCATTTGCGGGGCGTGGCCGTACCGATTTGCGAACGTTGTTTTGAAGCTTTGACCTCCAGGCATGGGTGAGGGATTTGGCCATGGGGATGTGCTGGCATTTGTGCTGGTGGTGATCTTTGTTGCGACCCTCATCCGGTCGGCGCTCGGGTTTGGCGAGGCCCTCGTGGCCGTGCCATTGCTGGCCATGCGGATTCCGCTCAAAACAGCGGCGCCGCTGGCGGTCATGATTTCCATCACCATCGCCGCCCTCATCGTGATCCAGGATTGGCGCAAGGTGCACATCCACAGCGCCGGGTGGCTGCTCGGCCCCACCTTGTTTGGCATCCCGCTTGGATTGCTGCTCCTCACAAATCCCCACCAGCAATTAGTCAAACTACTGCTCGCCTTCGTCATCATTTGTTTTGCCCTTTACTCGCTCGGCGGCGCCCGCTTGCCGGAGCTGCGGCAGGACAGCAAGCCGTGGCTGATTATTTGCGGATTCTCCGCCGGCGTGCTTGGCGGCGCTTATGGGATGAACGGGCCGCCCCTCGCCGTGTACGGGACCATGCGCCGCTGGCCGCCGCAGCATTTCCGGGCCACGCTCCAGGGATATTTTCTTCCGGCCAGTATCCTTGGAATGGCGGGTTATTTCTGGAAAGGACTCTGGAACCGCGAACTTACCCATTACTATTTATTAAGCCTGCTCGTCACAGTGCCGGCCATCTGGCTGGGCCGCATTGCCAACCATCGCTTATCGCTCGATAACTTCCGCAAATATGTCTTCGGCGGCCTGATCGGGATCGGCCTGCTCCTCGCGCTGGAGGCGATTCGATAGTTTCTGGTCGCTAATTCGCCGCCCGCTCGTATTGCACGGGCCATGGCACCTGCGCTCCCAGCTCCTGCGCGGCGTGGAGCGGCCAGTACGGATCGCGCAACATCTGGCGGGCCAGAAGCACCAGATCGGCCTGCCCTTTTTCAATGATCTCATTCGCGAAACGGGGCTCGCGGATAAGGCCCACGGCCGCGGTGGCAATATCCGCCTCTTTCCGGATCCGCTCGGCAAAGGGGACCTGGTAGCCGGGCCCGGCGGGGATCTTGACGTTCGGCAGCAGCGCGCCGGATGAGCAATCAACCAGATCCACCCCAAGCGGCTTCAATTGCCGCGCGAGTTCGACCGATTGACCGGGGTCCCAGCCTCCCTCCACCCAATCGGTCGCGGAGATGCGGATGAAAAGCGGCAAATCCTCGGGCCAGACGCGCCGGATGGCCGTCGCGGCCTCGCGGACGATTCGCGTCCGGTTTTCAAGCGACCCGCCGTACTCATCGGCGCGGCGATTGCTGAGCGGCGAGAGAAACTCGTGGAACAGGTAACCGTGCGCCGCGTGAATCTCCAGAACGCGGAAACCGGCTTCGCGGGCGCGCCGTGCCCCTTCGGCAAATGCCGCCAGCACCCCGCCGATCTGCTCCCGGCTCAGCCCCTCCGGCACCGGCGATTCCTCGTCAAAAGCGATCGCGCTCGCCGCCCAGATCGGCCGCCATCCCCCTTCGTCCGCGCGCACTGGGCCGCGCCCCTTCCACGGCGCGGCGGTGCTCGCCTTGCGCCCGGCATGCGCGAGTTGGATGCCCGGTACCGCCCCCTGTTTCTCGATGAAATCCGCGCAGCGGGCGAGCGGCTCCACGTGTTTATCGCTCCAGATGCCCAGGTCATTGGGAGAGATGCGCCCATCGGCGGTCACCGCCGTGGCCTCGGCCATGACCAGGCCCGCTCCGCCCACCGCGCGGCTGCCCAGATGGACAAAATGCCAGTCATCTGCCAGGCCGTCGATGCACGAGTACTGGCACATCGGGCTCACCCCGATGCGATTCCGGAAAGTCACGTTCCGGATCTTGAGCGGCGAGAAAAGCGGTGCGGTATTCATCTCAATCAAAAAAAATCGGCCTGCAACCGAAAAATAGACGGGCCGGGAAAGAAATGGAAGAGGGCTGACAACGGATGCAGCCTTGGTACGTTCTTCGCACAATGGCTCGCGGCAGTTATCGTTTCATCCTCGGGATATTCCTGCTCGGCCTCTCATGGGCATGCACGTCCCGCGCCGCCACGTTTTATGTGGAGGCAAATGGAAGCGACAGCGGGCCGGGCACGCAGGCCAGGCCCTGGCGCTCGCTGGAGGCGCTGCGCCGCAGGGTATGGGCGGCGGGCGATGCGGTGTACCTGTGCGCGGGCGAATCCTTCTCCGGCTTGCTGGAACTGCCCGGCCATGGGAGCGATTCGCATCCGGTGATCATCGGCTCCTACGGCCAGGGACGTGCAACCATCTCCGCCCCGGGCGAATCCCTTTTCTACGGCTACAACCAGGGCGGATTCCAGTTTCAAGACCTCGATCTCACCTCCTCCTGGGGCGGCGGCTCCGCGGGCGGCATCGTTTTCTATACAGATTCGCCGGCCGGCATCCGCTACCCCGGCATCACCGTGAAAAATTGCGACCTCCGCGGCTTCGGCGGTCCCGCCATCAAGATCGCCTCCGCGCAGCCCTCAAATCCCGGCTGGTCCCGCGTCCGCGTGGAGAATTGCCGGTGCGGCAATAGCGGCGCCGGCATGGTCGTGCGCGGGTTCGATTCGCCCCATCCCCGCACCTACGCCATCGGCGCGCTGGAGGTGCGCCACTCAGAGTTTGCCAACAACAGCGGCACCGGCCTCTCCATCTCCGGCGTCGCCAGCGGCCTCGTGGAGTACTGCGCCTTTCACGATAACCAGCGCGTCGGCGGCTGCTGGACATGGGCCACCCGCGGCGTAGTCATCCAGCATTGCATCGCCTATGCCAACCGCTGCGGCGGCGATAACGACGGCTTCGGGTTCGATATGGACGGCGGCTCGGTCGATTGCACCATCCAGGATTGCCTCTCTTACCAAAACGATACCGCCGGCTTCGCCATCTTCGATTACCCAAACTCCGCCGATACCGCCGGCGATTCCATCCGCTTTTGCATCAGCGAGAATGACGTCCGCAGCGGCCACGAAGGCGCCGCCTTCGAGATCAACTCCTGGGCCGATACCCCCATCCGCAATTGCCGCATTTACAACTGCGCGGCCTACGTCACCAGCCATGGCGGCGATTCCATTTGCGCCGGCTTCCTCGGCATCGGGCGCCAATCCGGCTGGGGCGCCCAAAGCGGCAGCATCAGCGCGTGCGGTTTTTGGAATAACATCATCTACCTCGCAGGCGAGGGGAGCGATTTGGCGCACATCTTCTGCCAGCCCGGCGCCGGCTCCCCGCGCGAGATCGCAATCCAGGGGAACCTCTACGCCGGCTCGGGCAATCGCACGCCGCGCATCCTCACAGAGCGGGGACAATACTCCACCCTTGCCGATTGGCGCCGCCGCACGGGCCAGGAGCGCATCGCCCTCCAGCGCCAACTCCTCGATTGCGGCCTCGCCGCCGATCCACGCTGCGCCGCAATCGGCCAATCCGGCGGCATCACCGATCCCGCCCAATTGGCGCAGTCCGCCATTTGGCGGCCCCTTCCCGGCTCGCCCTGCCTCCGCGCCGGCATCGATCTCGCCACCCTCTGCCACATCACCCCGGTCCCCGCCGATTTCTACGGCAACCCCATCCCCGCCGGCGCCCCCGCAACCGTCGGCGTCGCCGGTCCCGCATCCATGGCAAAATAAAAAGCCCATCCAAAAAAAAGATCGTCCCCTTTTCCTAAAGGGCCAAAGGCCCGCCAGATGCCAGCCTGGGTTGGAGCGAGCCCAGCGAGCGGAGGCCCAGGTATCAAACAGACAACGCGAAAAGCGCCAACGGCGCGTGAGAGTGCACCCCGCTCTACGGCAATCCACTCAAAGCGGCGTCCCCACCAGAATCAGCGTCTCAGACGTGTGCTGTTTCGGATCCAACTGCTGCGTCACCGCAATCCCCGCCGAGAGCAGCGCCTCATACACCGCGCGCGTCTCCGGCGCGGGGGGGAAACTCGCCGCCGAGACCGTCACCCCGGAGGCCAGCGGCAGCCCCCGGTGCTGATCAATCCCCCGCACCACCCAGTCCGCATCCGCAATCGCCTCCCCCAGTTCCACCGCAAAATCGTGCGCAATCGGGTCGCCATAGCTCGACTCAATCGTCACCACATGCCGTCCATGCGCCCGCAGCGTATCCGCAATCACATGGCGCTGGTGCACGGAGATATACTTGCCGGGCGTCTCCGGCGTCAGGCTCTCCGGCTCCTCCCAGAGCGGCGCCTCCCGTGGCGGCGGCGGCTCCAGCGCCGCATCAGGCTCCGGCGCGGCCGCCTTTTCCGGCAATGGCGGCTCGCCCACCGGCGCCGGCTGCGATTGCGCATAGGGGTGGGCCGCAGGCGGCTCCTCCCGGCCATAAGTCCGCACCGTCGGCTCCGGGCGCACATAAGTTTGCGGCGGTGGCGGCGAGGGGGGGCGGTAATACTGAGACGCAGCCGGTGGCGGCGTCGGCGCAAACTCCGTCTCTGGCGCGGGTGCCGCGGGCGCCATCGGCGGGGCCGGCTGGGCGCGATCCTCCAATTGCTGGTTCTTCAGCAGCAGAGTCATGATCTGCGCGTTCATCTCCCCTTTCTGCTCCGCCTCCCGCAGCTCCGTCCGGTGCTGGATGATCTGCGACGCGTGATAAGAGGAAATACCCCCCAGGCCAATGAGCACGAACCCGAGCCCAATGGCCAGAACACCGAAAGTCTGTAGCGATTCCGGACTCACAGGACGGGGAGATTAGGCCAAAAATTTGGAAATCCAAGACACATCAGATTTTTGAGAACGGTTTTAATGCTGAATAGGGCATATAAGCGCCCCGTGAATAAAGCTGGTTTTATGCCGTCATAATCCTTGTCCCCTAGATGAATCCCCTCCGTTCCCATGGCACCGGCAATGCTCATAGCAGATTTATGAACAAAACCCTGGAAGCAAGGGTGCGCCGAATCCTCACCCGCGAGTTTTACCGCCGCGGGGGTCTCACCTGGGACATGAAGATGGCGCTCAAGCGCGTGCTCGCCGGGCACCGCCTGTAAATCCACCCTCCAAAAAAAAACGATGTTTTGACAGGAGCGCATTCAAAGCGCACCTTTCGATTCAGGGTTGGAATTAATTTCAGGGACAATAGGGGGAAAGAGAACATAACGGCGGCAGCGGTGAACTCCGCTGAAACTTGGCAATAAACCGAGAGGGGTTAGAATCCCCAGCCGCCGGCATTCTCCTTAAAGAGTGAAGCTTTTGCGGCGGATTTTCCCCCGATTTAAGGAACGCGATGCTGGTTGATTCCGTGGCGCCTTGCGCATTATAGTGTCCTGTAGATGACGGTGAACATTCCAGACGAGCGGATCGGGAACCTGAAACTCGACGAGAGCGATGTGATGACAGACATCGCCATCGGCCTCTACAAGCGGGAGCAAGTCTCCCTGGGCAGAGCCGCGGAAATCGCCGGTATGCCGGCGCCGCGGTTCCTTGATGAACTCGGGCGGCGGCGGATTCCGATAAACTACGCTGTCGAGGATTTGCGGGCAGACCTGGCCACGCTCAACCGCACGAGCTAGGCTGCACGCCGCAATCCTTGAGCGCGGATGATCGTTGTCAGCGATGCTACGCCCATCACCACGCTCATGAAGGCGGGTGAGACGGACCTCCTGCAGCAACTCTTTGGTTCCGTGATGATCCCCCGCGCGGTCGCCGTTGAGTTGCTGGCTTTTCACGAACAACTCCCCGCATTTATCAACATCCGGACGGTCTCCGAGCCTGGCCAATCCCCGCCAGGGTTCGAGAGATTGGGCAAAGGCGAGGTGGAGGCGATCTGCCTGACGAAGGAAGTGGGCGCTTCATTCCTCATCATCGACGACCGCCGCGCTCGGATTGCCGCAACGAGCCTCGGTTTGAAATGCATCGGCTTACTGGGATTGCTGGTGCTCGCAAAACAAAGGAATCAGCTTTCCTCCGTAAGCACCATGATCGCCGTGCTGGAGACGAAGGGTGGTCTTTATCTTTCCGAAGAGGTAAAGGCCGAAGCCGCACGGATTGCCGGAGAATAAACAAGCGGGTACCGCCCCCGCTCCTCTCCGGCTCTGAATGGCCCCCATCGAAGCACCGATGGGCGGTTGGGCTTCGGCCCCCTGCGGTTTCCATTCCCACAAGTCGCAACCGGCGAAAAGAAACGACTCATGCGAGCGAAAGCCTTCGGGGGCAGAAAAAATTCTGGGCGATGCGCGGGCGCGGAAATGGCTGCCCGATCAACTCGAACTCGCCCTGTGATCCAGGCCGCCGCCTGCCTTCAAATCTGGCTCTTTATGAAATCCTCAATCTCTCCATCGGTCGGAGGCCAACCCTTAAAAATCCCATCATGAGCGACCTGAATTGCTTCTCTCACCGCCGCGTCGCTTTTGCTATGAAGTTGCAACGGTTTCTCCAGAAGCGAACTCGCGACAACAACAATTGGCGTCCAGTCCTCGGCATGGCGGCAGCATCCTCTCGGGCTTTGAAGACCCGCTAAAAGGTGCATACGCGGTGCATAAAACGCCGAAAAAGGGTATATTTACTCTGTTGGCGAGAAAGGTTAGAATCCCCAGCCGCCGGCATCTCCCTGGGGGAGGGAAGTGAGAAATACAAATCTGCGGCCTGTGCCGGCGCTTGAAGTAGCGGCGGGTTTTCGATAAATTCGGGAGAGATGAGCACCAGCCAGATGATCGAGGAATTGACGGCAATGCCGGAAGAGGAACGGCATGAAGCGTTGAAGACAGTCCTCGGACGGCTTTATCCGGTAGGTCAACAGGCCATCGACCGATTGTTACGCCGAATCGAACACCCCGAAGTGCCGGACGACGTATGGGAGGGATTCGAGGAAGCGGAGGACGGCAAGGGCATCGAAATGCGCGACGAGTATTTTGAAAACCCGCCAGCGTGAAATACCGCTACATTGCGCAGCCGAAGTTCTGGAAGAACTATCGCAAGCTCACACCAGATCAACAGAAGTCCACAAGAGAAGTTTGGCAAATTTTCAAGCATGAACCCTTCGATACGCGCTTGAGGACACACCGGATCAACTCTCTTTCGTCGATTTTCAAACGTACTGTCTATGCGGTCGTCATCGAACGCGACCTGCGGGTGGTATTCTACATCGAGGGCGACACCGTAGTGACCGTGAACATCGGCGGCCATGACGTTTACAAGACGTGAAGGGGAGCCACTTGCAACCAACCACCGCTGAATGCCGCATCAAGCAATCGTGCCGCAACGTCATGCTTCAATGGATTCAGTTCCTGCCGGACGGCGGACGGGACCAATACCGTGCCGAATTGACCCCGCAGCAGGGCGAGCCTGCCGACAATGGCTAGATTCGAGAGTGGCGAGGTGTTACTGACCACCACCATAGGTGAGGCCCGCGGCGAGATCGTATAAATAATCGCGAGAAAGGTTGGAATCCCCAGCCGTCGGCATTCTCCATCTGGGCGATCCCTGGAATTGGAAAGTCTCATTGCGGCAAGCGCAATATTAATTTAGGTATCTACCAATGAAGAGATTGACTGTGGAGGAAGCTGCGCCCGGTTTGGGAGAGCTCGTGGATTTTGCCCTTGCGGGCGAGCAAATCCAGATTCGCAAGGGCAATGGAGTTGTGGAATTACGACCGGCGAGTCCAAATCAGTCCGCGGAAAGTGAGCAATTGCCGCCGCGCGAGGCCCTGCGCCGCTTGCAGGAGGAAGCGCATCTCACACCGCGGCAGGCCGAGAACTACTTGAATGCGGTTCGTGAAGAGCGGCTGAGCATTTGAACGCGGAGCCGCAGCCAGTTCGTCGTCGTGGCCGGAGGAAATTCCGGCAGGTTGCGCATCACTTCGGCCAAGCCGTAGGGAGTGGCGATGAGCACCCAGCCCTTTGTTGGAGCGAGCACGAAGATTTCGCGCGATGCTCCGTTGGCCGAGGCCGAAGCCGCAAGCAGCACGCCGGTATCGAGGAACAGCCTCACGCCCCTTCCCGCAGACTCGCGCATATCGGCATCATCCTCCGCGATCCAGGCGTCCATTTCTTCTTTCGAGAATTTGCGCCGCTCAGGCGTGGTCCCTCTCTCACCGTGCAGCCGCGTCGCCAGAAAAAGCGGCAACTCCTGCTTCTCCTCGGGGAGGAAACTGGTCCGCGGCGGCTTCGATTTCTCCAAGCCTACTCACAGTCGGGAATAATGCATCGCCTCCGCGGCGGCGGCAATCTTTCAAGGGAATAAGCGCCTCAGCGCCAGCACACACCGCCCGGGCGCCAATTCCCCGCGGCATTCCCTAAAAAAATCTCTCCCGGCCCCGGGGGAATCGATAATCCCCCTTTCGCCACAGGGATTGGTGGCGCGGGCACGCTCAATGCTTTTTGTATCGGCACGCGATCCACACCCGCGCAGGCAGTATTCGATTCCGGGGTGCGGCACGCTTGAGAATTTTTGCGATATGGCACCGTCACAAAACCCGCCCCCAGAGTCACGCCTTCCGCGTTCCCGAGTCCGCAGCCCGTGGCGCCGCTCCGCGCGAGGCCGCGCCCGCGCGCTTCGTCACATCTTTCTCAATCAGCGTGATGATGTAATTGCTCAGCGACCGCCGGTCGCGCCGGGCCTTGGCCTTCGCTTTCTCCAGCAGATCTTCGGGACAACGGAATGCGGTGTAGCGGGTCATGGTACTCCTCACACTACATCGCACTCATGCCGCGGCCAGGATGTGCGGTGTTTTACAAACGTTCACAGCCCGGAGGCGCGCCCCGTGCGATAGGCGTTCAATATGGAAGGAAACCTTGTCGTGGAGCGGGCCGGAGAGCGTCGCTGGCTGGAGAATTACCCTTGGGAAGATGTCGTCCGCATGCTTGCCGGTTTTTGGCATGTGGCCCCGCAAGAGTTGCAGGCTGTGGAAATTCGCAACCTGTGGGAGCGCGAATATGCGCGGGAGACTTCACTCGCCG